>NZ_JH556657.1:188668-378238 GCF_000179595.2 Acetivibrio cellulolyticus CD2 | reverse complement strand
TTAAAATGCGAAGTCCTTCACATGGATGAAACAAGAATTCCAGTGTAATAAGGAAGAAGGCAAACAAGCTAGCAGTGATTCTTTCATGTGGGTCATGCGAAGTGCAGCTTGTGAAGAGATCAAGGCAGCTTTCTTCCACTATTCCAGAAGCCGAAGCGGTGATGTTGCAAAGCAACTATTACAAGGGTTTCATGGATATCTAACCACGGATGCGTATAGTGCTTATGAGAAAGCGGAGAACATTAAAAGAAATCTTTGTTGGGCTCATTGTCGACGCTATTTCATAGAAAGTATTCCGCTGGACAATAAAGGAAAAGAGATCTCGGGTTCCAAAGGAGCTGAAGGAAGGGAATTCATCAATCTTCTCTTCAAAGTGGAAGATGAGATAAAGGAACTGTCATATGACGAAAAGAAAGAGAAGCGTCAGGAGGCGTCACGCGCCATTCTTGATGCCTTTTGGTCATGGGTTGAAGAGACCTCTGCAATTTCTACTACAAATGAGAACCTGACAAAAGCTCTAAATTATGCTAAGAATCAGAAAAAGTATCTCGAAACATTTCTAGAAGACGGAAGACTTCCCATCTCAAACAATCTTTGTGAGGCAAATATCAAACCATATGCCGTGGCAAGAAGAGCCTGGCTTTTTGCTGACACTCCAAGGGGAGCAACTGCTAATGCGATCCTTTATACATTGGTGGAATCTGCCAAAGCAAATATTTTGGACGTGTATGAGTATCTAAAATATATCCTTGAAGCAATGCCTAATACAGATTTTAAAAACCACCCAGAACTTCTGGACAAGTACCTGCCTTGGTCAAAGGATTTACCGGAAGAATGCAGGCTGAATCATAAACATAAAAAGTGCTTCAAAAAATGACACCATTAGCTTATCGCAATGATCGTGATATAGCTAGACGTCATCTTTTGAAGCACTTACGGTTTTCAATGCCTCAAAAGCATTAGGCGTAAACTTGATTGTTGTTGTTGGAAAGTCCCTACACTCCCCGGATTACTATGATTATAATTATAATATTTCATACTATTTTATAAATGATAAAAATGTAGATGGGGTTATTGTTTCATCAGGAACTATTTCAAAGTATGCCAGCAAGGAACAACTCGAAGAATTCATACACCGGTTTAATATCCCGGTTGTTTCAATGTCTCTGCCAATTGGTATGTCTTGCTGTATTGATAATAAGCAGGGATTTAAAAGTGCTTTACAGCACTTAATAGCTGTTCATAACAAGAGGCAGATAGCATTTATTACAGGACCTGATGATCATCTGGAAGCTATCGAAAGATTTAACGTCTATAAAGATACTTTGGCTCAGAACAATATATCTTTTAATCAGGACTTAATTATAAAAGGTGATTTTACTATAGATTCTGCTACTTCATCTGTTTCATCTTTTCTTAGGAAAAATATTCAATTTGATGCAATTGTAAGTTCTAATGATGAAATGGCATTTGGTGCAATCAAAGTTTTAAAAGAAAACAATATCAGGGTACCTGAAGATATTCCTATAATTGGTTTTGATAATGTATCCGCATCGATGCTATTAAGGCTAACTACTGTTAATCAACCAATCTATGATTTAGGGTACAACTCGCTAGAAATGCTGGTAAATGCGATTACAAAAAAAGAATTTGAGAGTAGAGTTTTAGGAACAAAACCAATAATTCGTGATAGTTGTGGCTGTAAATTGGATAAAATTATAGATCAAAAAGCCTCAAGTCCGAATTCAATAAAATTTGAGTCCTTTGTTGAAGATTTTGTTAACTCGGAAGCTGATGAAATTAGTGCGGTTTTTGATTTGGAGACATTTAAAAGGTTTCTAAATATTTTCCTGGACTCTTTAGCAAATTCCAAAACAAAGGTGGCTCTTTTAAATTCTTTCGATGAAATTGTATGTAAACTTAGTGAAGATAATTGTTTTATATTGTTCAATATAATTTCCAGGCTAAGAAAAGCAGTTTTATTTTTGGATATAAAACAAAAAGTTGTTGAAAACTATTTTTTCGATCTTACAACGATATTAATTGAACAACTCAACCGAAAAAGTGCTACAAGAAAAAGGCGAGTTCTAGATTCGGAAAACAATTTAAGACGTATTCTTATTAGAATGCTGACATCAATGAATGATTTTAGTGATCAGAAAAAATACTTGATTGAAAAATTCAAGGAAATGGGTATAGAAAGCTTTTACATTTATTTATATGAAAACAATTTTTCCTTTAATAAGCCTCAAAGGTCTAATTTTATAAAACCAAAGAATCTAAAACTAATTCTTACATCTCAAGACGAATGCAATGAATGGGTTAGCTCGGATGAAATGTTTTCCGAGTTATTATCAACGCAATTTAAAACCTATATTCTATTTCCGCTTTTCTTTCAGGATGAGCAATTAGGACTAGCACTTTATGAGTTTAGGAACATTGTGTATGATAATTCGGTTTTTGAAACCTTAACGGTTGACTTGTCTTGTGCTATAAAAATCTCACAGCTAATGTCATACAGGCAGAAGATTGAAAATAAGCTTCAAAACACATTGATGGAGTTGGAAAGTTACAACCAGGAACTTAATTACTTGTCTACCTCCGATGAACTTACAGGCTTATATAATAGAAGAGGTTTTTATAATCTTGCTCAAAAAAGTGTTGACCTTGCGCAGAAGTCAAATAATAATGGATTTCTATTTTTTGCCGATATGGATGGATTAAAGCAAATAAATGATACCTATGGACATGAAGAAGGGGATAATGCCATTTTGGCAATGACAGGAATTTTAAAAAGCGCTTTTCGCAGTAATGATATTATTGCAAGGTTTGGTGGTGATGAATTTACTATTCTAGCCATCACATCTTATGAATTTTATGAAGATCTTGTTTATGGCAAAATCAGAGATTTAATTGATGATTATAATAATAAGTCAAAAAAATCATATAAACTATCTATTAGTTTTGGGTGTGCTTCTTTTAGGAAGGATGAAGAAAATATTTCAGTAGATTTGCTTATAAGCAAGGCGGATAATTTACTATATGAGGAGAAAAGGAAAAAGAAAATATTAAACACATACCCCAAAATTTATTAATATTAAAGAATCCGAACTAATATACTTAAGGTATAGCAAATGTATACCTTATTTTTTTGTATCAAAAATGAACTTTAAAAACTTAAAATAAATACAAAAATTAGACAAACAGGATGTGATATATGCTTATGTGGCCTAATATTTTTCAAATGTTTTTGAGTTTGCTTCTAATACTTGCCAGCTGTGAACTTTTCACAAACAGCATCGAATGGCTAGGAAAGAAGTTAAGGGTAGGGGATGGTGTGGTAGGAAGTTTATTTTCAGCGGTAGGTACATGTCTTCCTGAAACTATGATTCCTATTATTGCTATATTATTTTTTAGAGAAAACAATTCAATTGATATCGGAATTGGAGCTATAATTGGGGCACCATTTATGCTTAGCACATTGGCTTTCTTTGTGACAGGAATAAGTGTTGTGATCTTCTGGAGAAAGAGAAGGACCGGTATGTCTATGGGTATAAATCGTGAAATTGTGAGCCGGGATATTTGTTTTTTTATAGCAGCTTATACCCTGGGAATATCGTCAGCATTTATAAATATAGAGATTCTAAGAACTGTAATTGCTTTGTTTTTAATCTCGATATATATATACTATATTTTTCTTACAGTCAAGCAGGATAAAATCCAGCAAGGCCCTATAGATAAGCTATATTTCTCAAAAATATTTCATATTAAACCACGTTTTTATGTTATAATGCTTCAGGTGTGTTTGGCATTACTGGGAATAATAATAGGAGCTGACATATTTGTGGTAAGAATAGAAGCAGTTTCAGCATTATTTGGTATACCTGCAATTGTTCTCTCTCTTGTTATTACTCCAATAGCTACAGAACTTCCGGAGAAGTTTAATAGTATAATTTGGATAAGCAAAAGCAAGGATGCTCTAGCATTGGGTAATATTACAGGGGCTATGGTATTTCAAAGCTGTATACCTGTTTCAATAGGAATATTATCAACAGACTGGAGCTTGAACTCAAATGCAGTTATAAGTGCTCTTATTGCGGTTATGTCAGCGTCGGTGGTATATTTTTGGATGGAAAATAGAAAAAGTCTAAATCCTATTCCCCTTATCATGGGGGGGTTTTTCTATACTGTTTTCATATGCACTCTTTTTTACCAGTTTGCAATATAATATCTATTAGCTATAAATCGGTAGACTTTTTTAATGCCTAAGAAAGTGTATTTCTTTCTGGCATCAAAAAAGTCTACCGAAAGGCTGTTTGCTGCAGAGAAATACCCTAGTTATAAATCGACGAAGCTGACTTTTTTATAAGACATTTTTTAGGTTAAAGGACTCTTTAACCGGTATATGGTTTATATATTTCTTTAAAGATGCCAACTCGGCAAGAGCAAGAGGGGCACTCTTTGATTTTACATACTCAGATACCTTTGATAGAGCTTCGTCTATATTGTCTATTTCAGCGTGGTCCAGTAATACTGCCCAGATTTTTTCTACTCTAGGCCATTCTTCCTCAATGGCTGCCAGTTCGGTTTCGGCTGCTTCCCATTTTCCATCCCTTGTATTAGCTTCAACAGTACTTATTTTTTTTTCAATACTTTGCGCATGGCTGGAAAGAGTGCGGTTTGTAAAAACGGATGCACCAAAAATTATAGCAAGTATTACAGTTATAATTAAAACTATTTTTGTAGAGTGCATCTAATTCTTTCTCCTTTCTGATGACTTGAGTTGCCAAAATAGTTTACCCTGAGAGTCTAAGGAGGCAAATAGAATATCAGCCAGATTATTAACATCGAAATTCATTAGCTCGTTTTTAAGCCAAATCTCGTCTAGATTTGCCTTTTTTAAACTATCATAATTTATGTTTCCATCTACAATGAGGTCTAGGGGTAACCCCTCATAGTTTGTCGTAATATTAAGATCTTCAGCAATTACAGGCCTCTTTTGAGATTTTGGTATTATGCTCAACTGACCATTTGTTTCAAGTATTGCAAATTCTACATCTGCAATGTTTGGTGTGTTATTAATTCTTAATTGCTCTAAAAGGTCATTTAGAGTATACATTTCCTTTCTAAGCTCTTCTTCTTGTATTTTCCCATTTTCTATAAGCACGCTTGGTTTACCGCATATGACTCCTCTTGCTTTTGTACTTTTTAGGGCAATAAATGATAATGCCATTTGTGCAATTAACAGAGTTAGAATGGGAATTATTCCATTTACTAGCGGTATGCCTGTATTTTGCATAGGTACAGCTGCAAGCTCAGATATCAAAATAGCAACTGCAAGCTCAAATGGTTGAAGTTCTCCGATTTGTCTCTTTCCCATTACCCGCATGGTTATAACTACAAGCAAAAATAAAATTAAGGTTCGAGTGAAAACTACAAGCACAGAATCATCCTTTCCGGGTCCAGTATAATAAGGTACATGGTTTTAAAGATGTACAATATGCTTACATATCAATATTATTTTTTTCATATTGAGTTTTTATTATACATCTGAGTAAAATTGCGCAATACCTAGATTAGCTAAGATATTCTTATATAAATAATTATAAGAATCAAATACTTGTTTATTACATATTAAGTCAAGAAATTCGCCGGTATACAAATATTAGTTAATTAATATAAAATGAAATTTATTAGTTTTAAATAACTGTTCAAACGACCTTTTGGACAGATTTAAATTGACGAACGGCTATTATACAGGAGGAAGGGTTATGCAAATAATTGTAATCGGGTGTGGGAAAGTCGGAGCAAGATTTGCGCAGGTTTTGTCAGAGGACGGTCATGATGTAGTTATAGTTGATAATGATAGTAGGTCTTTTAAAGCCCTTGATCCGGATTTTGACGGTATAACAATAACAGGTGTACCTATAGATCAGGATGTGCTTAAAAAGGCTGGGATTGAGACGGCTGATGCATTAGCTGCCGTTACTCCTGATGACAATGTCAATATAATGGTTTGCCAGGTTGCAAAGGAGATATTCAAGATACCGAAGGTCGTTGCGAGAATATATGATCCTGCGCGTGAAAATATATTTCAACATTTTGGACTTCAGACTATCTGCCCGACACAAATAACTGTTGAGGTTATTAAATCCATGGTGGTTGGAGAACCAAAAACATCGCTGCATACAATAGCTAATACTGTTTTAACTTATAATTATGTTAAAGCTCAAAATACATATTTCGGAAAGAAGCTAAATTCTGTTAAACTCAAAGAAAATTCGTTTGTTTTTGGAATAATTCAAAATGGTTCATTTTATTTTGCAAATGAAGATATTACCATAAATCAGGGAGATACCCTTGTTATAGCACAAAAAGGCAGATAGTGTTTGAATATCGTAGTATAACCAGGTCAAAATATATAATATTATTTTTGGAGGTTGTTAAGAATGTATATAGTTGTTGCTGGGGGCGGAAAGATAGGTTATTATCTGATAAAAACGCTTCTACCTTACAAGCATAAGTTAGCTGTCATTGAACCGCAGATTGATTTGTGCGAAAAACTTGCCAATGAACTCCGCATTCCCGCGTTTAACGGAGATGCAACGGATTTAGATATACTTGCTCAAGTAGAGATTGCCAAAGCGGATACTTTTATTGCGGTTACAGGTAAGGATGAAGACAATCTTATTGCATGTCAGTTGGTTAAGCGAAATTATGGTGTTAAGCGAACAATAGCAAGAGTTAATAATCCCAAAAATATAGAGGTTTTTCAAAAGCTAGGAGTAGATTTTGCAGTCAGCAGCACATCTATAATTGCTGATTTAATAGAACAGGAAGTTGATTATACAGGCATAAAGACTCTTATGAAGTTGAAAAGCGGTAAATTGGTGTTAAGTGAGATTGTTATTACAGATAAATCTCCTGTGAACAATAAGAGCTTAAAAGATATAAATATTCCTAAGGATTGCATACTTATCTCAGTTATAAGAGATGAAGAAGTAATTATTCCAAATGGTTTTACTGTATTAAAAGATAAGGATTACATCATAGTTATCTCATCAAAACAGGATCAACAAGAATTAAAGGAATACTTTTTAGGTAAGAGTAAAGAATTGTTTTGATTTTAGGAATAGATAAAATATTACTTAATTAATTTTCAGAAAAAAAGCGGCATTTTAGGTGCCGCTTTTTTTATCCTACAATTATTTTTCCCTCAGGATAAATCTGATCTTCATTTTTCTTGATGTTTCTTAAAGAAAGTGTAAGTGCAAACGAAAGAGGGCCTACCCTTCCTAAAAACATGGTGATAATAATGGCAATTCTGCTAGTACTTGATTGCAAGTTAGGTGTACCAAATGATGAAAGACCAACTGTGCCAAATGCTGATGTAGCTTCATATAAAGTATCAATAAAGTAAAATCTATTAGCTTCAGCTACAAGAATAATAGTTGTAACTGTAATTACAAGTATCAGACTTAAGCCGATAATTGTAAGGGATTTATTAACAGTATTATGAGAAACTTTATGCTTAAATATTATTGTATCATCTGAACCTCTCATCTGTGAAATGATTGCAGCAATTATAATACCGAAAGTGGTTACCTTAACTCCGCCGCCTGTTGAGCCTGGAGCGGCGCCAATAAACATAAGTATAACGTTTCCGACTTTTGTTATTTCCTTCATTGGTAATATGTCAATTGAATTAAAACCAGCTGTTCTTAATGATACCGATTGGAAAAAAGCATTAAGTAATTTGTTCGTAATACTTAATTTACCTAAGGTAGCTGGATTATTATACTCAAATATAAAGACCGATAAAGTTCCAAATAGCAGTAAAAGCGCTGTAAATACAAGTACAACTTTAGTATGAATAAGAAGTTTTTTATTTACCCTGTATTCGTACAGGTCCTTCCACACCATAAAGCCTAGACCGCCAATGATAATCAATAGGGCAGTAGTTAGCAGAACAATAGGATCATCGTTAAATACAGTCAAACTACGGTATTTTCCAACCAGATCAAAGCCAGCATTGCAAAATGCTGAAATAGACTGAAAGACTGACATGTAAATACCTTCAGCAACAGAACGTTTATTAGCTATAGCATAAGGAATAAGCCTTGTGGAAAAAATAACGGCACCGAAAAATTCTACAATAAACGTTACTGAAATTACTTTTTGTATAAGCCTGAGTACTCCTTCCGAACTGAAATGGTTCAGCGATTCCTGGGCGAGTATTCTGCCTTTAATTCCTACCTTTCTTCCTAAAAGAACAGAGAAAAATGTAGCGATAGTAACAAAGCCAAGTCCGCCTATTTGTATCAGAAGAATGATGACCGTCCGCCCGAAAACATTCCACTGTGTAGCGGTATCAACAACAACAAGCCCGGTAACGCAGGTTGCGGATGTGGCTGTAAAGAGTGCTGTAAGGAAGCTTACAGGTGGCTGGCCAGGGTTGGATGCTATCGGCAGGGTTAATAGTAATGCCCCCCAGAATATAACAGCCGCGAAACTAAATACGATTATCTTGGTTGGTTCAAGGGAAATAATTTTGTTATTTTTGAATTTGTATTGGAGTTTTACCATATCTACCACCGTTTCCTGAAAGTAATTACTAATATAAAAATTAGTATAGCTTTAGCTATTAGTTAATTATATCATATTATTTTTATATTTCCATATATTCTTGTACTTTTAGCGGTTGCATAAATTTCTCCAATAAAAACTCCGGGACATCGAGGCATTAAAAAAATAGCAGGAGATTAACTCCTGCTATTTTTTATTACTTATCCTTATCTTGAAGTATCACCTAAACGTTCTGTAGGATAGCTATTTCCAGTATAGGATTGGAATACTTTCTTAACGATGTTACCACCAATTTTACCAGCATCTTTAGAACTTAAGTCACCGTTGTAACCCTGCTTTAAGTTAACTCCAACTTCCCTTGCTATTTCGTACTTCATGTTATCAAATGAAGTTTTGCTATTATTGTTTGCCATTAATATCACCTCCTTATTCTTATTGTTTCTTAAATAAAACGGATTATGAGTAGTAAGTTTTTCTATTTTTTTTATGTTAACAGTTTGAATCATATAAAAGGACATTAAGAGTATAAAGGAGAGGATTAAAATTAATGGCTATATGGGTGGGTGTTATTATAGATTGAATTTACTGAATGAAATAAACAGCTATCTATTTTACTTTAGATAGCTGTTTCATTATATATTGGATTATAGCTGAAGTTGCATTTTCGGCATTCCTAAAAGTTTCTGCGTCTTCTTACAGGAATCTTTTTCTTTAAACTTATCCTTTCCGGGATGCTAATTTTTTTACTAATATCCCAGAATCTAGTTGAGCTATCGGGGATAGTAACTTCCCCTGAACCTTCTATGCTCAAAATAAAATCTGCAATTTCTTGGGCAACGTTAGGATTTAAAAACTTTTTCTGAGAACGTTTGATTTGTTTTAGCTTGCTTGCATTATTAATAAGCAGTTCCCTGGTTATTGCCTTAAGTTTCCGGGTTTCTTTACAAACTACTCCGAGGTTATGTTTTAAAAGGTAACCCGGGTTTCCTTCCTCTTGTCCTGGTAAGTTTCCTGTTACAATAAGAGGAACATTACAAGCTACTACCTCCATCATTACATTTGGGCTTCCGCGGGTTATAGCTAAATCAGATGAAAGCATTAGCTCCTGAATATTTTCTGTAAAACCGAATACTTCAACTCTATCAGTTCCAAACCTTTCATATAAAGATCTTTCCAGCCTTCTTTTTAGTACTTTATTTCTGCCGGTCACAACTTTAACTCGACAATTAAAGTTCTTTAACAGTATACTGGCAATTGTATTCATATTTCCAGATCCTTCTCCACCGCTCATAATAAGGCACTCTAAAGGACGGTTTCTATTGTAAGTGGTTTCAGGAGTGTCAGCGTTTAGATGCTGAAGGAATTTTTGCCTTACTGGAAAGCCGATTAATTTAAGCTTGGATTCAGAAACTCCAAACTCAAGACACTTGTATTTTGATTCTGTTGTAGGACATATAACGTAGTCAACCCTGGGATCAGCCCAAAGAGGAGAAATAGAAACCAGATCAGCTATTAAAGTAACAAAAGGAATTTTTATCTCATACTCTTCCAGAATATTTAAGAGTGAGCCGTTGAAATTAGGATGTACCGAAACAATCAAATCTGGATTAACACTTTTTAATAGCTTTAAAAAGCTATCCCTTACTGATACCTCAATGAATTCATTAACAATTGAAGGCTTTTTCATTGATATTTCCCAAATCATTTTCCATATTTCTTTTGCATTTCTTGTAATAGAGCCATAAAGTTTGCTAATTCTAATTCCCAGGTTTCCTAGAAGTGTAAAGCCATCTATAACATGTACATTTACATCGGAATTAAGGGAGAACTTCTCCAGTAAAGAATCCGTTATGCTTTTGTGTCCATGGCCTGTATAGTTTGATGAAATTATTAATATATTTTTTGCCATAAATCCTCCTAATTAATTAAGCATAAGTATTGTTATTTTGAACAGTTATATTATATTACTTAATTTTTACAAGTAAAAGGTTTAATATGAGTTTATTAAAAATAAATTTTTTTTGAGAGTTATTTTAGAGATTTATTATACCCATTATTAAACCTATTACAATACCAAAAGTATTATTAATTTTAATTAGGAGGAACTATAAAATTTTTATGATAAAGTAATCATATTTGCTTTAATTCACCATCTAAAAAGAAAAGTGATGTTGCAACAGACGCATATTTTATCTCGCTATGGATGTTTTTTACAATAAGAATACAGTTTGGGTACACTCTTTTAGTTATAGTGATTTCACATTCACCTTTTGTTTTTAAATACATGTTTAGGTTCTTCCTTTCGTGTTCAAGAGCCTTTATTTCTTCTCGAATTTCAACTAACCTGAGAAAATTTTTATTATAGATTTTAACTTCTACAACTGTCATTTCTTTTTGTGATGCACCGGAAAGTTCTTGTTTGAGTGACTGCTGCTCATCTTTTAGACTTCCAATTCCGTTGACAACACTTTCAAGTCTTTCAGTTAAAGCTTTTCTGTTAAATCCTGTTACTTCAACTATAGTTTTTACTTCCAGTGGTGAACCGATTACAGGTGCAGTAACTTTCATTTCTGCTTTTATATTTCCGCCTATAATATTACCCTTGGTAGATTCAATAAATACTTCCTTGGCATGGACAAAGCTGTTTATACAGTAAAAGCCTATATGTGCAATGCCGCCGCAGTTAAGGACTACATTGTTTACAAACTTGGTAAATATATCATTTTTTGCAGTTATTTCAGTTTGATTCTTTGAAACTATTCCGCCTTTTATAAAAATACTGCCTTCCAAGCTTTTTATTCCTTTGACATTTCCTAACCCTAAGGGACTGTTTATCTCAATATCTTTAGTTGCAACTACCGAAAAACCGTCAGTTACAGTACCTTTGATTGTTACATAGCCATCAAACTCTATGTTACCTGTAGTGAAATCTACATCTCCGTCGACTTCGAGATGGTTGCATACAGTTATTTTGCCATCAATATAGTTTGCAGCACCATTAATTTTAGAATATAGGATAGTTTTACCGTTTAATAAAATTTCGTAAACTGAGTTTTTATCATATAATAGTGGAAAATTCTTTCCTTTAACGGTTTTTAGACTACTGCCTGTTACGGTCCTTCCGGGAAAACCTTCTGTAGCTTCAATCCGTTCACCAAGCCAGTCTCCGGCTTTAACCTTGTTTATCAGTTTCAAATCATAGTAATCAGCTTTCCCATCTTCTTTGATTTCGGGCTTGTGTTCGCTTAATTCATACATTTTAATTATGCTGTCTTTTCCATCAACACTAGCTTCTCCCTCGGCAATAGTATAAGTTTTGCCTGTTTCAATTTCACCAAAAAAGAATTCTCGTTTTATTCCAAAGATTATACCGTGCTTGGTAAGAGCCTCATAGGTTTCCTTGACAAGAGAATCCCGGTTTTTAAGATCCAACGCACTTTTGGGGAGGTTATAGGTTATTGTTGCTTTAAGTCCATCATCAGATGTCTTGATTATTATTTTTTCTTTGAGCTCTCCAAATTTCTTCGGAGGTATAGGAGCGTGACTGACAGCATCTTTTATTACATTAAAATCAACGATCTGAAACTGTGGGTATGCAGTAATTATGCTATTCAATTGATTCAATGGCATTCCGCTTTTCAAAGACTCAATATACACACTATTTGATATAATGTATATCTTTATATACTCGTCTACATATACAATTTCACTATCCATATAATATTAATCCACCCCCTATAATTAATATCGGAGTTTGTAAGATATAATTTAATCCAGCATGTTGTAAATTTTATACTTTGTTATATCAAAAGTTAGATATAAACCATTTACAAATTACATATAGATTTATAGTAAAAAATAATTGATAGGTGTGATGAACTTGGTTGGGGGTATGATGAGGAGAAAGATTACTGCTTCAATTATATGCTTGATTTTAATAGTGTCATGGAGTTGGATTACATTTGCAGATGATTTTACCGAAGATGAACCTTTTAGAGAGATTTTTTCGACAGAAGTAAGTAATGCAGCGGGTTCAAAAACACCTAAAATTGAGGCTGGCGCTGCAATAGTTATAGATATGAAAAGCGGAAGAGTATTATATGAGAAGAATGCTTATTCTACAAGGTCAATTGCAAGTACAACAAAAATAATGACTGCAATTGTGGCAATAGAAAAGGGAAAACTTGATAATAAGGTCAAGGTGAGCAAGAGGGCAGCGAGCGTTAGAGGATCTGTTATACACCTTAAAGAAGGTGAAGAATTATCGCTTAGGGAGCTTTTATATGGCTTGATGTTAAATTCAGGGAATGATGCGGCAATAGCAATAGCAGAACATATAGGAGGGAGTGTAGAAGAGTTTGCCCAGATGATGAATGACAAGGCGCGAGAACTTGGACTAAAAAACACTCAGTTTAAGACACCACATGGTCTTGATACCCCGGGGCATTACTCAACTGCGTATGAGCTTGCACAAATAGCCAGATACGCTTTGGGAAATTCTACATTTTCTCAAATAGTAGGAACACAGAGTACATCGATAACAGGCAGGAGTTTATATACAACAAATGAAATGCTTGGTGCATATCCCGGTGCTGATGGGGTAAAAACGGGCTACACAGGTCAAGCCGGAAGGTGTCTTGTGGCATCGGCTACCAGAAATAATATGAGGATTATTTCTGTAGTTTTAAACTGTCACAGCAGGTCTGTAAGGGCACAAAGCAGCAAAGCTATTCTGGATTATGCTTTTAACAATTACAAATTATATAAACTTTTAGATAGTGAAGAAAACGTTGGTAAACTTCCAGTTGTAAAAGGAAAAGGAGAGATTGTGCCTATTATACCTGTTGAAGGACTGGAAGTGGCTCTTACTGAAGAAGAGAAAAACAGCCTTAAAGAAGAACTTTATCTGTATAATAACAAATTGATGGCACCTGTCCATCCTAATGTTGAAGTAGGGTATATAAGATTTACGGCAAATGGGCAAGTGATTGATCAGATAGCTTTAAAGACAAATGCAGCTGTAGATAAAAAATGCTTTCTTGACTATTATAAGGATGTAGTTGGGATATGGTATAAACTCATTAAACAATATTAAGGTATACCCGGAGAAAACAACTTATTAGCCATACCCTATAGCATTTTGTTTAAGGTTTTGCAACAATCCATTAAACACTTACATCGATAGAACTGCCCTTGTGTGGTGTAACTGAATGTTCGAGTACTTTTGAATTGACTTCCTGCATGTTATTAATGAGAGTACCAACAGTTTGTGCATCCTGATTCATAGACTTCCTGAGAGTGGCTATATCTATAGCCTGCCTTACGCTGTTTAGAGATTCAAGGGGGATACTGCTCATATTCATTGTCATACCACCTTCCATATAATAATTATATCATTGTCTAGGTACTAATGAAAATGGTAATATGGTCTTATAAATTAAAGAGACTTATTTCGCGTTTCCTTTTACTATATTTTTTGAATAATATGAAGTCTTCCTTGAAATAGGTTAGAGACTTTTGATATAATAGTTCGATATCTATTTGGGGAGAAATAATATGAAAACTGTTATAGTCGCTTTAAATTCAAAATTCATACACTCAGCATTGGCACCATGGTATTTAAAGGCAAACTGCATGCCTGAATGCGGAGAAGTTAAGGTGATGGAGTATTCAATAAACGAGATGATTGATTCGGTGCTTGCAGGTATATATGAAGAAAGTTGCGATATTGCTGCGTTTTCATGCTATATTTGGAATATTGAATATGTACTGAAAATAGCAGATAATTTAAAGAAAGTACTTCCAAAAGTTAAAATTATTCTTGGAGGACCTGAAGTATCTTTTAATGCTTTTGAAATAATGGACAAAAACAGTTGCATAGATTACATCCTATCAGGAGAGGGAGAGTTGACTTTTGGACAACTTTTAAGAGCACTAATTAATAAATCCATAGAGCCGGATAGTATTAAAAGTCTCACTTATCGAGATGGAGATCATCTGGTTTTGGGTGAAGAATATGCTATTATAGAAGACCTGAACATGATAAGGTCACCTTACAGCGAGGAGATGTTTTACAATGTAGGGAATAAAATAGTATACTATGAGTCGTCAAGAGGATGTCCCTTTGACTGTTCCTACTGCTTATCATCTACTTTTAAAGGTGTCAGATATTTATCCATGGAACGTGTGAAGTCTGATATTCTGGCTTTTATTAAAGCAGGTATTAAGATGGTTAAATTTGTAGATAGGACTTTTAATTGTAATTTGGAAAGGGCAAAACAAATATTGTCATTTGTTATTGATAATGCCGGTTCGACTCACTTTCATTTTGAAGCAGCAGCAGATCTTTTTGATAACGAGATGATGGATATTCTTTCAAAGGCTCCTACAGGACTTATCCAGTTTGAGATTGGGATTCAGACTACAAATAGCAAAACGCTTATTGCTGTTAATAGGAAAACAAGATTAAATGAGGTGTTTTTCAATGTTCAAAAACTTAATAGACTTGGAAATGTTCACTTGCATCTTGATTTGATAGTGGGATTGCCCTATGAGGATTATGAGTCCTTCAGAAAATCTTTTAATGACGTATATGAGTTGGGACCACAACAACTTCAAGTTGGATTTCTCAAGCTTCTTAAGGGCTCGCGTATAAGGGCAGAGTCAGATAAATATGGTTATAACTTCAGAAATTACCCTCCCTATGAAGTTTTAAGCAGCAATTACTTAAGTTTTGGAGAAATATCAAAACTTAAGTGTATTGAAGATATGGTAGAACGCTTTTTAAATTCAGGAAGATTCAATAAAACTATCGATTACCTGATTAAGGGCTTTTTTGCTTCGCCCTTTGATTTTTATGAAAAATTATCAAAGTATTTCAAAAGGTCAGGATACTTTGACCGTTCTTTGTCTAGTCGGGATTTGTATACGATAGTTTTGGAATTTGCTCAAAAGATTGAAATAGATATAGATTTAAAAATAGTAAATGAGCTTTTGAAATTTGATTTTTTGCTTTCTAACAATACAAATAACCTTCCAGCTGGGTTAACTAGGAATATGGACTTGGGTTTTAAAGAAAAGTGTTTTGATTTTTTAAAGAACGAAGAATATATCTTAAAATATATTCCGCACTTTGAAGGAATTCCTGCAAAGCAGATATATAACAAGGTCCACTTTGAGATGTTTTTGAATGATATAACGAATGAAAATGTTATGGAAAGTAAGAATACAGTTATATTATTTGATTATACCAATAGTAATGATGTTACAGGACACTTCAATTTTTCAAAAGTCCCAATTGCTTGATTAAGGGAATTGAAGCTATTTCCATAAATCATTAAGCGATATGGAAATGTTGATTTTTGTGCCTTTTGGGGTATTTGGAGTGATTTCCATACTATCGGATAGTCTTTTGATTATCATAAGCCCCCAGCCTCTGCCTTTAATAGAATTCAAGTCAGTGCCGAGATTTTCTGATTTAAGCAGTGATGTATCAAAACCTGAACCTTCATCAGTCATTTCTAAGGTTATTTTATCAGGATGCCTTTTCATATAAAATGAAACTGTTCCAGCGTTTCTGTTATAACCGTGCTCAAGAGAGTTAATGAGTAACTCGTGGGTAGCACTTTTTAATTTAAAAATAGCTTTTTCGTCGGAAGTCATTTTGCATATAACATCTTCACATAAAACTAAAAAGTCTTCAATACTGTCTTTATCAAAGGGTATGAATGCATCAAGTTTATAACTTAATATTTGCATGAACCGATCCTCCGAATGCATAATAAACGAGTAAATAACAATAAAATTATATCACAAAAGGGATAATAAATAAAAGTGAGTAATATAATTTGAAATGCTTTTTAGAAAAAAATGTTTAATATTATTATGCTTTCAGTATTACTTCGTTCTGGATTTGTATTTTTTATGGAAATTTGGTATATTATTTTTATACATAACAATTGAAGGGTGTGGGAATGTGATCAGTAATAACGACAGGGAATTGTTCAAGATTATGGAAGATTCTCTGAAAAGATATTTGAAGGCGGCGGGTTTGATTTCACAAGAAGCATTTGATATGTTATCCAAGAGTAATGGACTTTTGTGGAGCGAAATAAGTGATCAGGTAGATATTTTGAAAGACATGACTAAATGTAACACAACAGAAGAAACTGTTTCTGAAAAAAAAGAAACTGATTCTGGAAAAAGAGAGGCTATTCCTGAAAAAAGAGAAACTGTTCTTGAAGAAAGAAAAACAAGTTTTGAAGTTAAAGAGCAGGCTATTCAAAAAAAAGAGCCGGAATCACCAAATAAGGAAGACGGGCCGATCAAGTTGTACAATAAAGTAGTTGCTCATTTAAAAACTCAGAATTGTAATGAACTGCAATGGGTAAAAACTTATTCAATAAAGCAACCCTATGATGATTTGGTTGACTTTGAAATAAAATACTTTGAGCATAAAGATCCGTCACACGAAGGAAAAAACTATATTCTGTTTGGGGATACAAGAAAACATTACTCTATCAGAAAATCAGGAGATGATATTGTAGGTGATACTTCAGAATGCTTTGATATTATACTAAACCTTTCCGAGGTTTTTAATATCGATTAAAACACGCAATTAATATTGATTTGTTTAGCTAAAATAAAACAAGTATATTACTATCTGGCTATATACTTGTTTCATTTTAGGAATTAGCCTGAAATTAAAGATTGCAGTACAATTGTTTAATAAAATTTGACAAAAATTCGTAGTAAAAGTATAATATAATATATAAACGCTTTAAAAGTCGTAATCATATTTTATTCTCTAGGTTGTTCTTAATTTTGTTTTAATATTTTAAATAAACATCAAATATTATATTGTTTTATATAGTTATATTGTTATATATTAATATAAGATGCTTTTATATTTTTATGTTTACGGGGGAAATGTTATGACAAGGTTGAAACTGATTATTGCTGACACCGATGAAACTTATGTTGAGAGTATAGCCGGATATTTTATGCTGAATTACTCTCAAAGATTCCAGGTAAGCTCTTTTACTGATAAAGCATGTCTTGTAGAATATCTATCAGATGAGAGTAATAAAATTGACGTTTTATTAATAGACTCTGAATTATATTCTCGTGAAATTCTGAAAGGAAACGTTGCAACGGTTATTCTACTTACAGTAGATAGGGTTAGCAGTGAAAGCAATGAATATTATACTATTAGTAAATATCAACAAGGCGATAAAATTGTAAGTGATATATTCAATATATATGCCCAAAAAGACGATGGAGATATTATCAATATTACAGGAGAGAAAAAAACAAAAGTAGTTGCTGTTTATTCTCCTATAGGTGGGTCGGGAAAAACGACCATTTCAACCAGTTGTGCAATACAATGTGCTCAGAAAGGGCTCAAAGTTTTTTATCTTAATCTTGAAGATTTCCAATCTACAGCTTTATTTTGTGATTGCAGGGGAGGACAGAATCTTTCAAATATTTTGTATTACTTGAAGGATAAGAGTAAAAACCTCCAGCTTAGGATTGAATCAGCTAAATGTATAGATGGTGAATACAACATTCATTATTTCTGTCCGCCTGAGAGTTTACTTGACCTGCAGGATTCAAAGCCTGAGGAATTAAAGACGCTCCTTGGCGAACTTAAAAGTATGGGCCAGTATGATATTGTGTATGTAGACATGTCTAGCAGCTTTGATGATAGAAATATTTCAATACTTGACTCTAGTGACGAGATACTATTGGTTCTTCCTCAAGATGCTGTATCTGATATAAAGATTGATTTGTTCTCAAATGAGATGGACATTTTAAAGCAGAGAAAAGGAATTGATTTTTCTGATAAAATAAACTTGGTTTTGAACAAGTATAATAGCTATATGGCATTGGAAGTTGAGACGGTGAGTGTTTGTGGCAATTCAATTGACTACTATATTCCGGTTGTACCAGGCATGATGGCTATAAAAGGCAACAACCGTCTTATGGACCTGCAGGGTCATTTTACTGAAAGCATAGAAGAGCTTATTGAAAGATACAAGGAATAATTGAAATTTTACTTCGGATTTTTGCGTAGCCTTTTTGAAATAGTTGTGTTAAAAAGTGCAAGGAGGATATGTTAATGGGTATAATCGATAAGACAAGCCTTATATCCGAAGTAAAGAAAACTGTCAGTGAAAGTGTGGACCTTGGAAAAGATATTTCCGATGAGGAGATTAAGGAATTAATCACCTCTATCGTTTTTGAAAAATCCAAACAATTTTATCTGACAGTTTCTGAAAAGAGAGAAATTAGTGAAGCGGTTTTTAACTCCATGAGGCGCCTCGATGTCCTACAGCCCATTATTGATGATGAATCGGTAACAGAAATTATGATCAATGGTGCGGATAATATATTTATTGAGAAGGATGGGAGGACACAAAAGCTTGATGTAAGGTTTGAAAGCAGCGAAAAGCTAGAAGATGTTATCCAATCAATAGTTTCTAAGGTGAATAGAAGCGTTAACGAATCCTCACCTATAGTAGATGCAAGATTAAAGAACGGTTCTCGTGTAAATGTAGTTTTAGGACCAGTTGCACTTAACGGCCCTATCATGACAATTAGAAAATTTTCAGATAAACCAATGACGATTGACAGACTTATTAGTTTTGGCTCGCTCACGAATGAAACTGCACAAGTTTTAGAACGAATGGTGCGAGCCAAATATAATATATTTATCTGTGGTGGTACTGGCTCTGGAAAAACAACCTTCTTGAACGCCCTATCCAATTTTATTCCTAAAGATGAAAGGATTATTACAATAGAAGACTCAGCAGAACTTCAAATTGTTGGCATTGATAATATAGTCAGAATGGAGACTAGAAATGCTAACACTGAAGGCAAAGGCGAGATTACAATCAGGGACCTTATCAAGGCATCCTTACGTATGCGTCCTGAAAGGATAATTGTAGGTGAAGTTAGAGGTGCTGAGGCGCTTGATATGCTTCAAGCTATGAATACTGGGCATGACGGTTCACTATCAACGGGGCATGCAAACTCAAGCAGGGATATGCTTTCAAGGCTTGAGACTATGGTGCTAAGTGGTGCGATCATGCCGTTAGAAGCTATTAGACAGCAAATTGCGTCTGCCATTGATATAATAATTCACTTGGGAAGAATCAGAGATAAATCAAGAAGAGTATTGGAGATATCTGAGGTTGTAGCGTACAGAGATGGAAATATCCAATTGAATACTTTATTTGAATTTATTGAAGAAGGTGAGACCAAAGACGGGAGAGTTATAGGTACTTTAAAAAGAACTGATAATGAAATGGTTAATACACTGAAGTTCAAAATGGCAGGAATATTAGATAAAGTATGAAGGAAGGAATTGCCGGATGATTGGAAAAAAGGAAATCCAAGAGGTTGCTATGGAAAAAAGCAATAACCTGCCTGACTATGACACATATGTTATGAGCCTGAAAGAACGTGTTGGATATACATTATTAGCAGCAGTTGCAGTTTATTTAATAGCATATATATTTTATCAAAACTGTATAATTTCGCTGGTAGTATCATTTGTTGCTTTGTTGTACCCAAAGATAAGAAATAAGGAGATAATTGAAAAAAGAAAGAATGAACTGAACTTGCAGTTTAGAGATATGCTTTATTCCCTGTCTTCATCCCTTTCGGCCGGCAAATCTATTGAATCCTCATTTAAAGAAGTCCTAAAAGATCTTTCCATAATCTACCCGGATAGCAATTCGTTTATCATAAAAGAGGTTGAATATATTGTGCGAAAAATTGAGATGAATGAAACAATAGAGTCAGCATTGGAAGATTTCGCAGCAAGGTCCCACCTGGAAGATATAGAGAATTTTGTTGATGTACTTCAAACAAGCAAAAGAACCGGAGGAAATATTGTTGATATTATAAAAAACTCATCAAATATTATAAGCGATAAAATAGAGGTAAAGGAAGAAATAGATACACTTTTGGCATCAAGGAAATTTGAACAGAAGATATTGGCTCTAATGCCTGTAATGCTTATATTGTTCCTGTCTTTAAGCACAGGAGATTATATGTATCCAGTTTTTCACGACTTAAGAGGCAGATTGGTAATGACTTTATCATTGGCATTAATTATTATTGCATATTTTATCTCCAAAAAAATAATGAATATAAAGGTTTAAGGAGTAGAAACTATGCAGATCAATTCTATTATGCTTGCAATTTTCCTGGTAGTGACAGGCTTCATTCTCATTCTTGTTATACTCTCATCAAAAAAATATAAAGAATATACCGAGCCGCTTGACAGTAATGAATACAAGTTAAAGGGCTTGATTCCTGCGGGCTTGTTTATAATTGATGCGGTCAAGTATGGTTATAGTACAAAGTATGATAGAAAACTGATGTCAAAGATTATCGAAATATATGGTGCAAAATATTCGCACTTTTATCTGCAGATTCATTGGGCAAATAAGATTGCATTTGTGCTGCTGGCAGCATTCCTTCTTAGTTTATTTGGGCTAAGCAGCAAGCCGGATGTAGGTTATGGGTTCTTTTCTTTGATTGTACTAATTGCTATAGCCTTTCTTACGGACAATGAATTAAATGAAAAGGTAAAAAAACGTCGTACGTCTATGCAACTTGATTTTCCTGACTTTTTGAACAAGCTTACGCTTTTGATCAATGCCGGAATGACTGTACAGAGAGCATGGGAGAAAATAGTGACTGACAACAAGAAAAACAGTGTTTTATATGAGGAATTAAGTATTGCAGTTGCTGATATACGCGCTGGGAAATCGGAGATGTCTGCTTATGAGGATTTCGCAAAAAGATGCAGGATACCGGAAATAACTAAATTTGTCTCTGTGGTTTTGCAAAATATTAAAAAGGGAAATACGGAACTGGTATCAATTTTGAGGCTTCAGGCTTCAGAGTGTTGGGAAATGCGTAAGCGGGCAGCAACTAGGTTGGGTGAAGAGGCCTCAACAAAAATGTTGTTTCCGATGATGATAATGTTTGTTGCGATATTAATTATTGTAACAGTTCCTGCTATATTTGCCATGCAGGGGATTTAGAGATCCTAATTAGAATTAGGTTATGAAGAACAGTTAGGGGTTGTTATATATATATAAAAGGTAAAGTGAGAGGAGGTGAATGGTATGTTGAGTTTATTTAAAAATTTTCTAAAAGAAGAAGATGGGATGAGCACTGTAGAGATAGTAATAATTATTGCCGTTCTTGTGGGTCTTGCGATATTGTTTAGAGGCTATATAGTATCTTTTGTTAAAGATATTCTGGAAAAGGTTTTTCAATCAGATCAAATTGAAAGTCCATATCCTAGTTCTACACCTTAGTAAAAACCAATTGAGTTAGTTTATGGTTAAAACCGGTTTCGTGAGTTTACATGAAACTGGTTTTTTTTGGACGAAATACAGATAAATAAAAAATCTAAAATTGATAAACATAACTTAAGGAAAAAATTAATTTAGGAGCGGAAAATATGGCGGGCAGACTTGAAAAAACATACGGAAAAGCATTCAAGTACGTCTTACTGGTAATTAATCCTTTTAAAAAGAAGGTTATTAAGACTGAATGTGAAATACATAAATTTATCAACTTTCAGGCATTGAAAATACTGGAGAAGGATAAATACCTGGATGCTCATTGCTTTTTCAGCGATTATATTGTTGACTTAAATGACGGGGTTGTATGGGCTGATCAGGACCTTAAAAGCTCAAATCATTTTTATAGTCCAACAAGTGATAAGGGCCTATTTGGAAATAGCAATGCAATGAGTCTGTCTGTTGAGTATTATCAAAAGGCAAAGGAGTATTGGTTTCTTCAAAATACCAATAAATCAATGTTTTATTTGGGTGCTGCGGTTCACCTGGTTCAGGATATGACAGTACCACATCATGCCAATATAAGACTTTTAGATAAACATAGACAATATGAAAACTACATAAAGCGTACTTATTTAAGTACACCTAATTTTGCTGTAGATCATGGAGGCTACTATATGGCGGGCATTGAAGAGTTTATAAAATGTAACGCCAGAAATGCTATAAAAATTTACAGCAGATTGAAAGACATAAAGGAAAATAAAAAAAGGTATTATACAATAGCTAAATTTACTCTACCACTTGCTCAGAAAACGACAGCTGGCTGCTTGCTCAATTTTTATAGAGATGTTTCAAAATCAATAAAGTAAAGGACGGCAAAAATGCCGTCCCCAACTCAGATATTATATTCTTATTTGCTTATGATGCTGATGGTGTAATCTGTTTAATTAAGTTGTTGAAATCCTGAGTTATCTGGTTTATTGATTTAGTAGTAAGGTTGTTATACATTTGATTTACATTTGTCATCATGTCTGGGGATTCTGATACAACAACCTTTGTTATAGTAGGGTCAAAGCTTTTAACTCTCTGTGTAACAGCTTTCTTTAAAGCATCAGTATTGGCTGCTGCATTACTTGGGCTGCATGCGACAAGTGCAGTATCTCCAACTACTATAACGTTTGCATCTTTAACCTGAGGTACATTTTTTACCTGGCTTTTGATACTCATGGCTCTTTCTGTCATATTATATGAGGTATTTACAGGAGCACCGGGTACGGGTGAAACAACAGCAACCCCAGGTATAGGTGCAACAACAGCACCCCCAGGTATAGGTGAAATAACAGCATTAGGTAAAGGCGAAACAACATTAGTTCTGCCTGTGTTGTTAACAAGATTGTTTCCAATTCTTGTACCATATTGAGTTACATTCTGTTTTTGTATAATTCCTGTTTTCCCGGGACTCATATAGTAATTTGGTCTCGTATTACAGGCAGCAAGTGGTAATGTAAAGATTGTTAGACCCATTGCAATTGCTGCAGTTTGTAAGAACTTTTTGTTCATTATAAAACCACCTCCAACATTATTCTTCTCAATAGGACGCATTTTATAAGAGTTAAAATAAGATATGAAAGTGAAGTATTATTAGTGTTGGGATAATTTTGCAAATATTTTTTTGAAATGGGACATATTGTATTACATTTTTATTTGTCTTATACTATATATTATAAAAAATAATAACGTATATAATAGTAAAACAAGCTCATATTCTTCAATCTACGCACTTTTACAGCGAATATTTTATCCTGCACTATTGAAAAATTCTATACTAAAAATCAACTTACTTACGAATTACTATTATATGAGCTTTACTGTTTTTTATATTACTTAATATATTTGATATAAACAAAATTTTAAATAAATAATATCAAGGGGAGCGAATTTTATGTCGTACAAAGTATTTTTTAAGAGGAGCTTGAGTGCGCTTCTTAGCAGTGTTTTTTTGATAAGTACAGTTTTTAGTAGTCCGGTTATAGTTAATGCCGAACCTGAGTACAATTTTGCCAAAGCACTTCAACTTTCCCTTTATTTCTATGATGCAAATAAATGTGGACCGGGCGTAACAGATGGACGTCTTGAATGGCGCGGTGATTGCCATGTGGATGATAAGGAAATACCTTTGATTCCTATGACCGAAAGCTTTAGAGGAACTAATCTGTCTCAAAGCTTCATTGACGAAAACAAGGCTATACTTGATCCGGATGGGAACGGCACTGTTGATTTGCGCGGGGGTATGCATGATGCAGGGGATCATGTTAAGTTTGGTCTTCCGCAGACTTATGCAGCATCTACACTTGGATGGGGGTTCAATGAGTTTAAAGATGCATATGTAGAAGTTGGAGAGGAAGCACATGTCAGAGATATTCTAAGATGGTTTAATGATTATTTTCTTAGATCTACATTCAGGGACGAAGATGGCAATGTTGTTGCTTTCTGCTATCAGGTGGGAGAAGGAGATGTAGACCATGACTACTGGAATCCACCTGAACTTCAAAATTTGAGAATGCTTAAGGACTTTGAAAGACCTGCATATTTTGCTACAGCTGAAAAGCCTGCAAGTGACCAATGTGCTGGTGCAGCAGCTTCACTTGCAGTTAATTATCTGAATTTTAAAGATGAGGACCCGGAATATGCTAAGGAGTGTCTTGATACAGCTATAGCTCTCTATGATTTTGCCAGAAAATATAGAGGACTTGGATATTCAGGCGGATTTTATACACCTTCCTATGACTACGATGAAATGTCATGGGTTGCAGTCTGGCTCAATATAGCAACTGGAAAACAAGAATACATAGATCATATTATAGCTACCGATGCAAGTGGTACATATACTGGATATATGCAAAGAATCATTGTTGACACCGGTAACGGTTGGCAAAATATTTGGACTCACTGCTGGGATACGGTATGGGGTGGAGTGTTTGCAAAACTTGCACCGATAACAAATACAGAAAGAGACTGGTATATTTTTAGGTGGAATCTGGAATACTGGTCTGGAATTGCACACGAAGAAACCAAGGACACCAATTTCCTTGCAACGACTCCGGCAGGATTCAGCATGCTAAATTCATATGGATCGGCAAGATACAATACTGCTGCCCAGCTTTGTGCGCTTGTATACAGAAAGTATACAGGACGTACTGATTTTTCTGATTGGGCAAAGGGCCAAATGGAATATATAATGGGAAACAATCCAATGAAAAGAGCATATATAGTAGGCTATGCGCCCGACGGTGCTTCACACCCGCACCACCGTGCATCGCATGGGTCTAAAACACTTAGTATGGATAATCCTGTAGATCAGGTACATACATTATGGGGTGCTCTTGTTGGTGGACCTGATGCGGATGATTTTCATAAGGATGTAACATCTGATTATATTTATAATGAAGTAGCTGTAGACTATAATGCAGCTTTTGTAGGGGCTTGTGCTGGTTTTTATACCTACTATGGTGAAGGGCAGAAGCCAGTACCAAATTTCCCGCCAAAAGAAACCAGGCCACAGGAATTTTTTGTGGAAGCTAAAGTCGAACAGGAAAATACCGAAAGAACACAGGTTACCCTTCGAATTCATAACGAGTCCGCGTATCCGCCTCATTATGAGACCCATATGAAGGCGCGCTATTACTTTAGTATAAGCGAGCTGCTAAGCGCAGGACAGTCCATTGATGACCTTCAAATGGAAATATACTATGATGAAAACGGAAAGAGTTTCGATGGAAATGCAAAATATTCAGGGCCTATTAAGTATGACGAAAGTGGTACATATTATGTTGAATTCGATTGGGAAGGAAAACAAATATATGCTGCCCGCGAATTACAATTTGCGCTTGTTGCAGCACAGGATAAAAATTTCAAGAGCCATTGGGATCCCACAAATGATTACAGCAGAAAAGGACTGGAAAAAGAATATACTACAACTACAAAAGTTCCGTTGTATGTTGATAACGTAAAAATGTTTGGAGAAGAACCGGTTCCCTTTGTTGTACCAACGCCAACGACTACAGCACCGGTTCTATATGGTGATTTAAATGGGGATACCAATATTAATTCAATAGATCTTGGCTTGCTGAGAAAATATCTTCTTGGATTTATTACTGAGTTTAATGTTCCGGAAAAGGCAGGGGATTTAAACGAAGATGGTTCGGTAAATTCTATTGACCTTGCATATCTTAGGATGCGTTTGCTAGGTATGATACCAGATTTCCCTGTTAATAAAAAGTAAAGACAACAAAGGAGAAAGTTCTTTAAATGAGTAAATTCTGTATAGATCAGAATATAAATAAACCTGTAGAATGTGATTTTGCATGCTTAATTGAAAGAGAAGATGCCCTTTCAAAGGTTCAAAACTTTGTTGATATGCTGACTGTGGAAAAGCGTGGTATACTTAGGGTTGTAGGTAATCGTGGTTCAGGTAGAACGCGTTTTTTGAATGAAATAGCCCAAAGATATGTTGAATCTGCTTTTGATTTGGGGTTTATTAATTCGGAAGAAAAAGTAAATACAGTGGATACGGAAAGTGAATTTTGGGTTATAGATACTGAAAAGGTTGATATCCTCAATTTTGAGAAGGATATTGTTAACAGGCTCTTGGAAAGTAAAAAAATGGGTTTTATTCTATTGATTGATAATGCATTGAGTATAGATAATACAGCCTTAAGTTTTCTGCGGAAGGTACTAGAAAGTGAAATGCCAGTTAATATTGGAGTGGTTTATTCAATTGAACCGGAGAATGTATTTGGCCTGGATTATATTGATGTTGAGTTGTACGATACTGTCTACATAAGTGAGTTATCGCCTAAAGGAGTGCAGCAGTGGATTAAAAGTATATTGGGTTGGGGATATGCTCCGAAATCTTTTCTTAAATGGTTATACAGTGAAACCAGAGGTTTGCCGAAGCTTTTACAGGAAAATGTAAGCTGCCTTTTGCAGAATGGTTTTTTAATCTACAATTCCGATTGCAACTGGACTGTTGTAGGTAACTTTTGTGAAATAGAAGCTGAAAATAAGAACGATGGGTTAAAAGAGAAAGTAAAGTATGAGCTGCCCGTTCCAAAGGTTGGAAACTTTCAGAGAGAATTAAGGTTGACAACCGGTATGGGACATTTCTGGGATACGTGGGAATATTGGAACGAAGGCCTAACCAGATTGAAAGAAATACTTGATAGGCAGGAAGCACTCCCTAAACTGGAAAATGTGAGGCTATTTTTATGGCTGGGACGATTGACTAATTTAAAGGGTGATCATGAGCAGGCTATTGCTATTTTAAATGATGGTTTAGAACTTTTTGAAAAATCCGGTGTCAGGGAGGGGGAAGCTGAAACACTGTACATGAAGGCTTTAGCAATAAGTATACAGGGAAGTTTGGCTAAAGTGTCAGTGTTGCTTCAAAAGAGTCTTTCGATTTATCGGGTTATCGATAATAAGCCCGGCATAGCCTATGTTCTTCAATATTTGGCTTTGGTTTATTACTACCAGGGGGAATATGAAAAAGCAGAACTATGCTCTGTTGAAAGCCTTGAGATATGCAGAGAGTTAAAGGATAAAAGCGGAATTTCAAGATCTCTGGTAAGGGCGGGAATGGTCGCCAGAGGAAAGGGAAACTTTGGACAGGCAATGAAAATGTTCAATGAACATCTTAAAATCTGCGAGGAACTCGACGATAAGGAAGGTATTTCAAATGCTCTGATAAATATTGCAGAGATGTCCAGGTCACAACAGAACTATAGCTTTGCAAGGGATTACTATGAGAGATGCCTTAAATTGGTACGTGAGATGGGATATAAGTCACTTATTGCACGTACTCTTAAAGACCTTGGGGAGATCGCCAGGTATGAAGGGGATTTTGATAAGGCAGGCCAGTTATTCCAAGAGAGTCTGGAAGTATTGGAAGAGTCTAAGGATAATGGTGAAATGATGTGGTTATATCGCAACATGGCAGAACTTGAGATGCAAAAACAGTGCTATTCATCGGCAAAGGAACTTTATTTTAAGGGCTTAAGAGTATTCCGCGGTAGCAGACAAATTACCCTGATTTATGCCTTGTTGGTATTTGAAGGCCTTGCAGAGATAGCATTTGCGCAGGAAGAGTTAATAATGGCAGCAAGACTTATAGGCGCTGCTGACAGATTATTTGAGGTTACAGGCAAACTTATTTCAAAAAATGATTTTGCCCAGTTCCATACCCGCCATTGGAAGATACAGGGCAAAATGAACAAGGAAGCCTTTGATGCGGCATGGAGTGAAGGCAATATTATGAGTTTTGAGCTGGCAATGGACTATGCGATGGAAGAAAAAGACGAGAAACTGGACAGTGATATGGCTGAAAAAATGATTAACTATATAAAGGGAAACTATAACAACGATATATCTCTCAATGATATATCAGAGTATTTTAATATGTCTCCATGCTATTTGAGCACAATGTTTAAACATTACACCGGAGAAAACTTTAAAGACTATTTGAATTTCTACAGGGTTAAAAAGGCCAAAGAGTATCTGAAAAATGGCAAGACGAAGATAGGTGTTGTCGCAAAAATGGTTGGATGTAACAGCATTAATACTTTTATACGAATATTTAAAAAATATGAGGGGATATCTCCCGGGCAATATGTAGAGAAGAATTAATTTTACAATTTTTTTCAAAAGAAATAGTGATGAATCGAAAATTTTGATTATGTAAAAGGATTTAGGGTTTCGATATAATGAAGCTTGAGTTATAAAACTATTACTACCCTTAAGATAAGTTTTTAGCTCATACTTCTTTTTCTCTTATTGAGACCTCTTTCTTCTAAGGAAGTTATGTGAAGAAAGGGGTTATTTATTTGAGAAATTAGTAGAAAAATTTTCAATAAATATATATAATAAAGATAAGATACACTTCTTCTCAGCGCTTATGTAAAAAACGCTTATTTTCTATGTACCAACCATCTTGATATTTTATATTAGCATAATGGTGTTTTTAATTCTTTAAGTTTATACTTTATTATTTAAAATATAAAGATGGAGGTATATGTAAATGGCAAAAAAACGGTCTTTGGCAATTATTATTGCAATGTTAGTGTGCTCGTTGCTTTCAACTACACCTTGTATGGCAGCTGTTACGGGGGATATTAATGGTGACGGGTATTTTAACTCAATTGACTTTGGTCTAATGAGAGTGTATTTGCTTTCAGGTTCAATACCTAACTACAGTGCGGCAGACGTTAATGGCGACAGTAATGCAAATTCTATTGATTTTGGGTATATGAGACAGTATCTTCTTGGAATTATTACTGTTTTCCCAAATGGAGGAACTCAAACTCCAACACCTACAAAAACACCTACAAGTACACCTACACAAACACCTACCAAAATACCTACACAAACACCTACCAAAATACCTACACAAACACCTCAACCGACTCAAAGCAACGGGTCATTTAATGACAGGTACTTTTCGGAAGGGACTTCCAAACAGGTAATGATACAAAAGGCTTCCGAATTGAGCGCGAGTCAGGTGAAAGCTTTGATTAAGCAGCACGTTGACGAGCACTACGATTTGTTGGCACAGCAATTTGGTTTTACTTCAAAAGATGATGTGTATGCGTTTTGTTTTGGATGGGCTACAAGAGAATCAACACTCAATGCAGAGCTGGAAACAGCGATAGCGGGTTGGGGAGAAAACTCGGCACATGCTTATGGACCTTTCCAAACAGCTGAAACTGCATTTAAGAACAACTATAAAGACTTTATGACAGAGTATGATGTTCCTGAAATGACTCAATTCGATTTGAATGAAAGTAATTTCTATGATGTAGGGATATCGATACATATGGGCATTAGGAAATTGGTTCATTTTTCAAAGGATGCAAAGGCAAAGGGATATAGCGGAAAGGATGTCTTGAGACGCAGTGTTCTCGCATTTAATACAGGTTGGGTTGAAGGTGCAAGCGAATCTTGGATTAATGAGTATTCTGATGAGATTGCGTCACTTGCAGGTTGGTACTTAAACGGACATTTAAGTGACGACCAGTGGACCTGGACAGGAGATTCCAGGGTTGACAGGTCAAATCCATGGAGCTGGTATTAAAAATAAATATTTATAAACAAGAACAAAGTGGATTTTCCACTTTGTTCTTGTTTTTTTATTCCATATTTTTAGATATAAGTTTATAATATAAAAAGATGTGCACTAAAATAATGAGCAGTTATCGAATTAATATCCTCGAAGGGAGCTTGATTTGTTTGAATGTCCGGAATATATTTATGCCTGCTAAGAAAAACATTAAAGATCGGACTGATGATACATTTATACTAACCTTACAAAATATAAAAGGTGGCAACAGAGTTTTAAGAAACGAATTTATTTCAAGTTATATACCGTTTATATTGAAAGTAACCTCAAAAACAATGGGGAAGTTTATTGATGTACAGAACAGTGATGAATATAGTATTGCAATGTCAGCATTTAATGAGTCGATTGACAGTTACAATTTTAGCAAAAACTATAATTTCTTTTTGTTTTCTGAGCAGGTTATAAAACGTCGACTTATTGACTTTTCAAGAAAGAACAGTAGGCAAAGGGAATTCCCCTTTTCATACTTTGAAGAAAACTATGATTTTAATGAAGAGCCATATTTAAATTCCTCAAATTTTAGTATGGAGGATATAGAGTCCAGAGAATCAATTACAGACTTCGTTAATAAACTAAGAGAGTTTGATATAACGCTTATGGATTTGACACAAAATATTCCCAAGCATAAGGATTCACGAAGGCTATGCATTAGGATAGCGAAAATTTTGGTGGAGGATGAGCGCTTATTCGAAAAACTAAAGAAAAATAAGAATATACCTAGAAATGAGCTTAGAAAGCAGATTGGGGTGCATAACAAGACTATTGGGAATAATAGAAAATACATTATAGCATTATGTTTGATTATGAGGGGAGATCTTCAGCTTTCACAGAAATATTTGCAGTATACCGATGAAGGGGGTAGGTAGCATGATTCGATTGGGGATAGTCTACGAGGTTCACAGTAACAAAGCAGTAGTACTGACGCCTGATAGTGAGTTTTTGGTAATAAAAAGAACTAGAGATATGTACGTTGGACAACAAGTTAAGTTTAATATACAAGATGTCCGGAAAACAACGAAGCCGATTTATAAATATGCTTCAATTGCGTCAAGTATTGCAGCGGTCTTTATTATGGTGTTTATGTTTTCCAGAGTTTCATTGTATGATAATTCATATGGATATATCAATGTTGATGTCAATCCAAGTATAGGATTTTCAGTTAACAAGGAATTTGAGGTTTTGAAAATAAAAGCTATAAATGATGATGCAGGGGACATTGTCAAGGAGCTTGATGCAGAAGGAAAGAATGTATATACTGTGATAACAGAATTTGTTGATAAGTCTGAGGCTCGTGGATTTATTAATCCTGAGGGAAATAACGTTATTCTTGTATCTGCTTCTGTAAATAACAAAAATAAAGAGTATTCAAAAAACAGTCATACTGAGAAGAAACTTGAGACATTTTTGCGTGACTTGAATAGAAAAATGAATGGTGAAAATGAAAAATATATAACTAGCAAGGTTATACAGGTTACACCGGAAGAGAGAAGAGAAGCTGAGAAAAACGACCTCTCCATGGGTAAATATTATTTGCTGGAAAAGGCAAAAGAGTGTGGAGTGGATTTATCTCTTGAGGAGATTAAAACGGAAAAGCTCAACACAAAAAAGATTTCAGAATTGTTTGCCGCCATTGATACAACAAATGGTGTTATTATAACCTCAGATGCTGCCATGAGTTTGCAGCAGAAAGATGTTGTTAATACTGCCAAGCCTGGAAATGAGCCGACAAAAGCAGCTGGGACAATAAACACACCTGCTGCACAAGCAACAAAACCATTGGCAAAGCCAACAACTAGTCCGAAACCTGTTGTATCTAAACCGACAGCTACTGGTAAAAATGTGGTCAAACCAACTGCTACGGCAATAAGCGGCAATTATGCAACGGGCAGTTTAAAGCTGCAGTTATATAGTGTACAAAAACAAGTTGATTCCCAAATTATAAGTTCGAAAATAAGAATTATTAATTCTGGAAAAGCGGATATTGACCTTGCAAAAGTAAAGGTAAGATATTATTTCACTAAAGAGGATTCTGCATCCAAGAAAGGAAAGTCTTCAAAACTGATCTCTTTGGTGTACGATTATGGTAAAGGAAGTATGAGTAATTTAAACTTTTATAGGCAAGAAAACCAAAAGGATGTAGTAATTAGTTTCCATGAGCTTTCAGGATCAGAAATGTATATGGAAATCAAATTTAACTCAGGTACTTTGAAAAAAGGTGAATATGCCTATATTTTGAGTGCTGTTAACAAAGAAGATTGGGGTAAATTTGATCAAAGTAATGACTACTCGTTTTTAGCTAAAGGATATAACTTTCAGGACTCTAAAAATATAACTGCATACATCTCAGATTCGCTGGTATGGGGTGCGGAACCTTAAGCAAATTTATAAAAGAGGTGCTTAAGAACTAACTGAGTAAGTTGGTCCTTAAGCACCTCTTTATGATATTAATGAAATTACGGTTGTTTATGAGCCTGTACCGGAATATCTGTTTATACCTTTATTCCATACCATGTATGCGATAATGAAAAGTATTATACCTATAAAAGGTGAGATAAAAATAAGGCTATTGTGTTCGAGTGGTCTTAAGAATATTTGCGAAGGATAATATGCAATAAAGCCTATAGGTATTATAAACGTAAACATAAATTTAAAGAATTTATTGAATATGGAAACGGGATATTTTGCAAAGCTGTGGAGTCTTAAGGTAAAACCTAACAATCCTGAGGCATCTGTTGCCCAAAAAGCTGTGGAACCGGCAATAACCAGAATGGACACCATTATTAGGGAAGCACCTAATAAAGTCAAAATCAGCAGTAAAATTTTAAGGACAGTCCAATTGAGGCCAAGGTGTGCAGAAGAATAGGCAAGTATAACTATACCCATTATCAGTTGGCTAAGTCCCTTAATATCGAATTCATCGGCCATATAATAGAACATTGAGTTTAATGGTTTAAAGTAGTATTTTATGAAATTGCCCTCCCTTAAATGGAATCCCAGGTTCCAAATGTGAATAAAAAACAGGTGACCTATTATATATGCAAGTTGGGAGTAACCATATATGAATATAAGCTCATAATAGTTCCAACCTTCGAGGAGTGGAATTGTTTTGAATAAAATCCAGAGAGTGAATATACCGGTAATATTCTCAAATATAACTCCAATAGAGCTTATAATGAAGTCGGCTCTAAATTGCATCCTTGCTTTAATAAACTGGGAAACAATCATAAAATATATTTTTGTATAAAAGCTAAGTGTTTTCATGTGCTAACCTCCATTAACCGTTACGACTTTTATCGCTTTTCTGAAAAATAACCTGCTCAAAGCAATTAATGCCACTATCCAAAACAATTGATTTGCAAAAAAGTATAGGTAGTCGGAAAATCCCAGGTCTCTTGAAAGCAAGATAGTCATAGGTGTATTATATATGGCCTGGAAGGGAAGAAATTCGACTACTCTTCTTACTGCTGCAGGGTAAAAGTTCAAAGGTATGGCAGCGCCAGACAGCAGTAATACTATGACATTTTTCGTATTTGCCAGCCCCCAGATTGACTCGGTATAAAAGGAGAAAAGCCCGATTATGTAATCGATGGCGAAAGTAATTAAAAACGAAAATATCACAGCCAGTACAAAAAATACTAAATTGATTCCAACTGGTATGTGTGAACCGGCAATGATAGAGATAATTACAATTGAGGGAACGGTTATTATTAAAAGGTTGTTGAAAGCAAATCCGATAACTCCCGCCAGGGTAAACAGCTGGTAGTCCATAGGCTTTGTAAGGTCTTTAATTATATTTCCGCTTAAGATATTTCTGCCAATATCATATTCTACAAACGTCTGAAAAAGACAGCCTATGGAGGCCGCTAATGCAAGGTAAAGGAATGTTTGCTCAAAGGTCATACCATTTAACGTACCATTGGAATTCTTGTAAATAGATGTCCACAAAAAGTACGTCAAAATTATGTATAGTATATTTCCTGCAATAGTAAAGTATAAATGCATCCTATAGACAAGTCCGCCAATAAAGCTGTTTTTACATATGCTAAGATACTTTTTCATTTTAACTCACCTTCATATATCTTTTTAATGATGCTTTCGGTCTTGATTTCTTCAATCTTGACATCCTTGACAGGATAGTTGCTCATAACAAAGTTGAGTACATTCATCAAGGTAACTTCGTCCTGATTAATTGTGACGCTCAACCAGCCATCATCCTGTTTTTCAACATGAATTGGACTTTTGCATGGAAAAGCTGCTCTTATCTTTTCTTCAAGGTCTTGAGGAGGAATCCCCATATCGATCTTGAGTGTCCTGTATGCCCCAAACATTTTGTTGATTTCTGAAAGCTCGTCATCGTATATTATGGAGCCTTTGTCGATAATGATTATACGTTTGCATAGGGCTTCAATGTCGCTTATGTCATGTGTTGTAAGCAGTATTGTGGTATTCTTTTGCTCATTTAATCCCTTTATTACAGTCCTGATTTTGCTCTTGATGGATACATCCAATCCAATTGTAGGTTCGTCAAGAAAGATAATTTTCGGATTGTGAAGGAAAGATGCAGCTATATCACAGAGCATTCTCTGTCCTAAAGACATAAATCTTACAGGAGTAGTGTAAAGGCTCTTCAAATTCACCAGTTCGTCAAATGTAGCCATATTTTCGTCGTATACCTTCTTGTCTATCCTGTATATTTCCTTGAGTATCTTGAAGGATTCAATAACGGGAAGCTCCCACCAAAGCTGGGTCCTTTGGCCGAATACAACTCCAATGTTTTGAACATATTTTTTTCTTTCTTTATATGGTATGTATCCGTTGATATTAATTTCACCGCCGGATGGCTCCAATACTCCTGTCATCATCTTTATGGTAGTTGATTTTCCTGCACCATTTGGTCCAACGAAGCCAATTGTCTCACCTTCAGCTATTTGCATTGATATTCCGTCTACAGCTTTTACTATTTTATAGTCCTGTGAGAAAAGATCCTTTGCGGCTCCAAGCAGACCTTCATGACGGTTTAGAACCTTAAAATGCTTGGTTAAGTTATTAATTTGAATTATATTCATAAGTAGACCCCCTGACCTGACAGTAGTTCGTGATTATAACGCATGACAGGAATTATTAGAAAATTTTTATAATTCTATCAGGCAATAATGTATGTGTCAATAAGCTTTTCGTCATTATTAACTATATAATTAAGTATATTTTTAAAAATACTAAAAAAACAGGGAGACTTTAGTTATAATAAAAATATAACTAAAGCTCCCTTGTAATTGACTTTGGGAAAATCTATTTTACAATTTTTCTGCATTCCAGATAAAATCTTTTTTCATCCGCTTCTCCCATGGAAAAAGTCTTTCTTGGGAGTACACCGTCAAGAATTACTGTTTTAAAAAGGTCATGCTTGCTCATCTTAGGAAGGAAGAAGCCAATGTTGCCTTTTTGGGTGCCAAGCTTTAAAACAACGTCTTCTCCGTGTATATAATCAAACTTAATATCTTTATTGGTCTTTAGGTACTCATCGAGGAAGCATTGAAGAGTGCCGACCTCCAAGTTGTGGGATGGGTTGGCAACTTCAATTACACCGAAGCCTTCGCTGGTGCAAAAGCCCACTGCGTGAGCGGATTTGTTTGATCTCATTGCTTGAAGCTCATTAAAGATTGATTCCATTGAATCCAATTTCTTGTAGGTACAATTTTCATTTCCAAGAAAGTTTACCATACTGTTTAAGAGATCGTCAGCATTAACATTGAACACAACCCTGTGTATCGGCTCGAAAGTAAGACCTTCGTCATGAACGTTAACAACTTCTACAAGAGCATATCTTGCAGGGTGGTTCTCAAGCTCCTGAGTGCAAAGGCCGCACTTTATAATTTCCCAGTGCCCTTTGGCAGAAGCAAGAGAATGGTTGCCATCTCCAACTGCAAAGAGCAGTACACCTTTGTCACTTCCAACAGAATACTTTTGGCTGAAATGTTCAGGATCAGCGAGTTTGTCAAGGGCTGAAAGTATATTGCCGACAGTTACTTCATCTTCAACTTTATAACCTTTGACGTGACCGCCTTTCATCATAAGATCAAAATCATAGACTTTTTCCAGAGAATCAGTCTTTTGTGCCAAAGGTTCAATTATAGATTTTTCAGGATCATCAATTAGTAGCATTACATGAGGAAGCTCTAAAGAAGCATTTTCTCTAATCTTGATTCTAGGAGGGAGTCTTTCGATTACGGTTCCTTCCGTTGCACGAATCAAGGTTTGTGAACCAGCTGCATAATCATACTTTTCAAGGTCAACGGCCATTATAAGACCTTTTCTTGAAGCTGTATGGGAAGTTTTTCTGTCCACATAAATGAAACATGGTCCATGGGCTTCCAGTATGTTTTCTTTAATGTATTTTTCCATGGAACTGTTAATTTGCTGAATTCTTTCCTCACTGTTCCCATTTTCCAGATAGACTTCAGGGAAAGTAAGTTTCAGGGTAGAAGGGTTGTCCCCTGCATTTTTTTCTACTTCAGTCCAGTATTCGGGTTCAGAGGTATACTGGTCACAAGCAACAACAGCCCATTTGGACATGTCAGTACCTTTTTGGGGAAGTAAAATAGTTGGTAAATTTACTCCGAGTTTTTCAAAAGATGGTTTTTCGTTATTCATAATTACACCAGCCTCACATATTACATAGGATATTTAAAATTTATTAAAAATAATAATATTTTACATTTTAATTATCTTTAAGTGCAAAAAACATAGCAACGAATCAATTTTATATGAATTTGAAATTTAAGTCAAACCGAAAGTTGTGTATTTTTTAATAGTAACAGTGAAATAATAATTCTAGACATAAACACATTAGTTTTTAAACGGAGAGATGTTTATGGAAAGATACAGTGAGGTTCTAGGATTGCCGGTAATTTGCATTGAGGATGGAAAAAAGGTTGGGGTTGTGAAAAATATAATTTTTTGCCCCAAGAAGAAAAGACTTTTGGCATTTTTGCTGGAGTGCAGAAGCTATGAGCTTAACAAAAAGGTTGTACTGGCAGAGGACATAATTAATCTTGGAACAGATGCAGTAATTATAAATGATATGAGCTCTTTGAAGAATTTAAGAAAAACTAAAAATGCTGATGATTTTATCGACAAGGGAGAAGTGATCGGCTTAAGGGTTTACTCAAAAGCAGGAAAAGATGTGGGTATAGTCAAAGATGTAGTATTTGACTATAAAAGCTGCACTATTGAAGGTGTTGAGATTTCGGACGGCTTGATCCAGGACCTTGTTAAGGGAAGAAATGTGCTTCCGCTGCTTGGAAAGGTTGAGTTTGGAGCGGATATCATTCTTGTAGACAATGAAGCTGTTGAAGAAATGACGGAAACGGGCAGAGGGCTTAAAAACATTATTGACGACATATAGCAGGATAATTGTATATACGAAACCATAAGCTGTAGGAAAGAGGTGAGATTATGAGAAATAACGGTTTTGCAAAAGGTATGATAATTGGAAGTATGTTGGGTGCTTCGGTTGGAATGGCTATGAATTCCGATGTTATGGGAAATAGATCAAGGAAAAGGATGAAAAGAAGAGGTTTAGACCTTATGAGAAAATCCGGGTCTATTATTGGCGATGTTATGAGCTTATTAAGATAATATACTTTTATTCTTTCGATACGCGAAAGGATGGAGTAAATACTTTCAAATCCTCATAAAGACTGGAGAAATCCAGTCTTTACTACATAACTCAGGGCAACAACTATATATAGATAAGACCGGAAGGGGTATGGCGGAATGCCTGGAAAAAGAAAAACGATACTTTATTCACTATTGTTTCTAATGTTGGCGGTTAGTGTTGCTTTTATCTACTATTACCGCGGCAAAATAGGCAAAGTTTTTATACCTTTTATTATGGCTATTGTTATTTCGTATTTGTTGCATCCATTGGTAATAAAGCTCGAAAATAAAAAAATCAAAAGATCTATAGGTATAATACTAATCTATTTGATTTTTGGAATCTCACTGGCTGTGTTGACGATTTTTGTAGTTCCACAACTTATAAACAACACAAGGGAGCTTATCAATATTCTTCCGGGTATTACCATGGAATATAGAAATAACTTTAATGGAATGGTTAATATTATTTCTGCAAGCAAGTGGCCGGATGATATTAAAAGCGCCATATTCAGGGAGATAAACAACGGTGCTCAAGTTGCAGAGAATACTATAATTGTTATGCTTAAGAATACACTTTCAGGGTTGATGAAAACGGTAAGTACAGCATTCGATCTTATCCTCTCCATGATTATTGCATATTACATTTTAAAGGATGCAGAGTATTTTAAAAATGTTTCGTTATCATTAGTTCCAAGAAAATGGAGGAACGGAATAATTGGAGCGTGCAGAGAAATTAACGGTGTTCTATCGAATTTTATACAGGGGCAAATACTGACAGCTTTGATTGTGGGTATTTTAGAGTCGATAGGGCTGATGATTGTGAGAGTAAAGTACCCTCTTATTCTGGGGATGATAGGTGGAATTGCAAACATAATTCCGTACTTTGGACCCTTTATCGGAGCTATTCCTGCGGTAGCAGTTGCGCTTATCGAATCACCAATGAAAGCAGTGTTGACTATTATTGTATTTGTAATAATTCAGCAGCTGGATAACGGATTTATATCACCTAAGATTATAGAGGGAAGGGTTGGACTCCATCCTGTCACAACAATACTTGCAGTGCTTATAGGAGGAGAATTTTTCGGAATAATCGGTATGCTGGTTTCAGTACCGATAGCTGCAATGATAAAAGTTATAGGGAAAAGAACTATTGAGTCGATAGTGTAGTTGCATCCAAAGTCCTTGACACTAAAAAAATACTCTTATATAATTTTACTGATAAATAAAGAAATTAAGAGAAACTCTCACCCACTATTTGTAAATCAGGTAGAGAGTTTTTAAATTTATAAAGTTTCAGGAGAGGAAGAATAAGATGCAGAAATTAGGGTTGAATGAATTAAGAGAAAGATATCTTAAGTTTTTTGAAGGTAAGGGACACTTGAGACTTCCAAGTTTTCCACTCGTACCTCAGAATGATCCAAGCCTTTTATTGATAAATTCAGGAATGGCACCTTTAAAGCCATATTTTACAGGCAAAGAAGAACCACCAAGAAGAAGAGTGGCAACTTGCCAGAAATGTATCAGAACTCCTGATATTGAGAACGTAGGTAAGACTGCCAGACATGGTACATTTTTTGAAATGCTTGGGAACTTTTCTTTCGGCGATTATTTCAAGAAAGAGGCAATACCATGGGCGTGGGAATTTATCACAGAAGATCTTAAAATGCCTGTAGACAAGCTTTGGGTTACAATATACGAGGATGATGATGAAGCTTTCGAAATATGGAATAAAGACGTAGGACTTCCGCCTGAGAGAATAGTGAGGATGGGAAAGAAGGATAATTTCTGGGAACACGGTACAGGTCCATGCGGCCCATGCTCTGAAATATATTATGACAGAGGTGTGGAAAGAGGCTGTGGCAAACCTGACTGTAAGGTTGGCTGTGAGTGTGACAGGTTTATTGAATTCTGGAATAATGTTTTCACACAGTTTAATAAAGATGAAGAAGGTAATTATACAAAACTTCCAAATCCGAATATAGATACAGGGATGGGGCTTGAAAGGTTGGCATGTATTTCCCAGGATGTGGAGAACCTCTTTGAAGTTGATACAGTAAGGAATGTACTTGAATATGTGTGTAAAACAGCAGATGTAAAGTACCATGAATCGGATAAAACGGATATTTCGATTAGGGTAATAACAGACCACATCAGAAGTACTACAATGATGGTTTCCGATGGTGTCATTCCATCCAATGAGGGAAGAGGATATGTATTAAGAAGACTTCTCAGAAGGGCTGCAAGACATGGGAAACTTTTGGGAATCAACAAGCCTTTCCTATACGATATTTCCATGATAGTTATAAATGAATCAAGAGAAGCATATCCTGAATTAGAGGAGAAAAGAGAATATATACAGAAGGTAATTAGAATCGAAGAAGAGAAATTTGATTTAACCATTGATCAGGGATTAATTATATTGAATAAATACATAGAAGAGACAAAGGCGAAAAATGCTGAAACAATAACCGGGACAATGGCTTATGAACTACACAGTACTTATGGATTCCCTATTGATCTTACCCGGGAAATATCAGAAGAAAATGGTCTTGCTATTGATGAAGAAGGTTTTAAGGCAAAGATGCTTGAACATAGGATTATTGGCAGGGAAGATTACCTCAGCAAGCAAAGCTCAGCATGGTCTGACGATATCTACTCAAGCCTTGACAAAAATTTGAAGTCACAATTCGTAGGATATTCGGAAAACGTTGCAGAAGCTAAAGTTTTATATATAATAAAGAATGATGAGGTTGTTCAAACAGCAAAAGAAGGGGAGTCGGTCACTGTTATACTTGATAAAACTCCATTCTATGCTGCAAGCGGTGGACAAGTAGGTGATGAAGGTTACATAGAAGGAAATGATGTCAGGATAAGAATAGAAGACTGTAAAAAGACTGACGATGGGAAGTATCTTCATACCGGAGTTGTGGAAAAGGGAACTCTTGAGACTGGTGCTGATGTAAAGGCATCTATAGATATAAGAAGAAGAACTTCCATTGCAAGAAACCATACAACAACACATCTTCTTCAAAAGGCATTGAGAAATGTATTGGGTACACATGTACACCAGGCTGGTTCATTAGTAGAACCTGACAGATTGAGATTTGACTTTGCACATTTTTCAGCTATGACTTCTGAAGAGATTGCAAAAGTTGAGAGTGAAGTTAACGAAAAGATACTTGAAAGCTTAATAGTGGATGTAAAGGAAATGCCGATTGACGAAGCTAAAAAATTGGGTGCTACTGCTCTCTTTGGTGAAAAGTACGGAAATATAGTAAGAGTTGTAAAGATAGCTGATTACAGTATGGAGTTTTGTGGTGGAACTCACCTTAAATCTACATCCCAGGCTGGGTTTGTAAAGATTTTAAGTGAAAGTGGAGTAGCAGCAGGAGTAAGAAGAATCGAAGCATTGACTGGTGAAGCTGCATTAGCTTATTTACATGAAAGAGAAAAACTTATAAATGAGGTTTCAAGTGCTCTAAAGAGCTCGCCTCAGGACAGCGTGAAAAGAATAGAAGCTATGGCGATTGAATTAAAGAGTGCCCAAAAGGAAATTGAACAACTTAGAAGCAAATTGGTAAGCGGTTCTCTGGATGAAGTATTTTCAAATGCTGTTGAGGTTAAAGGCGTAAAAGTAGTAAAGGCAAGGTTTGACCAACTGGATATGGAAGCATTGAGAAATACAGGCGACACAATTAGAAATAAAATGGGCTCTGGAGTAGTAGTTTTGGGAAGCGGATATGAAGGCAAGGTAAGTTTCGTAGTAATGGCAACGAAAGATGTTGTTGCAAAGGGAATACATTCAGGAAATATTATTAAGGAAGTGGCAAAGATCGCCGGAGGTGGCGGCGGCGGGAGACCTGATATGGCTCAGGCTGGAGGAAAGGATCTCTCAAAGATTGATGAAGCAATAGACTATTCAATAAAGGTTATTGAAGCTCAAATAAAATAGGAAGGTGAAACTACATGGAAAATTGTATTTTTTGCAAAATAATAAACAGGGAAATACCTTCAACAATTGTTTATGAAGATGATAAGGTACTGGCGTTTAAGGACATTAATCCTGTAGCGCCGGTGCACGTTTTGATAATTCCCAAGGTTCACATTAAGAATGTTATGGATCTTAATGAGCAAAATCTTGACATTCTAAAGGATATTCATCTGGCGGCAAAAAAGATTGCAGGCGAGATGGGAGTTGCTGACAAAGGCTTCAGGCTCATAACAAATTGCGGCGAAGAAGCGGGACAGACAGTGTTTCATCTACACTACCATTTAATAGGCGGCAAAGAACTAGGTCCAAAAATAATATAAACAAATGTCAAATTCTATTGAAATACTTTATGAGTTGTGCTACTATGTTATTAATTAATGTAATAGAAAAATGTATACATAATAGAAAAATAAAGAAATGATTTATATATAATTTTTAGCAAACGATATTTTCTTTTTGACTTCATTTGATCTACTTAATATTACATGCACAAAGTAACTTGAAGGAATTTTAGTTTACTGTGAAAGTAATGTGCTGTTGGCTTTTTAAGGGAGAAAGCAGCATGTTATTATATTATGTATTTTACCTAGGGGGGAATTTTAGTGAGTAAAAATGTAACAAAACTCTCGCGTAAGATTATGTGCTTGGTTTTGAGTACAGTACTGGTTTTTGGAATGATGTTTAGTGTGACATATGGTATGGGAACTGACATCGATCCAATGCAGAAAGTGATTCTTGAGGCGATTGATCTTGATGACAGTGCCAGAACTGATTTGGTTAATGTACTTAAAAGTGCAAACAGCAGCAACTATAAAGATTATGTTGATGAAGTTAGTGATATACTTCCGTTAAGCGATGAAGACATAACTGCAGCACTTAAATCTTTCGTAAATTATTCAAGTACATATAAGAGTAGTCTTTTATTAATAATTGAGAACTATGAATTGAGTGCTATCGACGCAGAGGAGTACACTTTATTTGGTTTTCAGCGTATAAGAAAGATAATTAACTTTGAAGTTACCGGTGATTACTATGATGACAGAGGTATTGAGTTGTTTGTCAGCATATTCGATAACTTGAAAACACTTACAGGAAAAGAAGCTTTTTATGATGATTCCAAAGATGTTTATAAATTAGATATAAAAGTAGAAACTACAACTGATTTAAAGAGTGAACTTAACAAACTTATAGGTATGATTCAATCTTTAAAACTTAGAGGTATAACTACTTTCGACGGTTTCGTTACTTATGTTGAGCAAGAAATAAATGCTCATTATAATATGGAAATATATAACTTCAAAAGGTTCTTAGTGAATCAGGATCTAGGATATAAAGGTGCTTTGAAAAAACCTACTATAGATGAACCAACTGTTAGTGCTATTCAAAAAATATACATTGAACTGATTTCACTTAGTAAGGCAGAAAGAGACATTTTTGCTAATGAAATACTTATGGCAATAAAGAATGGAGATATGGCAACTGCTAGAGAAAAGGCTCAGAAAATTTTTGGTTCAATGCCTAGCGAGGACATAAATGCAGCCTTGGCAGCTATTGCTTCTTATTCTGATGATAAAAGGGAATATATTAAATCTGCACTTTCTTTAATTCCTATTGATAACGAAGGGTATGATACAAGCGGTTTTAGTGACATTCATGAACGAATCAATTTTGCATTTACTGGTAACTATGACGATGAAAAGGGCTTCCTGTTTTTTGCCAAAATTCTTGGGACAATAAAAGGAATGTCAGGCGATGATTATTTTATATTTGATGATTCTTCGAATAAGTATAAAATAAATGTTGATTTATCTAAGAATGCAGTCTACACATTGTTTAAATCAAAGTTAGATATAGTTGTTAGATCTATGGATACACTAACTAAAAGAGGGATTTATTCATTTGATGATTATATAGCTGAATTTGAGGCGATCGTTAATGCGCATTCCAATGAACAGATATATAATTTTAAGAAGTTATTGGGTGATAAAAATCTAGGCTATGGTGGAAACTTACCTGATCCTAATGAAATAACTCAGACATTTACACCAACTGTAACACCAACATCAACTACAACCGCTAAAGTAACACCTACACAAACTTCTAAACCGACATCTACAGGAACTTCAATATCTACACCAACGCCAACACCTGCTGGAACATCAGCATCAAATCAAACATATAAACCTGCTGTAACACCAGTTGTAACTGAACCTAAGGTAACTGATGGACCTGCGGCAAATCCTTTCACTGATCTAACTGATACACATTGGGCAAAGGTTAGTATACTGGAACTTGCAGCAAAGAAAATAATAACAGGATATACTGATGGTACAGTTAAACCTGATAGACAGATTACAAGAGCAGAAATGGCTGTAGTTATTGCTAAAGCTATTGGACTTGAACCGGCAGCAACTCCGGGTCTTAAGTTTAAAGACAATAAAGATATTCCTTCATGGGCTGCTGGATATATCCAGGCTGCTGTTGAGAAGAATATAATCGTAGGTTATGAAGACAATACGTTTAGACCTTCAAATAAATTGACAAGAGAAGAAATGGTTGTAATGGTATTGAAGGCTTATTTGTACCAAGCTGTTGAATCTCCTGTACTAAACTTTACAGATAAGAAAGATATCGGAAGCTGGTCTGCAGGATATATTGCCAAGTCTGTAGAGTTGGGATATGTAGTAGGTTATCCCGATAACAGCTTTAAACCTAAAAAGGATGTAACTAGAGCAGAAGCTGCTAATGTTATTTCACAATGTATCAAGGGCTTGGAAAAGTCAGGAGAAAAGAAAGCTGGAGAATAACTTATAAAAGTGTATATTAAGTAATTAACAGCATTTCAAGTTATAAATATAGAAGCATTTAGTTTAATTAGGCAACTGGTTATATAACTAGTTGCCTAAAGTTATTTATTTAAGCTTTGCATTTTATACTGTCAGGAAGTATAATTATATTATTACTATATTATGTGCCTAAAGTTGAGGGAATGTATTTTGATAGTAGATATTCATTGTCATATACTCTATGGATTGGATGATGGACCACAGAGCTTAGAGCAGTCAATGGCTTTATGTAGAAAGCTTAATCAGAATGGTATAAAAAAGATTATTGCAACTCCACATTTTATCAGTGGTGATAGTTATTTTCCTGCTACAGAAGAGATAAAAGAAAGGGTAACACTCCTTCAAAAAGAAGTTGATAAAGAAGATCTTGATATTGAGATATTTTCTGGTATGGAAGTCTTTTCGTCTCATGATACTATCGAAAGAATAAGAAGAAAAGAAATTCTTTCATTAAATGATTCAAGATACATACTTATTGAGTTTCCATTTGAGATTATTCCAATGTATATATCGGATCTTTTGTTTGCTATGCAATTGGAAGGTTTCACTCCGATAGTAGCTCACCCTGAACGCTATTGCTCAAGTTATAGAAAAGGTAAACTCTTAAAGAAGCTGGTCGACAAAGGCATACTACTACAAATCAATTCAGGAAGCATAATGGGTTCTCATGGTAAAAGTGCGAAAAAAGCTGCTACAGAACTATTAAAGTCTGGAATGGTTCACCTTGTCGCTTCTGATTCTCATGGAGAAGATAGAATGTTGTCAAATGTTCGGGAAATAGAGAAAAAGATTTCCCAGATTTGTGGAGCAGAAAATACTGAAAGAATAATGCATTATAATCCTCAAAGGGTGCTTGATAATGAGGGTATATTGTCTATGTGTGCCGTAAAAAAACGTCTAGGAGTGACAGGATTATTGAGAAAATTACGTCTAAATATGTAAGATGCTACATTAAATGAATTGACAACATTATGCAAATAAATTAATATAGTTCTTGGGTTAAAGGAGTAATTAAATGAAAAAAGGGGTTGTTTTAATCCTTGCTGTACTGCTGACTGTATGTGCAGGTTTTTTAGTGCCTATCTTATTGAATAGAGATAGCACAACAAGAGATAATCCTGAGGGAGGACTATCAGAGACAAAAACACCGGTCAAATTAAGTACTCAAAGAGTTGATAATGAAGTTATAAATGAGGCTACTAGTGATGTTAGGCTTGAGACACCTTCGGTTTCAGCAAGTACCAAGTACACATCAGATGTATCTCTAGTGATTCCAACTCCATCTGCTACGCCGAAAACTACAGAAGTAGATAATGGTGTGGAATCGGCAGAGTCAGTTGTTACTGATGGAAAGGGTATTGAACCTACTCCTGCAAAAACAGAGAAAGCAACTTCAGGGAGTTGGGTTGATAGAAAGATAGAGGAACATAGAGATGAGATTGATCCTAATGACCTTGCAGATTTTAGAAGAATCTATTCATCAGTAAATATAGGTTATATTCAAGGACTAATGGATGATGGTCTTGATGATGAAGAGACGACACAACTCAAAGCGTACTTGAAAAATACGCTTGGTGGAGACTATGAACGCGCTAAAGAACTATTTTATGAGTATTCATATTTGTTATCTGAAGTTTAATTAATTAGAAAAGGGGATTTAGTAGGATGGAGAAAAATGATTTTGTTGAAATTGATATAAGGGAGATTATATTTGTAATCTTAAAGAAATGGTATTTAATAGCGATTTGCTTTATTATAGCTGTAGGATCTTCCTTTGCAATAACTCAATACTACATAAAGCCTGTCTATAAAGCCCAGACAACGCTTTTTTTAGGTAAGGAATCTGGTAAACTTGCAAGTTTAAGTTTTGCTGATATTCAGGTAAATAATCAGCTTGTAACTGACTATAGGGAATTACTGAAATCCGATCTTGTTGCTGAAAGCATAAAACAAAAGCTTGGTGTTAATGCAAATAAGTTCAAGGGCAGTGTAAATGTTGAAACTGTAAAGGATTCAAGAATATTCAGCATAAGTTATGAAGATACAGATCCAGAGCTGGCAGCTAATGTTGTAAATGAACTGGCACTTGTAATCAAACAAATGGCTTCAGATATCATTGAAGTAAAGAATGTAAAGGTTATTGATACTGCAAAGATACCTGAATCACCTGTTAGCCCTAGTAAGAAAAAGAATGTTGGATTAGCCGGAGTACTGGGAATAGCGTTGGGCGCCGCATTGATTTATATTTTGGAAATGATGGACTATACATTTAAAAAGCCTGAAGAAGTTGAGAAACAACTAGGTTTGAATCTTATAGGTGTTGTACCGAAGTTTGAAGGAGGAAAAAGGGGCAAGCAGAAGAAGAAAGACCAGAAACAGCTTGAACAGGATTATCTTAAAAATCTTGTTACTAAGAATGATCCTAAAGCACCAGCTTCTGAAGCTTTTAGAGAGATTCGTACCAATCTTCACTATATAAGTGTAGACAAAGAATTAAAGACTATTGTAGTTACGAGTCCATCGCTTGGTGACGGTAAAACAGTAACAGCTGTTAATATGGCTGTGGCGCTTGCTAAATCAGGAAAGAAAGTTTTAGTGATAGATACTGACTTGAGAAAACCAAAGGTTCACCTCTATTTTGGAATTAAAAACAATGAAGGTATAACCAATATGCTTACAGAGGATAAAGAAAGCAAAAAAGTAAAGCCAGCTACAGTAGATGGAATTCCAAATCTAAATATTATTTCTAGTGGACCAATTCCTCCAAATCCTGCTGAGATTTTAAGTTCAAACAGGATGAATCAATTGCTGGAGCAATTGAAAAGTGAATATGACCTTATAATAATTGATACTCCACCTGTGGGACAAGTTACAGACGCTGCTATTCTTGCAGGTATAGCAGATGGAACGGTACTTGTATGTGCCAGCAGTCAAACAAGAATAGATATGGCAAAGAGAGCTAAGAAGGCTCTTGACAGTGTTAATTCTAACATTGTTGGTGCTGTTCTAACAAAAATAGATACAGGAAGAGCTAGCTATTACAATTACGAGTATAAATAGACGAAAGTTATTACTAGATGTATAGGTAATTGAATTATAATAATGTGATAGGGGATGGATTTGAATAATATGAATAACTTTTCAATAAAGCAAACAGGTATTAGAGACTTGGTAATTATCGAATCAAAGGTTTTTGGAGACAGTAGGGGATTTTTCATGGAGTCCTATAACAAGGCATCTTTTGAGGAACTGGGTCTCAATATGGAATTTGTTCAGGACAATCATTCAAAATCAAAAAAAGGTGTACTTAGAGGAATTCATTTCCAAACTAAATATGCTCAAGGCAAATTGGTAAGGGTTATAAAAGGAAGGGTCTATGATGTTGCGGTAGACCTAAGAAAAGGTAGTGAGACTTTTGGAAAATGGTATGCTATTGAATTGACGGAAGAAAATAAAACGATGTTTTACATTCCAGAAGGATTTGGACATGCCTTTTTGACAATGGAAGACGATACGGAGTTTTCGTATAAGACTACAAATATATATCATCCTGAATATGATGCAGGAATAATATACAAGGACAAAGATATTGCAATTGATTGGCCGAATATTGGCTGTGAATTTATATTATCTGAAAAAGACAAAGTATTGCCAAGTTTAAAAGAAACAGGATTATGATGGTGAGGTGTGTGCAATGAAGGTTATAGTGACAGGGTCAGAAGGACAGTTGGGAAAAGAAGTTTTACGTCAATTTGATAAGAGTTGTTACGATATTACTGCAGTAGATTTAAAGGAAATAAATATCACAAATCTCGATGAAGTTTTATCCATGGTTAGAAGGGTCAGTCCTGATGCTATTATCAATTGTGCTGCTTATACGAATGTAGATGCTTGCGAAAAAGATTTTGACAGTGCGTTTGCTGTTAATGCGATAGGTCCTAGAAATCTTTCCATTGCATCGAAGGAAGTAAATGCAAAAATAGTACATATATCAACGGATTATGTGTTTGATGGTGCAGGTGTATTAAAAGATAATAATATAAGACCTTATATGGAATTTGATGATACTTATCCGAAAACAGCCTATGGTAAAACAAAGCTTGAAGGTGAGAATTTTGTCCGGTTGTTTAATGACAAGCATTTTATTATAAGAACAGCATGGCTCTATGGTGAAGGGAAAAACTTTGTCAGAACAATGTTGGAACTTTCGAAAGCCAAGGATGAAATAAAGGTTGTAGATGATCAGCGAGGAACTCCTACAAGTACGGAAGAGCTCACAAGGATGATTAGATGTCTGATTGATACTGAAAACTATGGACTTTTTCATGGAACATGTGAGGGACAGTGTACATGGTATGAATTTACAAAAGAAATATTCCTTAAGAAAGGAATAACAACAAAGGTACTTTCTTGTTCAACAGAGGAGTATCCAAGTCCTACACCAAGACCTAAGTATTCAGTTTTGGAAAATTATATGCTTAAGAGGACATCAAGCTATATGTTTAAAGAATGGCAAGAAGCTCTGGAAATATATTTGAAAAGGCAGGGATAACATGAAAACATATTTGGTTACCGGTGGAGCAGGTTTTATTGGGTCGAATTTTATACATTGTATGATAAATAAGTATGGTAATAGTATAAGAATTATTAATGTAGATTTGCTTACATATGCAGGCAATCTTGAAAACTTAAAGGGTCTTGAGAACAAAGAGAATTACACCTTTATCAAGGCTGATATATGTGATAAGGATAAAATTGAGGAGATATTTAAAAATAATGAAATAGATTATGTGGTGAACTTTGCAGCAGAGAGCCATGTGGACAGGAGTATAAAAGATCCGGAGGTATTTGTAAGGACAAATGTTTTGGGAACTCAGTGCTTGTTAAATATTGCAAAGAATTATTGGGAAAAGGAAGATGACACATTTTTACCCGGAAAGAAGTTTTTACAGGTTTCTACTGATGAGGTATATGGTTCATTAGAGCATGAAGGATATTTTACTGAAAATACTCCTCTTGATCCCCACAGTCCTTATTCTGCAAGTAAAGCTGCAGCGGATATGATTGTAAAGGCATATTTTGATACTTATAAAATGCCAGTAAATATAACAAGATGCAGCAACAATTATGGAAGATACCAATTCCCTGAAAAGTTAATTCCTTTGGTTATAAATAATGTATTAAGCGGTAAGGAACTTCCTGTTTATGGAGATGGAAAAAACATAAGGGACTGGTTGTATGTTGAGGATCATTGTCTTGCAATTGATCAGGTTATTAATAACGGCAAACTAGGTGAAGTATATAATATTGGCGGGCACAACGAGAGGCAGAATATAGAGATTATAAAGACGATAATCAAAACGGTGCAGAATACTTTGGATGAAAGCGATCCAAGAAGAAACCATATTTCCGATGAGCTTATAAAATTTGTGAAGGATAGAAAAGGTCATGACAGAAGATATGCTATTGATCCCGCAAAAATTTCATCTGAAATCGGATGGCTGCCAGAGACGGCATTTGAACAGGGTATTGTTGAGACGATAAAGTGGTACCTTAAAAATGCAAAATGGATTGAAAATGTTACATCGGGCCAATATCAGGAATATTACAGACAAATGTACGAAAAAAAAGATGAAAGAGTTTCTTAAATATAAGTATAAGGGGAATTAAGCATGAAAGGTATAGTACTTGCTGGGGGAGCAGGAACACGATTACATCCTATAACTAAGGGAATTTCGAAACAACTCCTTCCAATATATGATAAACCTATGATCTATTATCCATTATCGGTGTTAATGCTGGCAGGAATACGTGAAATACTTATAATTTCTACTCCCAGGGATTTACCTTTGTTTGAAGGTCTTCTTGGAGATGGAAGTAATTTAGGGGTCCGGTTTTCCTATGCAGTACAGCCTGAGCCAAATGGACTTGCACAAGCCTTTATAATTGGTGACGAGTTTATAGGGGATGACAACGTAGCCCTTATTCTTGGAGACAACATATTCTATGGTCAATCATTTGATCAGATCTTGAAAAAAGCAGTGGAAAGAAAAGATGGAGCTACAATTTTCGGATATTATGTAAAAAATCCTTCAGCATATGGTGTTGTTGAATTTGATGAGAATAACAATGTTATATCCATCGAGGAAAAACCTAAAAATCCGAAATCCAATTATGCAGTTCCCGGCTTATATTTTTATGATAACAGTGTAGTGGATATTGCGAAGAGTTTAAAGCCTTCACAAAGAGGTGAGCTGGAAATTACCGATTTAAATATGGAGTTTTTAAGGAAAGAAAAGCTTAAGGTAGAGCTATTTGGAAGAGGTATGGCCTGGCTAGATACAGGGACGCACTCTGACCTGCTTAAGGCGTCTAACTTTATTCAAACTATTCAAGAAAGGCAAGGGCTTTATATAGCATGCCTTGAGGAAATTGCTTTAAAGAGTAAATTTATTACAAAAGACGAGTTGAGAAATTATATTACAAGTAGTAAGTTAAATAATTCATATGGAAATTATATAGAGGATTTATTAGATATTTAATATTAGACTTTGCTTAACAGAGATACTATTCTTTTGAGGCACTTATTGATTGTTAATCGTTGGGGGCGTTATCTGTCAATAGGGAACATATAGTGGAGTTATTGTAACTTATTGAGATTGATAGGTGAAATGGGTGTAGCTTTGCACATTGTAATATGCCACCAAGAGGATAGAATTTATGTATTGGCACTAGAAGTTGTAAAGAAAGTTCTAAAGGTTGGCAACAGTAAATATGATATGACAAAAATAGAAATATAATTAGCAAGGAGAGTATTATGACGAATTTTAATATTGATTTGAAAAATAAAACTATTCTTATTACGGGAATAGCGGGTTTTATAGGTTCTTATCTAGCAAGGGAGTTGTTGAAAACATTCGAAGGTATTAGGCTTATCGGTATTGACAATATGAATGATTATTATGATGTTGGTCTGAAAGAAATGCGTCTTGCAGAACTTCAGCAGAACACGGCTTTCACATTTATTAAAGGAAGCATTGCGGATAAAACAGTAGTGGATGATATCTTCAGTATATACAAGCCTCAAATTGTGGTGAACCTTGCAGCACAAGCAGGTGTTCGTTATTCCATCACTAACCCAAGGGCCTATGTGGAGAGCAATTTGATGGGCTTTTTTAATATCCTTGAAGCATGCCGTTATTCTTATGATGAAGGCTGTACTGGTGTTGAGCATTTGGTATATGCAAGTTCCAGTTCTGTTTATGGATCAAACAAGAAGGTGCCGTATGCTACAGAAGATAAGGTGGACAATCCTGTATCTCTCTATGCTGCAACTAAGAAATCTAATGAGTTGATGGCTCATGCATATTCAAAGCTTTATGGTATCCCATCTACAGGGCTTCGCTTTTTTACCGTTTATGGCCCTGCAGGTCGACCGGACATGGCATACTTTGGCTTTACTAATAAGATGGTTAAGGGGCAGAAAATTCAGATTTTCAACTATGGTGATATGTATCGTGATTTTACTTACATAGATGATATTGTCACAGGAGTTGTGAATGTCATGCAAAAATCACCTGATTTCAACGAGGATGGTGTGAAGTACAAAGTTTATAACATCGGAAATAACCAGCCAGAAAGCCTGATGTATTTTGTTGAGACACTGGAAAAGTGTTTGATGGCCGAGGGCATTATTACACTGCCTGCTGAGAAGGAACTGTTGCCGATGCAACCGGGCGATGTTTATCAGACTTATGCGGATGTAGATGAGCTAGTAAAGGACTTTGGGTTCAAGCCGAGTACTGGACTGGCAAAAGGTCTTGAGAAGTTTGCTAAGTGGTATAAGGAATACTACAAATAATGTGTTAATTCTAGATAATTTGGGGGGAAAAGGAAATGAATAAAATTTGCATTGCTGTGGCTGGAATTGGATATGTTGGCCTTTCAAACGCTATTTTGTTGGCTCAAAAAAATAAAGTATATGCTGTAGATATTATACCCGAAAAGGTAGAAATGATTAATAATAAAAAACCTCCAATTGTGGATGCTGAGATTGAAGAGTATCTAGTTTCTCATGAGTTGGACTTGACAGCTACTACCGATGGAGAAATGGCGTATAAGAACGCTGATTTTGTTATTATTTCTACACCGACTAACTATGATCCTGTAAAGAACTACTTTGATACAAGATCTGTTGAGGATGTTATTCAATTGGTTATGAAGGTAAACCCAGAAGCAATTATTGTCGTAAAGTCTACTGTGCCAGTAGGTTTTACTGTTGAAATGAGGGGAAAGTACGGTTCTGATAACATCATTTTCTCACCTGAATTCCTTAGAGAAGGTTGTGCTCTGTATGATAACCTTTATCCGAGCCGTATTATTATAGGTCGACCTGAGAATGATGAAAGGTTGGATCAGGCTGCTAGAACTTTTGCTGGGTTACTTGCTGGTGGTGCTATTAAGGAAGATATTCCTGTGTTGTTTACAGCACTCACTGAAGCAGAAGCTGTAAAACTCTTTTCAAATACATACCTTGCATTAAGAGTCTCCTATTTCAACGAGCTGGATACATATGCTGAGATACGTGGTTTAAATACAAAACAAATTATTGAAGGTATTGGTTTAGACCCAAGAATAGGTACACATTACAACAATCCTTCCTTTGGCTATGGAGGCTACTGTTTGCCGAAAGACACGAAACAGCTTTTGGCAAATTACAAGGACGTACCAGAAAACTTAATCGAAGCGATTGTGGAAGCAAACAGAACAAGAAAGGATTTTATTGCTGACCGTATTTTGGAGAAAGCTGGTTACTACAGTGCAAACAGCCGCTATGATAGTAGCCGTGAGAAGATTGTAACAGTAGGCGTTTACCGTTTGACTATGAAGGCAAATAGCGATAACTTCCGCCAGTCTTCTATCCAGGGTGTCATTAAGCGTATCAAGGCAAAAGGAGCCACGGTTGTTATTTATGAACCAGCATTAGAGAATGGTTCTACTTTCTTTGGTAGCACGGTTGTGAGTGATTTGGATGAATTCAAGAAGGTTTCTGACGCCATCATTGCTAACCGATATGATAGCGAGCTAGATGATGTTGAGGAAAAAGTTTATACGAGAGACTTATTTAGAAGAGATTAATGCAATTAAAAGTGTATTAGTCTATAAAATATTGTTTGAAGCATATTGACAAATATGTATATATAACGGACATTGAAGTTTTTTCTATAGTTAACAAAGGAAGCTTGTACATTGTAGATAGCCCGAAGTTGAATCTGAGCCAAAGACCAAAAATGATTAGAAATGAAAGATACATTTAAGGTTCAAGAGTATTGATGATAGAATAGTTAGAGGTGGTAGAGTGAAGAATCTTTTGACAATTTCAATTGTTTCGTATAACAATTTTGACGATGTTAAAAATGCCGTTGAAACCATTGAGAAATATACGGATCCCAAAATCAACAAAAAAATTTATATTATTGATAATGCTAATGAGCAAGAGGATTACAGAAGGTTTGTAATGCAATATTCTGATGTTGAATATGTCCACACAGGCGAAAATTTAGGTTTTGGAAAAGGACATAACTACATGATTTACGAAATTGATTCAAAATATCATGCCATTGTCAATCCAGATATTATAGTCAAAGAGGACGTCTTTTCCAGGTTAATTAGCTTTATGTCAGATGAAACAATTGGTATGGTTGTGCCTAAAATTGTAAACCACAATGGCGAGATACTGTGGGTGTATAGGCGTGAAATTACCATTGTAGATATGTTTATACGAATGTTTTGCAGAAATGTTTTTAAGAAACGTTTTGCATATCACACTATGCAAGATATGGATTATACAAAATCCTTTCAAGTACCTTTTGCTCAAGGAAGTTTTTTATTAGTGAGAACGGATTTATTTAAGCAATTAAATGGGTTCGATGATAAGTATTTTATGTATGTAGAAGATGCAGACTTGTGTAGAAGAGTTAATGAGGTTTCGTCTCTGAAATATTGCCCAGATGTTTCTGTTCTTCACAAATGGGAAAAAGGTTCCCACAAAAGTAAAATACTTTTTAAATATCATCTACAGTCTGCTTTTATATACTTTAAAAAATGGGGAATTAGATGGTTATAAAAATTGTTAATAAGGAGAAACATGAATGAAGTTATTGGTGATTCAGGAGCAGCATTTTATTAAAATGCCAAACGGAGAGGTATGGGTAGATCAGCAATCTGACAGGAAATTTTGGGAAAGGTATCTCAATGTGTTTGATGAAATTGTTGTATGTGGTAGATTTAAGAAATCGAAAACACAAGATACTTCAGGTCTGGTACGTTCAGACAGAGAAAGAGTTTCGTTTGTAGAACTTACGAATTTCCGAGGCGTTGCAGGATTGGCTAAAAAGTTTGTTAGTATTGTAACAACAATAAGAAAAGCAATAGATATTTGTGATTGTGTTATTTTTCGAGCACCAAGCCCAATTTCATTGGTTTCTTATCCAATTGTTAGGCTTAGTGGGAAGCCGTTTGCTTGTGAAATCATGAATAACCCAGCGACCCATTTTTCAAAGGAAGCTATGCAACATTTTTATCAACCAGCTATTACTTGGTTCATGGTAGCTCAAACAAAATCTTTGTGCCGTCATGCAAATGGTGTATCATATGTTACAGAGCACGTATTACAAGAAATGTACCCTTGCAAAAGCAGAATGAAAGGTGAAAGTGAAAAGTATTTCGAGGCAAGTTATTCTACTATCAGACTTGATGAGAAATGCTATAAGTTTGATGAGTGGAGTGAGAAGCGGCCAGATACAGTAGTTTGTATACACACTGGAAAGATGGAAGATAACAGAAAAGGTCAAGATATATTTATTAAGACAATTGCACTGCTTTCAAATAAAGGATATGATATTAAAGGAATTTTGGTTGGAGATGGTGAACTACGTCCTCAGTTTGAAGAATTGGGAAGAAGTTTAGGGATTGCTGACAAATTGGAGTTTGTTGGATGGAAAGCAGGATTTGATGCTGTTCAAGCTGAACTATGCAAGGCTCATATTGCAATTTTTCCTTCAATAGGAGAAGGTTTACCACGATCAACTATTGAGGCAATGGCTAGTGGATTGCTCTGCTTTGGGTCCAAAGTAGATGGTCTTTGCGAGCTTTTAGATGGAAAGTTGCTTGCAAATGAAAATAATGAAACATGTTTTTCAAATAATATTTCCATCTATTTGGATGACTGGAAATTAGCAGATAAAGAAAGAAAAAAGTTGTTTGAACGATCAAAGCAATACCATCATTCTATTTTGGATAAACGAAGGAACGAGTTTTATACAAAATTATTGAGATGTGCAAAGAGAAAAGGTACAAAATAGATTAATGACAGTATGGCCCTATTAGTGGAGAAACCGTGTAAGTGATTGTATTATTTTTAGATTTTCTTTAGGTAAATATATCTTATCAAAAACTAATTGTTTGAAATTAAAGGAGTTTATGGTTGGGGGTGGTGTTAACTAGTGATTCGAGTTTTGCATATTTTGGGTTCACTGCAACGTGGTGGAGCTGAAACTATGGTTATGAACATCTATCGTAAAATTGATAGAAGTATAATTCAGTTTGATTTTCTTCTTAAAGAGTCTGTAGAAAACGGTTATGAAGAAGAAGTTAAAGCACTAGGGGGTAAAATATACTACGTTGAAAGTCCCAAGAAGATAGGCATTTTGAAGTATATAGTAAGACAACGTGATGTCATGAAGAATAATGGACCATTTGATGTAGTTCACTCACATGTGAATGATTTATCAGGGTTAAGTTTGATGGCAGCAAAATTGGCAGGAATCCCAATTAGAATTAGCCACAGTCACAATACTCAATTTCCGCGCGGAGTAAATACGAATATAGGTAAACTGCTAATCAAATTGTGTGCAACAAAATATGTTGCTTGTGGACAAGATGCAGGCAAAGCACTTTTTGGCAAAGCAAGTTATAAAGTTATTCCGAATGGGATTGATACAGAGAGATTCTTGCCTACGACGTTTGAAGACAGGGATAATTTGATTCGCAAACTTGGTATGAAACCAGATGTTTTGCATATATGCCACATTGGGAGGTTTACCGAACAAAAAAACCATACGTTTATTATTGAACTGGCAGAGGAACTTAAAAATGAAAATATAGCATATCAATTATTTTTGCTTGGTGAGGGAGAATTATTTGGACAAATTAAGAGTCAAATACAGAAAAAAGAAATTGATGAAGTAGTTTTCTGTGGAAACGTTTCTAATGCTTTTGAGTATTTGAAGGCTACAGATTTGTTTATTTTACCATCTTTACATGAAGGTCTACCTGTGACACTAGTTGAGGCACAGTGTTCTGGATTAATGAGTTTTGTTTCAGAAGGTGTAACACCAGAAGTTGACTTTGGCCTTGGTCTTATCGACTATTTGAGGCTAGATATTTCTTTATGGGTTGAAAAAGTCAAGAAAGTTAGAGATAATAAAAAAAGCTTATCTAAAAAAGAAATATTTGCAGCTGTTGCACAGCATAATTACGATATAAACCTGAGTAGTCAAATGGTTTTGAGTTTGTATAAGGTAAAGGGCAACTCATGAGTATTTTTGAAATGAGGATTCAGTGAAATGAATAGAAGACTGACTATTAGTGCAAAGGTGCTTGTCGGGTACTTTGTAGCACTGCTAATGTTTATTATATATGTTTTCTTTGGTAACGAAAGCAGCTCATCTGGAATATGGAGCAACATGCAATTTGTTTCAATTATTGGAGTAGTTCTGTATATATATTTCTTGTTATCATGGAGAAGCATTTATCACAGGATTTTATCTCCATATATAGTGTTTGTAACAGTTTTGTATTTGTGTTTATGTGGTCAAAGTATAATGTGGGCTTTTGGAACTGAAGCCGGATACCGAGATTTGCATCATTGGAATTATGGCTTTAATGAGAAAGATTTACGTAATGCATTACTGTTCGCTTACACTTGTTTATCAGTATTACATGCAACAGTAATTGGGAGTATTGACGTAAAAACTAAGGCTACTAAAAAAGTAAAAAATCAAATAAGTGGGCAAACAAAGTATATAGAAGAAAAAAATCTGTATATTGTAATGGTGTGGTTTGGCGTATTGCTTGTACTTGCTACTATAGTGCCCTTCATTATTAATTTTGTACAGACATATTATTTGTATTTGTTATCAAGTTATGGAAGCCAGTATGAAAATGTTACTTACGGAATAAGTTCAATGTTGGGCAAAATTGCAGAATTCTTTGTTGTGGGTGTTGTTACATTGCTCTATGCATGGGGAGTAAAAAATGACTACAATAAAAGTAATTTTATGATAAAGGCTATAGTTGCATATGGGCTGATGGCCATATATTTAATAAGTGAGTTAATGTTGGGGCAAAGGACTGGTGTGATTTTATTTTCTATAGCTTTTCTGTTTGTATTTTTTAAGGATAAAAAGATCCCCAGGAAATGGGTTATGTTTGGGGTTGGAGCTGTTTTTATATTGATGGCTTCTATGAGAATGGTTGACATGCTTAGGTCAAATGCTATTGAAGATTTTTCTGGTTTTATCGATTATTTCTCTAATACAGATAATAATCCAGTAATTGACTTTTTGGGTGACATAGGATGGAATTTGACGACCTTAGTAGAATTTCAATTAGTGATACCTGCTGAAAAAGCCTTTTCGTATGGTTTTTCATATCTTGTATCGCTGACATCTATAGTTCCAAACCTGAACTTCTGGGATATTCATCCGGCAACAGAGTATGGTAATATTTCAGATTGGCTGAGGAACTACCGTGGCTATAGCTTTGGTATAGGTTGTACGCCTATTGCTGAAGCATATTATAATTTTGGAGCTTTGGGTTGCCTTGTGTTCTATTTTTGGGGAAAAGTTTGTATTTATTTCAACAGGAAATTTGAGAACAAAAATGATGTGTTGGACAATTATCAAGTTATATTGTTCATGGGAATTTTGTTAAAGGCGTCGGTTCGTAGTAGCTTTTATGCAGTATTTAGACCAATGATACTATATGTAATTTTACCGGTGGTGTTAATTAAGTATGCATACCGTCAGTTGAAACGGTAGTGGAAGAAAGGAAAAAGAGATGAGAATAGGTGTATTGACTTGGTATAAGGTGGTTAATCATGGTGCAGTTTTGCAAGCATACGCATTGGAAAAATGTATCGAGAATTATGGACATGAAGCCATAATGCTTGATTATCAACGTAATCTTGATAGTATGGATGATGAGTTGATGAAAAAGATTATTCGTGGAATAAAAAGGTTCAATTTAAGTGGACTACAGGCTAGAAAAGCATTGCCTAAATGGAATAAAGACAAAAAAGAATTGTTTGAAGTTTTTAGAATGAATGAATTGCACATTGGTGAGCAATATGATATCGATCAAGAATTGTCTGCAACTGTGGTTGGGAGCGATATGGTTTTTGACTTCTATGAAGGATATAACCCATTTATGTATGGGAAAAATGTGGTCACACCGTTTATTTTTTCGTATGCAGCTAGTTTTGGATATATAACGGAAAAGCTATTTAAAAGCTATTCTGAGAGTGGTGAAATAATAACACTGCTATCAAAATTTAACGGGATTTCATATAGAGACAATAACACAGGAATTCTTCTTGAGAAGCAGTGTGGAATAAAGAATTGTGTCAAGGTTATAGATCCGGTGATGCTGTATTCTTTTATTAATGAAAGAACACAATGGGATACCGGCAAGTGGAGGGAGAAAAAATATATACTGATATATTCTTATACATTCAATATGGACAAAGCAACAGAAGTAATAGCCATTAGAAAGTTTGCAAAGGAAAAAGGGTTACAAGTAATTTCGGTTGGATATTATCATAAATGGTGCGATATAAATGTAAACGCTAGCCCATATGAATTTGTAGAGTTGTTTAAGCATGCTAAATATGTAATTACGGATACTTTCCATGGAACAGTGTTCTCCCTTACATTTGGGAAACAGTTTAGAGTTGTGGTTCGAAATAATGCATTTAAGGTAATAGATTTATTATCTGACTTAGGTATACAATATCTGGCTAAAAATGACCTTCAGCATAGTTTGAATTCGTTCGATAAAGCTCCTATTGATTACATTCAGGTTGATAGGCAGATAAATAAATTACGGCAGGAGTCAATGGATTATTTAAAACAACAATTAATTACTACTGAAGGAAAACAATGAATACATAGAATAAAGCAGATTTGAAGTGGTATTTGGCTTGTGATAAGAAGACTCATCGAATTCTAGATAGTCTGAAATACCCACATCATTTTGTTGATGTGGTATGGAAGTACTAAATTTTGTTAAGCAAAGTGGAGTAATATACAAATTGTACGAGTTTCTTTTATACACCATTCAAGTTCTACTTAAAATAAGATTAATTTGTTTAGGGGTTAAGCTGGGAATCGAAATTGATCCTATCGTATTCTGGCTAGGGTTAAGCATTACATATTATAGAGGGGATTATTGTTAATCCAACTGCCAAAGTTGGATGCAATTGCGGAATAGGAGCAACTAACGGAAATACACAACCGCCTGTTATTGGCGATAATTGTTTTTTAGGAAGCGGAGCAAAAACAATTGTGCTGTAGCAATCACTAATAATGTTGTAATAGGAGCAGGTGCTATGGTGGTAAAGGATATAGAAAAATCAAATGTTACAGTTGGTGGTGTACCTGAAAAAGTTATTAGTTTAAATGGTTCCGATTGTAATATTACTAAAGCAACTGAAATGATTAAAAGAAGTGATTTTTAAATTTTGAATGGTGGTATATATATGAAACGGAATGAAGAGTTAATTAAAAACACATTAATACTAGGAATTGGACAGTTAATTCCAAAGTTGATGACAATTATTACTTTACCTATATTGACAGCTTATTTGTCGACATCAGAATTTGGTTCCTATGATTTAATGATAACATTGGCTGGCTTGTTGATACCTATAATAACAATGCAGATATTCCAAGGAGTGTTCAGGCATTTGGTAAGTGCCAATGAAGAAAAAGATAAAAGAAAATATGTGACAGCAGCAATAGCTTACATATTAGGCGCTTGTGTAGTTTTCACGCCATTAGCATATTTAGGGCTTAGATTATTTAATATAGGTCACACAACTAGTTTGTATGTTTGTGCGGTGTTGTTAGCCGAGGCTATATATTATGTGGTTGGACAGGTGTGTCGCGGATTAGGTCATAATATATACTTTTCTGTAGGTGCAATCATTTTTTCAGTTACAAACATGTTGGCAATAATAATGTTTGTTGTCATATTTAGATGGGGAATAGATGGAGTTATTCTTTCTATCATATGCGGATATATGCTCGCAGTTGCATATATGTTTGTCTTTTCTAGGGCATATAAATTATGTAATAAATCGTATTTTTCTATTTCTGCATTAAAACAGCTACTTAAATTTTCTATTCCGTTAGTTCCGAATTCATTATCCGTTTGGGTTGTAAACCTATCAAATAGATTAGTTGTAACGGGATTTTTGGGAAGCTCTGCCAATGGGGTTTTTTCTGTTGCTAATAGGATTCCGAATATGTATAATACTGCATACAATATATTCAATTTAGCTTGGATGGAAAGTGCATCCAAGGCATCAGATGAAGGAAATCCAGATGAGTATTATAGCAAAATGTATGATATGTTGTTTAAGTTTTTGCTTGGAATAATGCTTGTCTTGATTGCTTTAACACCAATATTATTCAAAGTTTTGGTAAATGAAAAATATCGTGAAGCATACTATCAAATTCCTATTTTGTATGTCGGCGTTTTTTTGAGCAGTATCGTTTTTTTTTATGGCGGAATCTATATCGCCTTAAAGCGTACTAAACAGGTCGGATATTCTTCTATAATGGGTGCGGTCATCAATTTAGTCATAAACTTGTTGTTTATAAAGTGGATAGGTTTGTATGCAGCGTCAATATCTACGGTGATATCGTACATGGCTATTTTATTATACAGAATGTATGATTTGAATAAAGTTATAAGTATAAAATACAACTATATAAAAATGGTTTCAGAATTGGCAATTCTTATTGTATCTGTAATTATGTGTATGGTAAACAATGCGGTAACCTTTTTGAGTTGCTTTGTAATTGCAATTTTGTACAACCTGATTGAAAATAAATTTCTTATTGTTTTTATGGTAAATAAAGCGAGATTATTAGTTGGAAGTAAAGAGTAAATAATTACGAATATATCATTTTGCTATAAGCAGGCAAAATATGAGGTATAAAGGTAGAGTCAAGTTTGCCATGAAGAAATTTTACCATAAAACAAAGTTGCTGAAGTAATTGAAAATAATTCTGTAATGATAGGTTTGTAGTGGTTGATAGCTCTGTAGCAAAGTCAAAAAATCTATATAAAGGGGAATGAACTATGATAAAGGGTATAAAGAGCTTAATGAAAACTTTTTGCTTAAAATTAAAATTTAAAAATGATATTACTATTAAACCTACAAGAGGCTTGTGCTATAAATCAGAAATATCGGTTTTAAATGGGGAAGGGAAACGTGGCAAGATTGTTTTGGGCAAAAACTTCCATGTCAGAGATTATACGCGTATTGTTGCATGGGGTGGTGAAATCAATATTGGTGATTACACTTCAATAAATGCACACTCTGCATGTATTAGTTTGAATAAAATTACTATTGGTAATAATTGTTCAATAGGGCCAGGTGTATATATTTATGATCATGACCATGCTTTCAATGAGAATGGAAAGATTCCTGGTGAATTCAAGTCGAGCGAAATTAAGATTGGGAACAACGTCTGGATTGCCGCTGGTGTTATTATTTTGCGAGGCAGTGTTATCGGAAACAATGTTGTTATTGGAGCGGGATGTATTGTTCAGGGAAATATTCCAGATAACATGCTAGTTACTTCGAAAAGGGAAAATAATATGATCAAACTTGAAAAACGTAACTGACATTTTGAATAAAGTTTAGTTATCGGAGGGGTTTATGGAGAAAATAATGCTATTCAAAGATAAAACAGACTGCTGTGGATGCGGAGCTTGCATGAACATTTGTGCTAAGCAGGCAATTTCTATGCGGGAGGACGAATATGGCTTCCTATATCCGGTAATCAATGAAACTTTGTGTATACGTTGCGGAGCTTGCAAGAAGGTGTGTGGTTACCAGAATGTGGAGGAGAGCAATACGCCTCTGGAAACTTTTGTAGGAGTTACTAAGAAGACGGATGTAATGCAGTCTGCATCCGGTGGTATATTTGCAAGTATCGCAACTTCTGTGATTGAAGAAAACGGCATTGTCTATGGTTGCTCTATGGAACTGATTGATGGTGTACTTAGTCCTATACATATTGGAGTAGATAATCTCGTAGATTTGAAAAAGCTACAAGGCTCTAAATATGTACAGAGTTTTATCGGAAATTCCTATTCGCAAGTCAAGCAGCACCTGAACTCACAGCGGATTGTATTATTCTCTGGAACGCCTTGCCAGATTGCTGGATTGAAAGCTTATCTAAATAAGGATTATGATAATCTCTTATTGATTGATATTATTTGCCACGGAGTTCCAAACGCAAAGTTATTCAAAGACTATATATACTCACTGGAGAAGAAGCTGAAGGCGAAAATTACTGAGTTTAATTTTAGAGACAAGACATACGGTTGGGGTTATACTGGGAAAGCTATCTATAAAACTGCAAATGGTAAGGTAAAAGAAAAGCTCATATATACAGGTGAATCTTCCTATTGTCAGCTGTTTCTAAAATCAGAAATATGTCGAGAGAGTTGTTACGTTTGCAAGTATGCCAATAGCCATAGAACAGGAGATGTTACTATTGGTGATTATTGGGGAGTAGAAAAAGAACATCCTGTTTTGCTGAGCAGCAACGGCGGCAGTTATGATGAAAAGAAAGGAATTTCGTGCTTGATAGTCAATACAGAACAAGGAAGACGGTTTATTGATAGATATGCAAGTGATATGCAACTGTCAGTTTCAAAATTTGAATGTGCAGCAAGAAAAAATGGTCAGTTGAAAGCTCCAATCCGCAGAAGCGAGAAACGGTATAATTTATTGGAATTATATCGGGAAAAGGGATATGATGCGGTCGAAATGTGGTTTAAAAAAGATAAGGGCTTTAAATTGATTTTAATAAAAATAAAGAATAGACTGCCCTATAAAATGAAGATTAAGTCAATGCTGGGTAGATAAAATTTACAAGATAAATGTACGGGCGGATGCACAAATAGGGTTTTAGAAAAAATATAAAGAGAATATAATTAACTAGTTCAATACAGCACTAGATATCTTAATAGCAGAACAAAGGTTAATGTTATACATGATTCTCTAAATTTTACTGAAATTTTACATTAACTTTATGTTTACTACAGAGAAACGAGTTGCTTTTTGTGTGATAATTTGGTATTATATCAAATTAAAGGGCTTGAGTGACCCGGCGCTATACAATATATACAATTTTATTTATTTTGATTGGGGGAGAAAGATGCACAAATCAAACCGACTAGCCTATGCTAATATAGGCCAGTGTATACTCGACATAGTATTTTTAGTTTTATCGTATGTAATAGCTTACTTGATAGCTTCGAATTTAAAGGTACTGCATGGTATTATGGAATTTATATGGGTTCCTATTATTTATATACCTATTTGGATTTCTATTATGCTTATTATGGGAATGTATAATAAAACCACCTTTAACTACAATGACAGAATTATTCGAAATGTTCTTTTTTCAACATTGATCTCTAGTATGTTTCTAACGTTTATTATGTTCTTTATAAAAGAAACACTAATCAGCCGAACAATGTTTGTGAGTTTTGTAATAACAAGTGTCATAATGTCTATTACCGAGAGGTTAATATATATTTTTTGGGTTAATAAGTATCGAAGCAGCAATGCCAAAAATGTAGTTTTTGCAGGAGTTCCGGATAGAGCTTTAGAGTATGCATATTATGTAAAAAAAACAAGTTTGAAAATTAACGTTATTGGATATATCAGTATTCACGGAAGCACGCCGTTTAAAAGTAAAAGGGCATTGGGATATATTGATGATTTAGAAAATATTTTGAAAGCTAATGCTGTTGATGAAGTCATATTTACTCTACCTAGAGGATATGCCGGTGAATTTGGAAAGTATGTTCGTTTATGTGAGGAGATGGGAGTCACAGTTAAGATGATTGTTGACCTCTATGATTTAAGAATTGCGAAAACTTATATGTCATATATAGGCACATTACCAATTATTGTATTTCATTCTGTGAGCCTCAACAGTTTTGAGCTTGCTTTTAAGAGACTTATAGATATTGTGGGGGCTTTAGTAGGTCTTACTATTACTGGTATTGCTTCGCTTTTCATTGTTCCTGCGATAAAGCTTTCAGATCCGGGACCTGCCTTGTTTAGTCAGGATAGAGTTGGATTAAACGGAAGAATTTTTAAAATCTATAAATTCCGAACAATGTATGCTGATGCAGAAGAGCGTAAAAAAGAGCTTATGAAAAAAAATGAGGTAAGTGGAGGTTTGATGTTTAAAATGAAATCCGATCCAAGGATTACACCGATCGGAAAGTTTTTAAGGAAGACAAGCCTTGACGAATTACCTCAATTTATAAATGTTTTAAAGGGAGATATGAGCCTTGTTGGAACCCGTCCTCCAACGGTCGATGAAGTAAGCCATTATAAAAACTATCATAGGAGAAGAATAAGCTTTAAGCCTGGACTTACTGGTATGTGGCAGGTAAGCGGCAGAAGTAACATAACTGATTTTGAAAAGGTGGTAAGCTTGGATACTCAGTATATAGATGAGTGGTCCTTATGGCTCGATATCAAGATAATTCTCAAGACTATTTTGGTTGTACTAAAAAAAGGAGATGCCTATTAATAAAGTGTGGTTAGATGGCACGATTCCAAGTAAATACATTAGCTTTGATTAATAAAAAGGTCACACAGTTTCGGCTGGTGTGACCTTTTTTCATTTTATGAAGATTGTATGAAGTACGAAACATATGACCTTCCTCAGTCCTATTGAAATGCACAAGTCACTTTGATATAATTTTCGCATAATGAAAATAAGATATTTCCTAATAAGGAATATCATTAATATAGATTCAAAAAATAGAAGATTTAAAAGGAGGAGAATATGTACAGATCAAAAATTCGGGTTTTATCAAGAATTCTTGTAGCTATGATTATCATAACTTCAATGATTAACCCAATACCGAATCTGCCGTTTAGTGGCGTGAACTCTAAGGTTTTAGCTGCTTCTGATGTGGAATCTGTATACTCAAGTGTATACGGTACTAAAAAAGAAGGCATGTCTTCACAATTATTTGCGCTAGAAGCTACCCCTATCAGTTCACCAACTCCGACTACTCCTGCACCGGATAGTTATGGCAATGATTTTGCAACAGCTTTCGAAATAGCTGTCGGTACAGAATATGAGGGGGTAATAGACGTTTCAGCGGATGTTGATTATTTTAAATTTACTACAACTGTTGCTGGAATGTATTCGATTGAGACAACAGGTAATGCAAACACAGTGGGCCAACTTTATAATCAGAATCAAGGCAGTTTGACTTATGATTATGATGATGGCGTAGGTAACAACTTTTATATTGAGAGTAAGCTTGAAGCAAATACACTCTACTATGTAAGGGTTGATTCAGGTAACCTAAATACTAAATACACTTTGAAGGTATCAAAGATGACTGATGATAATGATAATGATACTAATTCAGCTACAAGTGTGCAGTTGGGTACTACAAAAAATAGTACGATTGATTATATAACTGATCAGGACTATTTTAAGTTTATTCCATCTGCCACTGCCTTGTATACCATTGAAAGTACAGGCAGTATTGATTTGACTGGTTATTTACAGGGAGTTGCTTCATCAACTGATATCAGTACATCAAACAAGAACTTCAGAATAAAAGCTCAGTTAAATGCTAATCAAACTTACTATATACAGGTATACCAGCCGACAGCTGATAAAGATACTGCTGCTATAGGAAGCTATGGCATTACTGTTTCAAGCCTTGAGGATGATTATGGAAGCAGTTTTGCTTCGGCAGTACAAATTCAGGCAGATACGGATTATACTGTTCTGGGTCAAGCCACAGAGGATGTTGACATGTTAAAATTTGTACCATCTACATCGGGTATATACGCGTTTGAGTCTAGCGGTACATCGAATACATACGTAACATTATATGATGTGAATGGAAGTGCTATTGATTACGGCTATGATGAAGGCATAGGTTATAGTTACTATTTAAATCATTATTTAGAAGCTGGAAAAACATACTATATAGGTACACGTTCAAATAGCGTTGATGTTTCATACACCTTAAAGGTGTATAAGCAAAACGATGATTATGGAAATGATAATAATACTTCTACTTTTATTCAAGTAGGAGATATTGTTTCAGGTGAAGTGAATTATCAGAATGATTATGATTATTTTAGATTCGTTCCTGCCTTAAGTGGTCCATATGTTATAGAAAGCTTTGGTGATACAGATGTAACCGGAACAATAAGTGGAGTAACAACATCATATGATATAAGCACTACAAATAAGAATTTTAAAATAAGCCAGGCCTTAAATGGAGGACAAACATATTATCTATATGTTTATCATGCAAATAATAATGACAAGGATACTCCAGGAACAGGTGCTTACAGCTTTAAGATTTCTGCCGGAGCAGATGACCATGGAAATACTTTTGAGTCAGCTACACCGATTGAGACAGGTGCTGAAATCCAGGCAGTAAACGAAACGTCAGGCGATTATGACTACTTCAAATTTGTTCCTGAGACTTCCGGAATGTATGGGTTTGAAAGCATAGGGAGCAGCAATACATACTGTGAAGTTTATGATAAAAACAAAAATAGTATAAATAATGATTATAATGCTGGAGTGGGTTCAAATTATTTTTGTACTATATGGCTTGAAGGAAGCCAAACTTATTATTTTAGGACTTCAGGTGATGTGAACGTATCTTATAAAGTTAAAGTGGATTTGCTTGCTGACGATCATGGACATGATTCAAGTACAGCTACTGCGTTAACATTAGATACATTGACTTCCGGTGAAATTAATTTTTCTGGGGACTATGACTATTTTAAATTTACGCCTGCCGTTGCAGGACCATATGTAATAGAAAGCACCGGTACAACTGATGTTGACGGCGAGATTACAGGTTATACAAGTAATAGCAACATAAGCAGTACAGATAAAAATTTCAGGATTACATATACTCTTAATGCAAATCAAACATATAATATCAGGGTATGGCACTATTACTACTGGGACAAGGACTACAGCAATACTGGGGCATATGGCATTAAGGTTTCAAAACTTACTGATGACCACGGTAATACATATGATACAGCTACAGATCTGGAAATAGGAGCTTCACTTCAGGCAGTTCATGAAAGCAATGGAGATGTTGATTATTTCAAGTTCACTACAACTTCAGCTGGCATGTACAGCATAGAAAGCTTGGGAACAGTAAATGCTACCGGATATTTGTATAATAGCATTAACAGTTATATCGATAGCGATTCTAATGCGGGCGTAAGCAATAATTTCTATATGAATAAATGGCTCGAAGCTAATAGTACATATTATATAAGATCATTTGGAAGTACAGTAGGAGATACTTATCAGGTAAAGGTTTCACCTCTAGCTGATGATCATGGACATGATGAAGCTAGTGCTATTGCACTGACAGTAAACAATGAAGTTACAGGTCAGATTAATTTTTCTGGGGACTATGACTATTTTAAATTTACTCCTACTGAAGCAGGAGCATATGTGATAGAAAGTACAGGAACAACCGATGTTGATGGTAACTTAGTAAATTATCAAAGTAATGGTGATATCAGTTCAACAGATAAGAATTTTAAGATTACATACTCTTTAAATGCAAACCAGACCTATAATATTCAAGTTTATCACAAGTATTATTATGATAAGGATTACACAAACACAGGTGAATATGGAATCAAGGTGACAAAACTTCCAGATGACCATGGAAATAACACTGATTCTGCTTCACTTATACAGGTAGGTACGGATGTGAAAGTAGTCAAGGAATGTAACGGAGATGAAGATTACTTGAAGTTTGTACCGACTGTAAGTGGTATGTACAGTGTTGAATCAACAGGGACGGCAAATACCTATGGACAGCTATTTAATAGTAGCAAGTCAAGTATGGGGTATGATTATGACAATGGAGTGAATTATAACTTCTATCTTGCTGCATGGCTTGATGCAGGAAGTACTTATTATTTAAGGACATATTCCAGTGAAATTGGAGTTGAATACACTGTAAAAGTAAGTAGCCTTAACGATGACTATGGCAACAGCAATGAGAAAGCTACAGCATTGACACTGAATACAGAGCTGCCAGGTGAAATAAACTATCCTGGGGATTATGATTATTTCAAATTTACACCTACTGTATCAGGAACGTATGCTCTTGAAAGTACAGGTTCAACAGATCTTTATGGCTATTCGTCGAGTTATGGCAGCAGCTCTGATATAAGCTCATACAATAAGAATTTTAGAATTGCATATTATATGACTGCCAATACAACGTATTATTATTATGTCAAACACTATTATGATGACAAGAATTATGCCTGCACTGGGGCATATGGAGTAAAGCTTACGTTGCTGGAAAACTCTGCAACTGCTATACAGGCAGGAACAGATCTTAATGTGACTCAGGTTACAGATGGTAATTATATAAAATTTGTTCCGGCTTCATCCGGTATGTACAGTATAGAAACTACAGGTACTTCTAATACATTTGCTTATTTATATGATTATAAAGCTTATAGCTATATAACATATGATTATGACAGTGGAATCGGACAAAATTTCTATATGAAAGCATATTTAACAAGTGGTCAGGTTTATTATATACTACCTACTTCAACAAACAGTCAACCATATACAGTAAAGGTTACAGCCTTAACTGATGATCACGGGTATAATAATAGCACGGCAACTATAATAACTGATGGAAATGAGATTAATGGGGCAGTGGACTTTGCGGGAGATTATGATTACTTCAAGTTTGTTCCGACTTCATCAGGACCGTATGCCATTGAAAGTACTGGAAGCACAGACGTAGACGGAGAAATAACCAATTACTTATCAAATAATGATATTGATGCTTCAAATAAGAATTTTAGGCTTGCATACACAATGAATGCAAATCAGACTTACTATATTAAGGTATGGCATCATAATTCAGATAAGGATTATACTCCAAATACAGGTGATTATGGAATCAAGGTAACGAAACTGACAGATGAATTTAGTGACAGCATCAATACTGCCAATTCAGTGGATATTCAAAAATTAATTACAACAGGAATTGAATCGGCAAACGATTATGATTATGTAAAGTTTGTACCGATTGAAACAGGTTCATATACTATACAAAGTTATGGTAACTTGGATGTTTACGGTTATCTGTATAATTCTTCTAAACAGGGCTTGGTTGGTGATAACAACTCAGCTGGCGATAGTGTTAATTTTAAGATTACATACAACCTTGAGGCCAATGCTACATATTATCTGAGGATTTATGCAAATTCAAATAAAGTTGGCCAATACTCCATTGCAATATTCCCCGGCAGTGATGATCATAGAAATGAAATAAACAATGCATCGCTTGTTCAGGTTGGTGTAGATGCTGCGGGAATATTTAATTACACAGGTGATGTAGATTGCTTCAGATTCTCACCTACAGCTGATGGGGTCTACAACATAAAGAGTACCGGTTCTTTGGATACTTATTGTGAAATTTATGATAGCATCGGAAACATGCTTGGTTCTTCTGACAATACATCGGAAGAAGATCTTAATTTCTCAATAACACAGAGTCTATTGGCAAACCGTACATGTTATATCGTTGTTAAGAATCAAAATACAACAAATGGCACAGGAAGCTATACTCTGAAAGTAACCAATACAGGACTCAATACCGGCGATGATTTCGGTAATTCTTTTGATACTGCAGGAGCGCTTACAATAGGAGCTGAGCAGACAGGAAATATAGATTATGCTTCGGATATTGACTTCTTTAAATTTACAGCATCAACTTCAGGTACATATACTATTGAAAGCACAGGTTCAAACAATTTAATAGGGTATGTTTACGACCAAAGTAAAGCATTGGTTGCATATGATAATGACTCAGGTGTGAGCACAAACTTCTATTTGCCTGTATACATTGAAGCTGGTATGACTTATTATGCAAAAGTAATACATTCAAGCGGAAGCGCCACAGGTAATTATGGGATCAAGGTTACATCTGTAACAGATGATCATAGAAATATCAATGCTAATGGAACAGTATTAAGCATCGGATCTAATATCGCATCTTCTATAAATTACAAAGGTGATATCGACGTATTTAAGTATCTTCCAACTGCCAACGGACCTGTTGTATTCAGTTTAACCGGCAATGGTGATATTAGATTAAAGGTATTCAATCAAAACGGAATACTAATTTATTCTGATTCAAGAACAAATTCAAGTGTTGCTAATTTATCCGTTCCGATCTATTTGACTGCCGGCCAGTATTACTACTTCAAGGTTAATCACAAGGATTATATTGATGTAGATACTGCAGGTACAGGCAATTATTCAGTTAAGCTTTCAGCAGGAAGCGATGATCATGGAAATGGATTTGATAATTCAACATTAGTAACAGCAAATGTAGTGGTTTCTGGAAATATCGAAAGCTTTGGCGATGCAGATATGTTTGAATTTGTTCCCACAGCTACAAGTATTTACACTATTACTACAACCGGAACATCTGATACTGTTGGATATTTGTATGATGATACAATGGCTTTAAGAATATCCGACGATAATTCCGGAGTAGATAACAACTTCTTTATTGCAAGTACATTAACTGCCGGAAAGACATATTATGTGAAGGTTGCAAACACATCAGCAACAGGAACAGGTAGTTACAGCTTCGTAGTTGCAGCAGACAGTATAGCACCATCAGCGCCTGAGCATGTTGGTATTGCATCAAAGTCTGGATTAAGTGCTGCATTACAGTGGAGCGCTGCGACAGACAACGTTGGTGTTGTTGGATACAACATTTACAGAGGTGGAACAAAGATAGGTACCACCAGTCAGTTAACTTATACTGATACAGTTACTGCTGCCGGTGTTTATATCTACACTATAAAAGCGTATGATTCAACAGGGAATGAATCAGCAAACAGCAGTCAGATTGTATTTGACTGTGAAAAGCCTGCTGTACCTGCTGGTCTGAAAGCATCAAACAATACAGTAACTACAATTGATCTTTCATGGTCAGCATCAAATGATGGAACAGGTACAGGCATTCAAAGCTATAATTTATACAGAGATGGAGTAAAAATAAAAACAGTATTGGCGACATCTTATAATGATACATCACTTGTACCGAATACAAGCTATAGCTATCAGGTCACAGCTGTCGACAATTCAGGTAACGAATCTGCTTTGAGCAGTGCAATTGCAGGAAAGACTCTGGCTGATACTACAGCACCAAGTGTACCGGCAAATCTTTCTGTTTCATCAAAAACAGGAACTTCGATAACCTTGGCATGGTTGGCATCAACTGATGATTATAAGGTTGAAGGATACCAGATTTTCAGAAACGGAACATTGGTTGGAACAACAGCAGGATTGACTTATAAGGATAAAGTGCTTACAACAGGTACTTCATACAGTTATGTTGTTAAGGCTTATGACAAAGCAAACAATATATCAAATGCAAGCAATAGTGTATCTGCAATACCTTTGAAACCTCAGATTCTGAGTGTTGAGCCAGTAGCAGGTACAACTGTTGGAGGAAATACTTCAAGATGGTTTCATGTGTATTTTGCAAACAGTAACAATCTAGCAGGTACAAAGGGTAAGTTCGAATACTCAGTAGATGGCATTACATGGAGTGATTTCGGAAGTACGGTTTATGGTCCTTATACCAGCGGAAGTTCTGCATACTTATACTGCAGATTGGATTTCACATCATTGTCAAGTGGTACCTATAAAGTTCGTTATACTGTAACTGATGAAGAAGGCAGCTTTGATAAAATTGAAGCAGCTTATCAGCTTGACAGAACAAGTCCAAATGCTCCAGGAAGCCTCAATGCTTCAGGTGTTGCAGGAAAGATTGATTTGTCCTGGGATATTCCAGTAAACAACGATGTTCATCATTATGTTGTATATCGTTCTTTGACTTCAAGCGGTACATATAACAGCATTGCTACTATAAATGGTGCAGCAAACAACTATTATTCTGATTCAAATGTAACAAATGGTACTACTTACTATTACAAAGTTACTGCAGTTGATACCTTTAGTCAGGAAAGTGCATATTCAAATACTGCATCTGCTATACCGCAAGTTGATAGCATAATTCCAACTGTTCTTGGAATTGAGCCTTTAAATCAGACTGTCTTAGGTCCAAATGCTTACATAACTGTAAGATCTCAGGACAATATTGCAGTATCAAGCATTAAACTTCAATACTCAACAAACGGAACAACATGGAATGATATAGCTACACAAAATTCTACAGCAAATGCTTATTTTAACTGGAGTACAGCACCTCTTAACGGTAATGTATCAGTTAGAGCAATTGTATATGACAAATCAGGAAATGCAAGTAACGGAACTCCAGTTAGAAACTATGTAATAGATACCCAAGGTCCAGATAAGGTGACAGGGCTTGCGTTTACAGCACATTCAACATATGTTGTATTAAAATGGAGTGATGTTGCTGCACAGGATTTCTCATACTTTATGGTAGAGAAGAAAAAAGATGATGGAACATTTGAGAATGTTGGTACTACAAGTACTACTCTCGGAATGAATGTATTAAATCTTGTACCTGGTAAATCTTATGTTTTCAGAGTTGTTGCTTATGACAAGTTTGGAAACAGAGGAACAGTTTCCGATGAGCTTACAGCTCTGACACTTAGCGATACAACTGCTCCATGGATAACCGGTATGGGACCAAGTCCAAGCTCGTTTACAGGTAAAATATCATTATGGGCTAGTGCGAGCGATAATTCAAATGTTGCATCTGTTAAATTCCAGGTTTCCAACAACCTTACAAGCTGGACAGATATAACAACAGTTACAAACACAAACTACAATGCTAATTTCACTGCAAGGTATGATTATGATGTGTCAGGACTTGCAGCAGGAAAAATTTACATCAGACCTGTGGCTGTAGATGCAGCAGGACTTACAAGTAATACAACAGGCAGCTTTACTTATGCTGAGTATGTAGTTGATCATACAGGACCTGCAGCACCTTCTGGTATTTATGTTGAGCCGGAAGCAGGGCTTATCACATTGAAATGGCAAGAGAATACAGAAACTGATCTCAAATCCTATAAGGTATACAGATCGGAAAATGTTGTCGGTCCATTTGAAATGACAGCTCAGGATATTGATTCTCTAGGATATAGAGATAGAAGCGTCGATCAGACTAAGACATATTATTATCAAATATCTGCAGTTGATATTGCAGGTAATGAAGGACCAAAAAGTGCAACAATTTCTGCCAAGGCTACAGCTGATACTGAAGCACCAAAAATTGCGGGCATCTGGCCGAATAGTGGTAAGACACTTTCAGCAAACCCTCAAATATCAGTAGTAGCTTATGATAATTACAAGCTTGCTAATCTCAAGGTGGAAATAAAGAAAGCTTCAGATGAAGCAGGAACATGGACTACTGTATTAAATAAGGCGCTTAGTACATATAACGAAAATGTAACCTTCACTTTGGATACATCAGCTTTGTTTGAAACAACTTATATTATAAGAGCTACAGCTACTGATGAAGCTGGAAATGTAAGTGAAATAAAGAATGTTTCCTATGACTTCAATCTTACACCTCCGACTAAACCTGCAGTAACTGCTAAAGCAGGTGGATGGAAGGTTGATCTGACTTGGGAAAGAGCTGCAGAGCCTGATCTTGCAGGTTATAGAATCTATAGATCAACTACTTCCGGTGGAACATATCAGATGATTAAGGAAATAAATGCAGACTCTTACTCTGATACTAGCGTAACACCGGGAATTGCGTATTATTATGTTGTTGACTCAATAGATACCTTCAGAAATACAAATAGAAGTGCGGAAAGTTATGCTATACCAACTTCAGAAGATAGTATCGCTCCAGTAGCGGTTGCAGGAGAAGAACAAATAACGACAACAAATCTTCCGGTATACTTTGATGGAACTTTATCAAAGGACAATAATCGCATTGCAGAATACCTGTGGGATTTTGGTGATGGAACATCTTCCATACAGTCACAACCATCTCATATTTATGCTGCTGCTGGTGTTTACACGGTAAAATTGACAGTAAAAGACCCAGCAGGAAATGCGAACTCTGCGACTACAACTGTTACTGTAAAACCAGCAACTCAGGTTGGAGTTGTTGAAGTTAAGGTTATTGATAATGCAACAGGATCACCTCTTGGTGCGGCAAGTGTAGTTGTTGAATATGCTGATGGCACAAGATACAATACAACAACTAATGGTGCAGGCTTTGTAAACGTAACTGTACCAGCAGGAGATTGTAAGGTTTATGCGTATAAGACAGACTATAAGCCGAACTATATTGCTGCAAAATCTGTTATTGGAACAAAATCTACTGTTACAGTAGGTCTTGAAAGCGGACAATTGGTAGTAGGAGAGCTTACAGTTAATAGAATGACACTTGACCAGATCAAGGACGCAGGTATAGATGTCACTGCACCAGAAAACAACTGGGTATACAAATTTGAAGTGCATCTGGCATTCCAGAACAGACCTTTACCTGTACAGACAATTATGGTTAATGGTAACGGTGGGTTGTTAGGTGGCAGTGGCGGTGGATTTTATATTTCAGGAGGAGGCTCTGGCGGAGGAGGTTATTATGCTTATCCAAAGGCAATACCAGTACCAAACCATCCAGAAATAAGACCAACGATTGCTTATCTTGTAATACCGGGTGAAGCAAGATTCCTTAAAGAATTCTTTGAAGTACAGCTTGCTCTTGAAAATACAGCAGACCCTGTATTTGTTATTGAGCAATCAAAAGCAGTGCTTACATTACCTGATGGATTGGCATTGGCAACAACAAGAGAAGGACAAAGTCTTGAAGTAGATATTGGTGATTTCAAGGGCGGAGAAAAGAAAGAAGTAAAATGGATCATCCGTGGTGACAAAAAAGGAATGTATACTTTGCAAGCTGATTTTACAGGTATACTCCAGCCATTTGGTGAAGAAGTAAGCGCAACATTTAAGAATAAAGAAGCCTTCAGAGTATGGGGCGATGATGCATTGAAGTTGCATATTTATGCTCAGGATAAGGTAGACAAAGGCTATCCATATGACGTAAGATTTGAGCTTGAAAATGTATCTGATATACCTGTATATTATCCGGCGATAGAGCTTTTGGAAAATGGTAAGCAAAACTACTTCTATGCACCAAATCAGGAGCTTGTAAAGAGCGTAGAAACACTTAAAGCAGGAGAGAAGCTGGTAAAAACATATACATTGGTACCTTCAATTACAGGTGATCTTGTATTGAACGCATCATATGTATTAAAAACTGGCGGTAATGCAACAATTGAGTCATTCATACATCCAATGAGCGTACCTGAAAACATGCTTAATGTTGCACCAAAGCTAACTGAGACTCAGAACGGAAATGTTGTAACGCTTTCATGGGGAGCAGTTGCAGGAGCTACAGGTTACAAGATCTACAGTGTAAGAAAAGATCTGAATATGGCAAAAGCTCCTGGCGAGCTTATTGCAACTTTACCGGCGGGAACACTTACCTACAACATAACTGAGACTTCAGGTACAAAGGATTATATTGTTACTACACTTTCTGCAAGCGGGGAGAAAATGAGGCATGCAATAAAATGGCCGGATGTAGGCGACCCAGCACCAGCGGTTATAACAGTAAATCCAAATACAATTGAGGTAAATAAAAACACCGAGCTATGGATTACAGTTAATAATAACGGGTTTCCTGTAAGTGATGGAACTGTGGATGTAGGCTCATACTATACCGGAGTTAAGCTTGACAGCAATGGCCAGGCAAAGGTATTTGTAAATCCTACACAGGCAAATGACTTTACGGTGACTGCATATGATGCGGCACACAATAAGTTGGTTGATACTTTGGTGAAGGTCGTAAACGCATTGAAACCTACTATAGGATACCTTGAAAGCCCTAAGGCAAATCAATCTGTTACAGGAATTGTAAACGTGAAAGGTTGGTTTATCGACCAAAACGGAGTTTCAAAGGTTGAGGTAATGGTGGATGGAAATGTTGTAGGTGAGGCAGTATATGGAGATCTTAGGGCAGATGTATTGGCAGCATATCCGGATTATAATAATGCAAATGCAGGGTTCCACTATGCACTTGATACATCAAAGCTTTCAGAAGGAATACATACATTAAGTATCTATGAAACATCAAAAACAAATGATCAGACATTATTGAAAACTGTAAGTGTAAATGTTGAGTTAAAGTCTATTGGTAGAATAGATTCTCCTAAAGCTTCACGAACCTGTAACGGTAAAGTTGAAGTAAAAGGATGGTTTTTGGATCAATCTGGGGTAACTAACGTAGATGTTTTTGTAGATGGTGTATTCTCAGGAACAGCTGTCTACGGTGGTTCAAGACCTGATGTTAAAACAGTATATCCAAATTACAACAATAGTGCTAACTCAGGATTCCAGTATGTTCTTGATACTACAACGCTTTCAACAGGAACACATTCTGTAAAGGTTTGCGGTACAGGTAACAGTGGAACAATAACAACAATAGGTACAGTTTCCATAACAGTACTTCCAACAATAGGTCGGATTGATTCACCAAAAGCCAATGCAACTATTAGTGGTACAGTGACTTTTAGAGGGTGGATACTTGATCCTAACGGAGTTTCTAAAGTAGAAGTGCTTATAGATAATGCTTTGGTGGGAACAGCTACTTATGGTGACTTAAGACCGGATGTAGAATTAGTGTATCCGTTATACAAGAATGCAAATTCAGGTTTTCACTATGAACTTGATACATCAAAGCTTTCAGAAGGAATACATACATTAAGTATCTATGAAACATCAAAAACAAATGATCAGACATTATTGAAAACTGTAAGTGTAAATGTTGAGTTAAAGTCTATTGGTAGAATAGATTCTCCTAAAGCTTCACGAACCTGCAACGGTAAAGTTGAAGTAAAAGGATGGTTTTTGGATCAATCTGGGGTAACTAACGTAGATGTTTTTGTAGATGGTGTATTCTCAGGAACAGCTGTCTACGGTGGTTCAAGATCTGATGTTAAAACAGTATATCCAAATTACAACAATAGTGCTAACTCAGGCTTCCAGTATGTTCTTGATACTACAACACTTTCAAAAGGAACACATTCTGTAAAGGTTTGTGGTACAGGTAATAGTGGAACAATAACAACAATAGGTACAGTTTCCATAACAGTACTTCCAACAATAGGTCGAATTGATTCACCAAAAGCCAATGCAACTGTTAGTGGTACAGTGACTCTTAGAGGGTGGATACTTGATCCTAACGGAGTTTCTAAAGTAGAAGTGCTTGTGGATAATGTTTTAGTAGGAACTGCTACTTATGGTGACTCAAGACCGGATGTAGAATTAGTGTATCCATTATACAACAATGAAAATTCAGGTTTTCACTATACACTTGATACATCAAAGATTTCTGAAGGTAAACACACTATTACAATCCGTGAAATAAGTAATAAAGTAGACAATGCAATGCTGATTAAGAACGTAGACATCACAGTATCAAAACTACCGTAAAAGGATGGATAGACAGTCCGACAGGAACAACTGATTTAAAAGGAATAGTTTCAATATAGGGTTGGTTCCTTGACTTAAGCGGTGTATGATGATGTGAGAAACGATGTTTTTGATGTATATCCTCAATATGGCAATAAAAACTCGGGTTTTCACTATATGCTTGATACAGTGAAATTATTCAACGGGAAATACACCCTTAAGGTTGTTGAAATTGGGAGTTCATGGCGAACAAATAATCAAACAAAAGGACATAACAATAAGTAATTAAGATGAGTATTAAAAATTGACTTGATTTTCAAGGCTAGGGGCTGTTGCAAAACTAACTAAGAAAGTTGGTATTGTAGCAGCCTTTTTGCAACAAAATGTAACATGCAATTTTTCTGATACTTTTATTGATGTTTACAACAAAAGTTATTTTTTTGATATAATGGTGTTTGGAAATTGGAAATAAAACAAGTTTTACTTTTGAGTTAATACAAACATCTTTACACATAGATAAAAAATAGCTATTAAAGGAGGGGTGAAATGTTTATATTAAGAGTTAAGTCGATATGAGATTCTTAATAGATTGTAAAAATTGATGAAAGTATACAATTAATTCTATTTTAGGGGGTCAACGTGAAATGAAACGTAAATCAAACATAGGAGCGTTGTTATTAGCATTTCTATTAATGATATCTTCTGTTCCTACAAAAGCAGAAACGTTACAAACAGTCAATACCACAACATCAGCTGAGCCATCAGCAATCCCAAGTGCAGCACCGAGCACAGCTGAGCCATCAACAAGCCCAAGTGCAACACCGAGCACAGCTGAGCCATCAGCAATCCCAAGTGCAACACCGACCGCAACTGTGCCGCCAACAATGGGCTCAGGTGGAACGGCAACAAATGAATTACGGAAAGTTATGTTTAATGGAAGTGATTTTGCTACAAATAGCATAAACCTTGATGTACCATCTTCTGAAGCTATGAATGAAATTAAACTTGTTCCATTGACAGGTTATGTGTGCCCTGAAATGATTAATGTCAATGGAAAGGTTTTAAGGAGCGTTGCAGAAGCGGTTTATGGCATAGAATATGACCAAGTGGCAGGTACCATTTCTGGGATTCCAAGTGAAAATCTCATAACAATTGAAGCAAAAGCTCTTGTTGATAATTCATGCGCAATTGCAGAATGTACTGATACATCAGCAAAGGTTTTAGTGGATATAGGTCCGAGCAACCAGACTATTGAAGGTATTACAATAAAAACTGGTAATAATGATTACGGAGCTTTAATTTCTTTTATAGGAAATGTTGTAAATGGTAAGGCGTTATTTTGGCTAACGGATTTAAGCCCAAATACTAATTATATTGTGCAGCCAAAGTATAATGACAACAAGTTGGGCAAAACATTTACATTTACTACAAGAAGTGTTCAGCCAGAAGGAATAAGATCCGTTTGGAATGGTAGCATAATTGATGTAAAAGGCATTAATGGTCTTCAGACAACCTATGGAAATGGTGGGTGGGGATTTAATAATGCTCTTGATGGAAATGTCCAGTCATTTATTACTACATATAATCTTAGCCAAAACGTGAATGAAGTAACAGTTGTATTGCGAAATAATGGAAGCAGTGCTGTTAGCGGTCAGCGTTTTGCTTTTCATGCAGATGTTCAAATCGGCTATAACGATCGCGCACCTATTAGCAATGTACTAAATCAAGGTTTTCTGATGACAGATGGAGTCAATAAACTCTATATAATTAATGAAGGAAATGGAATCAAAAACGGGCACAATCCTCTTGGTGGAATCACTGCTGCGACGACTACCAAATGGTGGGGATACTATTCGGATAGAGGGTATTATTTATATGCTAACCGAGATGGCTTTTCCGATCTAACAGGTACGGACAGTGGTGCTGCTTTTTCTTGGCAAAACATTAGTTTGGAGCCAGGAGAAACTAGAGTGTATACTTTTAAAATTGCGGCAGGCAGCTACGATAGTGGTGATTTGACAGATGTAGAAGCGCCAACTGATCCAACAGGGTTGAAAACTGAATCAAAGGATACTGAAAGTATAAAAATATCATGGACTCCATCTACAGACAATGTAGCTGTTGCAGGTTACAGGGTATATCGTGATGGAATACTCATCAAAACATGTACTGAAACTTCCTATGAAGATACAGGATTGACTCCGGCAACAAGTTACACATATACAGTAGAAGCATTTGACGAGATAGGAAATACTTCAAATTCAAGTCAGAGTTTAGTTGAAACAACACTCATTGATAATGAAGCTCCTTCCATAATCTCAATGGTACCGACAAATGCTATTAGGATTGGAACTTTAAATCAGTTGTTTTTCGGTCCCAATGCCTACATAACTGTAAAAGCACAGGATAATATGGCATTAACAAGTATTAAACTTCAATATTCAACAAATGGAACTACATGGAATGATATAGCTACACAATATACAACAGTTGGACCAAATATAGTAGAAACTGCATATTTTAACTGGAGTACAGCGCCTCTTAATGCTAACGTATCAGTTAGGGCTGTAGCATATGACAAGTCTGGAAATGCAAGTAATGGAACTCCAGTTGGTACCTATGTGGTTGATAATCAAGGTCCAGATAAGGTGACAGGGCTTGAGGTTACAGCACATTCGACATATGTTGTATTAAAATGGAATGATGTTGCGGATCAGGATTTCTCATACTTTATGGTAGAGAAGAAAAAAGATGATGGAACATTTGAGAATGCTGGTACTACAAGTACTACATTAGGTATGAATATGTTAAATCTTATGCCTGATAAATCATATGTTTACAGAGTTGTTGCTTATGACAGGTTTGGAAACAGAGGAACAGTTTCTGATGAGATTACAGCGGTGACACTTAGTGATACAACTGCTCCATGGATAACTGGCATGGGACCAAGTTCAAGCTCATTTACAGATAAAATATCATTATGGGCTAGTGCAAGAGATAATGCAAATGTTTCATCTGTCAAATTTCAGGTTTCAACAAACCTAATAAGCTGGACAGATATAGCAACAATTACAAACTCATACTATAACACTGATTTTACTGCGATGTATGAATATAATGTGTCAGGTCTTGCAGCTGGAAAGATTTATATAAGACCTGTAGCTATTGATCCAGCAGGACTTACAAGTAAAACAACAGAAAGCTTTACTTATGCAGAGTATGTTATTGATCACACAGCACCTGCAGCACCTTCTGGTATTTATGCAGAGCCAGAACCAGGGCTTATTACATTGAAATGGCAACAGAATGCGGAAACTGATCTCAAATCCTATAAAGTATACAGAGCAGAAAATGCTGATGGTCCATTTACATTATTAGCTCAGGATGTTGAATCTCTAGGCTATAGAGATAGAAGCATTGATCAGACTACGACATATTATTACCAAGTATCTGCAGTTGATATTGCGGGTAATGAAGGATCAAAGAGTGCAACAATTTCTGATAAGGCTGCACCTGATACACAAGCACCAAAGGTTTTGGGTATATGGCCGGATAGTGGTAAGACACTTTCAGCAAATCCACAAATATCAGTGGTAGCATATGATAACTATAAGCTTGCAAATCTTAAGGTGGAAATCAAGAAAGCCTCAGATACAGAAGGAACATGGACTACTGTATTAGACAAAGCGATTAGTACATATAACGAAAATGTAACATTCACTTTGGATACATCAGCTTTTCTTGAAACAACTTATACTTTAAGAGCTACAGCAACGGATACAGTAGGAAATGTAAGTGAAATACAGAGTGCATCCTATGACTTCAATCTTGTACCTCCGACTAAACCTGTTGTTACTGCTAGAGCAGGTGGATGGAAGGTTGATTTGACTTGGGCAAGAGCAACTGAGCCTGATCTTGCAGGCTATAGAATTTTCAGATCAACTACATCAGGTGGAAATTATCAGTTGATTAAGGAAATAAATTCAGACTCCTACACTGATACAAACGTTACACCAGACATTACATATTACTATGTTGTTGATTCAATAGACACATTTAGAAATTCAAATAGAAGCGCTGAAGTAAATTGTATTCCAACTACAGAAGATTTCATTGTGCCGGTAGCGGTTGCAGGAAGTGAACAGATAACGACAGCAAATCTTCCAGTATATTTTGATGGAACTTTGTCAAATGACAATCATTGCATTGAAGAATACCTTTGGGATTTTGGTGATGGATCATCTTCTACACAGTCACAGCCATCTCATACTTATACAACTGAGGGTGGTTACACAGTAAAATTGACAGTAAAAGACTCTGCAGGAAATGCTAATTCTGCCACCACAACTGTTACTGTAAAATCAGCAGTTTCGTATGGAATTGTTGAAGTTAAGGTTGTTGATAGTGCAACAGGCTCACCACTTGGTGCGGCAAGTGTAGTTGTTGAATATGCTGATGGCACAAGATATAATACAACAACTAATGGTGCAGGCTTTGTAAACGTGACTGTACCGGCAGGAGATTGCAAGGTTTATGCGTATAAGACAGACTATAAGCCAAACTATATTGCTGCAAAATCAGTTATTGGAACAAAATCTACTGTTACAGTAGGTCTTGAAAGCGGACAATTGGTAGTAGGAGAGCTTACAGTTAATAGAATGACACTTGACCAGATCAAGGACGCAGGTATAGATGTCACTGCACCAGAAAACAACTGGGTATACAAATTTGAAGTGCATCTGGCATTCCAGAACAGACCTTTACCTGTACAAACAATCATGGTTAATGGTAATGGTGGATTGGTAGGCGGCGATGGTGGATTCTATATCCCAGGACCGACAGGAGGCTATTATGCTTATCCAAAGGCAATACCTGTACCAAACCATCCAGAAATAAGACCAACTATTGCTTACCTTGTAATACCGGGTGAAGCAAGATTCCTTAAGGAATTCTTTGAAGTACAGCTTGCTCTCGAAAATACAGCAGATCCTGTATTTGTTATTGAGCAATCAAAAGCAGTGCTTACATTACCTGATGGATTAGCATTGGCAACCACAAGAGAAGGACAAAGCCTTGAAGTAGATATTGGTGATTTCAAGGGTGGAGAAAAGAAAGAAGTAAAATGGATCATCCGTGGTGACAAAAAAGGAATGTATACTTTGCAAGCTGATTTTACAGGTATACTCCAGCCATTCGGTGAAGAAGTAAGCGCAACATTTACGAATAGTGAAGCCTTCAGGGTATGGGGCGATGATGCATTGAAGCTTCATATTTATGCACAGAATAAGGTAGATAAAGGATATCCATATGACGTAAGATTTGAGCTTGAAAATGTATCTGACATACCTGTATATTTTCCTGCTATAGAGCTTTTGGAAAGTAATAAGGAAAACTACTTCTATGCACCAAATCAGGAGCTTGTAAAGAGCGTGGAAACACTTAAAGCAGGAGAAAAACTAGTAAAAACATATACATTGGTACCTTCAATTACAGGCAATCTTGTATTGAACGCATCATATGTATTAAAAACTGGTGGTAATGCAACAATCGAGTCATTCATACATCCAATTAGTGTACCAGAAAACATGCTTAATGTTGCACCAAAGCTTACAGAGACTCAGAACGGAAATGTTGTAACTCTTTCATGGGGAGCAGTTGCAGGAGCTACAGGTTACAAGATCTACAGTGTAAGAAAAGATATGAATATGGCAAAAGATCCTGGCGAGCTTATTGCAACTTTACCGGCAGGAACACTTACCTACAATATAACTGAGACATCAGGTACAAAGGATTATATTGTTACTACACTTTCTGCAAGCGGGGAGAAAATGAGGCATGCAATAAATTGGCCGGATGTAGGCGACCCAGCACCAGCGGTTATAACAGTAAATCCAAATACAATTGAGGTAAATAAAAACACCGAGCTCTGGATTACAGTTAATAATAACGGGTTTCCTGTAAGTGGTGGAACTGTGGATGTAGGCTCATACTATACCGGAGTTGAGCTCGACATCAATGGTCAGGCAAAGGTATTTGTAAATCCTACACAGGTAACTGACTTTATGGTGACTGCATATGATGCAGAACATAATAAGCTTGTTAATACTGTTGTTAAGGTTGTAAACGCAATAAAACCTGCTATTGCATACCTTGAAAGCCCTAAGGCAAATCAATCTGTTACAGGAATTGTAAACGTGAAAGGTTGGTTTATAGACCAAAACGGAGTTTCAAAGGTTGAGGTAATGGTGGATGGAAATATTGTAGGTGAGGCAGTATATGGAGATGCTAGAGCAGATGTATTGGCAGCATATCCGGAGTATAACAATGCAAATGCAGGGTTCCACTATGCACTTGATACATCAAAGCTTTCAGAAGGAATACATACATTAAGTGTCTATGAAACATCAAAAACAAATGTTCAGACATTATTGAAAACTGTAAGTGTAAATATTGAGTTAAAGCCTATTGGTAGAATAGACTTCCCTAAAGCTTCACGAACCTGCAACGGTAAAGTTGAAGTAAAAGGATGGTTTTTAGATCAATCTGGGGTAACTAATGTAGAGGTTTTTGTAGATGGTGTATTCTCAGGAACAGCTGTCTATGGTGGTTCAAGACCTGATGTTAAAACGGTATATCCAAATTACAACAATAGTGCTAACTCAGGCTTCCAGTATGTTCTTGATATTACAACGCTTTCAACAGGAACACATTCTGTAAAAGTTTGCGGTACAGGTAATAGTGGAACAATAACAACAATAGGAACGGTTTCCATAACAGTACTCCCAACAATAGGTCGAATTGATTCACCAAAAGCCAATGCAACTGTTAGTGGTACAGTGACTCTTAGAGGGTGGATACTTGATCCTAACGGAGTTTCTAAAGTAGAAGTGCTTATAGATAATGCTTTGGTGGGAACAGCTACTTATGGCGATTCAAGACCAGATGTAGAATTAGTGTATCCGTTATACAAGAATGCAAATTCAGGTTTTCACTATACACTTGATACATCAAAGCTTACTCCAGGAATACATACATTAAGTGTCTATGAAACATCAAAAACAAATGATCAGACGTTATTGAAAACTGTAAGTATAAATGTTGAGTTAAAGCCTATTGGTAGAATAGATTCTCCTAAAGCTTCACGAACCTGCAACGGTAAAGTTGAAGTAAAAGGATGGTTTTTGGATCAATCTGGGGTAACTAACGTAGAGGTTTTTGTAGATGGTGTATTCTCAGGAACAGCTGTCTACGGTGGTTCAAGATCTGATGTTAAAACAGTATATCCAAATTACAACAATAGTGCTAACTCAGGCTTCCAGTATGTTCTTGATACTACAACACTTTCAAAAGGAACACATTCTGTAAAGGTTTGTGGTACAGGTAATAGTGGAACAATAACAACAATAGGTACAGTTTCCATAACAGTACTTCCAACAATAGGTCGAATTGATTCACCAAAAGCCAATGCAACTGTTAGTGGTACAGTGACTCTTAGAGGGTGGATACTTGATCCTAACGGAGTTTCTAAAGTAGAAGTGCTTGTGGATAATGTTTTAGTAGGAACTGCTACTTATGGTGACTCAAGACCGGATGTAGAATTAGTGTATCCATTATACAACAATGAAAATTCAGGGTTCCATTATACACTTGATACATCAAAGCTTTCTGAAGGTAAACACACTATTACAGTCCGTGAAATAAGCAATAAAGCAGACAGTGCAATGCTGATTAAGAACGTAGACATCACAGTATCAAAACTACCGTAAAAGGGTGGATAGACAGTCCCACAGGAACAACTGATTTAAAATGAATAATTTCAATAAAGGGTTGGTTCCTTGACTTAAACGGAAATATACAGATTGATGATGTTCTGATAGGTCAAGCGGTGTATGGCGAACAAACAGTCAAACAAAAGGACATAACAATAAGTAATAAAAATTGACTTGATTTTCAAGACTAGGGGCTGTTGCAAAACTAACTAGGCAAGTTAGTATTGTAGCAGTCTTTTTTCTTATTTAGATTTATTATTTTGCAAGCAGATATAAATAAAAAGTATTATAATAGGATTGATAATACTAAGTTTTTAACAGGAAATGGAATGTGTGATATGAAGATTTTATTGGAATTAACAATTATATATGAGGAGAAGAATTGAAATGAACATTATAGTAACTGGCGGAGCAGGGTTTATTGGATCAAACTTTATATATTATATGTTAAACAAGTACCCAGACTATCGGATTATTTGTGTAGATTGTCTTACCTATGCTGGCAACCTGTCTACATTAAAGGAAGCGTTGAAAAATCCTAAATTTCGTTTTTGCAAAGTAGACATTCGTGATCGAAAAGCTATCTACAACTTATTTGAAGAAGAACATCCGGATATGGTTGTAAACTTTGCAGCAGAGTCTCATGTTGACCGCTCTATCGAGAATCCGAAAGTGTTTTTAGATACCAGCATAAATGGGACTGCAGTGATGATGGATGCTTGTCGGAAATATGGCATCAAGAGATATCATCAGGTTTCTACCGACGAGGTATATGGTGATTTGCCTTTGGATAGACCTGATTTATTCTTTACAGAGGAGACACCGCTTTACACTAGCAGTCCTTACAGTTCTTCAAAGGCTGGAGCTGATTTACTTGTGCTATCATATCACAGAACCTACGGTTTGCCAGTGACGATTTCTCGTTGCTCCAACAATTATGGTCCATATCACTTTCCAGAAAAACTAATTCCGCTGATGATTGCTAATGCGTTGGCGGACAAGCCTCTTCCGGTTTACGGAAAGGGAGAAAATGTTCGTGACTGGCTGTATGTAGAAGACCACTGCAATGCTATTGACTTGATTATCCATAATGGACGTGTCGGTGAAGTCTATAACATTGGCGGACACAATGAGATGAAGAACATTGATATAGTGAAAACCATCTGCAAGGAACTCGGCAAGTCTGAAAAATTAATTACATATGTGACTGATCGAAAGGGGCATGATATGCGTTATGCCATCGATCCGACCAAGATTCATAACGAGTTAGGCTGGTTGCCGAAAACGAAGTTTACTGAAGGAATCAAAAAGACTATTCAGTGGTATTTGGATAACCGAGAGTGGTGGGAGACTATAATTTCAGGCGAATACCAGAAATATTACGAGAAGATGTATGGCAACCGATAACTTTTAGCAGTAGAAGATAGTATTGTTGGTATAACTGAATAAGTTCTGTAAAATTTGGGGGATGTTCATATAAAATGATAAAATATAAGTATATTTTAAATTTAGCAAATGCTATTGCTTCTATAGCATTTGTGTATTCACTAGTATCCTATGGTTCCGGGAACATAGATTTTATTAGAAAACAAATTTTGCTTATAGCAAGTGTGTGTTTAATATTGATAAACATTATGTGCTTTTTTGGAAAAGTTCCCATATATAGCACTAAAGAATGGGCTAGGCAAACTGAATATACATGGGTGGATACTTTGGGGATAATAATGTCCTCAATAATTGTTGGGCTTTTTGCTTTCGTTTTTTGGCATGGATAGCTTCATTTTGCAGATATTTTTTGGTCATTTGTATTCTGGGGAATAATTATCAATATACTATTAAGAAACTATAATACTAGAAGCTCTCCTGGAGGTAATTCAACATGTTTAATGATGCTATTGGCTTTGACCGTATATACATTGCATGTGGATATTCCGACTTACGTCGTGGAATGTGGAATCGATGGCCTCGCTGGGATTGTCCAAAGTGAATTCTGCTTAGATCTTTTCCAAAATGTCCTGTTTCTTTTCTGTTGTAAGGAAGACAGTAACTTACAAGTATGACAACAATGGCAACCAAATTTCACAGCAAGTAAGCTTTACCAAGGCATATACGCCTGTTAAAGAGGAAACCCTTGGGATTGTTGTTGAAGGTGCAACTACAACAGAAGTAATTGATAGCCATACAGAGGTTACTATCAACAAATTTGATGGTTTTAACAGGCTGACAAAAGTTGAAACCACAAAATCAGGAGTCAAGACAATAACTGAGTTTGTTTACAATGGAGATGATTTGAGAGTAAGAAAAACTGTTAAAAAGTCCTCAAATAATTATACTCCTGTGGTGACAAATTATCTTTACGACAGACAGCATGTTATACTTGAAACTGATGGAAGTGATAATGTAAAATCAAGATATATAAGAGGAATTAACTACATTGCTAGACTTGATGCTTCCGATAAACATTCATACTTTATGTATAACGGACATGGTGATGTGGTACAGACAGTAAGCGAAGCTGGAGTAGTAGAAAACAGCTATGATTACGACATTTGGGGTAATCCAACACTGACTATCCAGCAGTATGATTGTGCCATAAGGTATGCAGGTGAGTTCTATGATTCAGAGACCGCGTTGTATTACCTTAGGGCAAGGTACTATAATCCTTACACAGGAAGGTTTATAAGTGAGGATAGCTACTGGGGTGAGGATACAAATCCACTTAGTTTGAATTTGTATACATATTGTCATAATGATCCTATAATGTTTACTGACCCAAGTGGACATTCTCCATTTAATCCTGGGAAACTTGTTGGCGGAATAGTGGGTCGTTTTGTAGGCGGTGCAGCTGGTAAAAACGTTGAAATGGTAGTAAATAAGGGCCGTGAACTAGGGAAGAAGGAGAAATCTATAAAGGCGGCTAAAGAGATCGTATCAAAAAATCCGATTGAACTAATTTCAGTTAGTGGAGCTATTTCAATAGGTCTTGGAATGGTTTCAATAGGACTTGAAGAAATAAATCAATCAAAACAAGTTTCAGATAACTCTATACCTAAAGTTTCTGAAACCCCTGTAGAAATCAGTAATATTATTGTGAATAAAGGGGAAAAGGGGGCAGTGGTAGAAGAATTACAGAAGATGTTAGAAAGGATTAAGGATAAAAGTGGGAATCCTTACTTTATACTTCCATCTAGCGCTAGGTATGGAACCTTCGGAATTGTTACAGCTGATTCTGTCAATAAGTATATGATTGATAATAACTTGGGCAGTTTAGATGAGGCTGGCGGTGTTGATATTAAAACATGGGAGCATATAAAAAATAATGTTGTTCAACAAGTAGTTGGAGGAAGTTCAGATTTAGATAAAAGCCTTGTTCAAGGAATGGAAGATGAAAATGTAGAGGCTCTCCAGAAAATGCTTGAACAATTGAAAGACGCCAATGGCAAACCATACTTAACAATGCCTGAAAACACTAAATACGGTTATTTTGGTCCTTCAACACTAAAAGCAGTAAATAAGTATAAAATAGATAAAGATATTAAAAATAGTGATTATGATTATGGAGTTGTTACAGATTCAGTCTGGAAGGATATGAGGAAAAGATTATTTAAGCAACTTATGTCTGAACCAGTAAACGGTAAGAACAGCGAAGTTAAGCCTTCTGATAATAACCAACCTAAATCTTCAGAGAGTAAGGGGACGGGTAAACCTGGAGAAATGACTCTTAGTGAACAAGGGCTAAAAACAATAGCTGACTTTGAATTAAGTAAAGCAACAATAAAAGCTTGGGGACTAGGTGCGTATGATGCAAATGGTAATCTAATTGGGGTATATCCTCATTATGTATTTAAAAAATCTGATAATGGCGAGTGGGTTAGCGATGGTGGTATTACAATTGGCTATGGACATTATATAAGTGAAGGTGAGTATAATGATGTTTCTTCAAGTGAACGAGCACTTGTTGATAAATATGCAAAAGGAGCACCAATTTTACCTAAAAAAATACCAAGTAATGGCGTGGCATATAGAGTCCCAGATTCATCACCTGTGCCAATAGCAGAAGTAATGAGGTTATACAAAGAAGATTTATCAGGGTCAGTAAAAGCAGTAAATGTTTTTCTGTCTACTCATGAAATTTCGTTAAAACAACACCAATTTGATATGTTAGTTTCATTTAGTCATAATTATGGAGATGGCTGGTGGAGTAAAACTAATAAAGTGTTGCCCAAATTTATCATCGAGGGAAAAGGTAATTATGATCCTAAGGAGGTTATTAGAATATTTGAGATGCACAGTAATAAAGAGCGGAGAACACAAGAAGCAATTATATTCAATAATGGATATGATAAATAGGAGGTTTTCATGATAAAGAAAAAGGATCTCATTTTAATATTATTAGCCAGTTTGATTTTAACACTATTAGCTGGATGTCAGGTAAATAAACATTTTACTGACAAGAGTAATTCTATAATTGAAAAACAAGCAGAAATTAATAATAGTAAGGGGGGCGAAAATGCAAAAATTATAGCTGAAAACAAAATGACCACTTCTCCTAAAAATAATGATGATGTGTTAAATGGCGGAGATAATAACGAAAAATTAAATTCCAAAAACAAAGATGAATCTAGTCTTGAAATATTTGGAATATGGCATCTGGGGAAAATTGTATTAAAATCGGATGCTTACGATGGTACATCTAAAGATGCTCTTGGTGGTATTGATGAAGAGGAATATGTTGGATTAGAACTGGAATTTACAGACAAATTTCTTCGACTAGGTAAGGATAAATTTTTGAATCCTGAATATACATTGGAGTATATGTCGGTTGCTAAGTATAATGATGGTGGAAAATTTAGATTGCCAGATGTCTATAGTTTTATTCACGATGAGAACGTTAACATTGTGAATAGAGAAAAATATAAATCGTTGTCAGAAGTACCACTTAAATTTTATCAAGCCAGCTTCAAAGAAGATTATTCTATACCAGTAGGTACACAAGTAGTTATGCTAAATAATGATACAATGTTAGTTGGGATTTGGGGGAAGATTATTTTAGCTCGTCGTGTCAAAATGTAAAGTGGCAAGAGATTGTTAGTGGCGGAAGAATTTGGGCATGGGATAGCCAAAAGTATGAATTGGAATAGTATATTAGATTATTACTGCAAAAATCATTCTATGCTGACATAAAACTGCTTCAAACTAGCTAAAATGCAAAAAATCAGCAGCCACAAGGCTTCCAGCTAAATAAACTTACCCGGCAAACCAATAAAATAAAAACCACCCAGAACTTCTATACAAGTACCTTCCATGGTCAAAGGACTTACGTAAGCGGTAAACCAAAGATGAAATAATAAATCGTAAGCTATGGAACACAAAAGCCGTAGTGTAAATCAACACCCAGTCAGGATGGATACAATAATATGTAAGTGCTTCAAAAGATGACGTCTAGCTATATCACGATCATTGCGATAAGCTAATGGTGTCATTTTTTGAAGTATATTCCATTTGTGGGAAGATAGCCATAAGGATTATAAGCTCACAGATGTGCTTGAAATAAGATTTATAGAACTTCCAAAGTTCAGAAAAAAGCAACCGGATATGAGTAAGCCATTAGACAGATGGTTGCTATTTTTAGAGGATTCACCCAAGGAGGTGTTGGAGATGGCTATGAAAGCAGAGCCTGCCATAGAAAAGGCTCAAAAGGTATTAGAATACCTTGGAACAAACGAAGAAATAAGAAGGTATTATGAGTTGAGGGAAAAGGCAATTCATGATGAAATAACTCGTATAACAGGTGCAAAAGAAGAAGGAATACAACAAGGAATACAACAACAAAGACTTGAAGTGGCAAGAAAAATGATTAAAGATGGTTTTGACGATACCATGATTGAAAAGTATACCGGAATTTCCAAAGATGAAATAATGAATTTAAAAAGGGAACAATTTAGTTGAACATTCAAAACCCGTGACGTTTTAACAGTCACGGGTTTGATTTTATTCAATATTTTAAAGATCAATATCGTGGATTTTTACATGAAATGTAAAAAAGCTTTGTAAGTGCTTCAAAACATACAGTAGTGTAATTATCAACTAATTCTGTTATGCTTTCTGATATAAAACTCATGAAGTCAGAAGGCATTTTAAATGGCACAAAGAAAATCCGAGACAATATGGAAGCAGACAATTTCAGATTGCAAAGCCGGTGGCTTATCTGCTAGGAAATGGTGTGAAAAAAGTAATGTAAAATTATCAACGTACAAATATTGGCTCACGAGACTCAATAAGCAAAAGAACTCAGAAACAGATATATGCTGGGCAGAAATGAAGATTCCAGAATAAATGATAAGACATAAGGGTTTTGCTTCTATCACAATACGGTACGACAATTATGTATTGGACATACACGAAAAGACTGATCTTCAGTTGCTAGCAACAGTGTTAAAAGCACTGCGTTCAATATGTTAGGCGGATTTACCCAGGGAGCTGATCATATCTACACAGCCTGTAGTTCCACAGATTTTTGGAAGCAGATTGATGGATTGGTGGCGATTGTGAATCTACAGTTTAAACTCGATCCATTTTCAGACAGCTGTGCTTTCGTCTTCTGCAATAAAAGAAAAACAGCTATTAAAGTTTTGAGATATCTTTATGCCACAAAAAAGGATTTGTTTACCACTTGCACATATGACACCCAGAAGGATGGATACAACAATATTTACACAATTTCTGAAAACAGGTGTTAATTAAGCAGTATTTTTGATAGAATTATACTATAGGGAAGGTGAAAAGCAAATGAGCGAAAAGGGAAGAATACAAGATGATAACTTTATAATGCTTCCAACAATAGATTTTGTGTTTAAATTATTGTTTGGAGATGTAAATCATAAAGAACGCTTAATATCATTGATAAGTGCACTATTGAAAATACCAATAGCAGAATTTGAAGGAATAGAGTTATTGAATTCAGAGTTACAAAAGTTATTTGAAGATGATAAGTTGGGAATACTTGATATAAGAGCAAAAATGAAAGATGGTAAGCAACTGGATATTGAAATACAGGTACTTCCAACAGTATACATGCCGGAGAGATCTCTCTATTATTGGAGTAAAATGTATACAACACAAGCAAAGGAAGGTGATTCCTTTAAGGTTTTAAAGAAGTGTATAACGATAAATATATTAGACTATAAGTTTTTGCCTGTAAAAAAGATGCATACATGTTACCACTTAAAAGAAGATGATACAGGACATCAACTGACAGATGTAATAGAAGTTCACTTTTGTGAATTGGAGAAACTGAGGGACATGACAGATATAAGCGATTTGAATGATCCATCTGTGGATTGGCTTAGATTTATAGGGGCGAAGACGAAAGGAGAGATGGAAATGGCAGCAAACAATAACGAAATGATCAAAGATGCCTATAATTATTTACAGGTAATAAGTAAAGATGAACAAAAGCGTTTAGCATATGAAGCAAGGCAAATGGATCTTATGGATCGCAAAACAAGAGAAGAAGAAGCGGAAGAAAGAGGCCGGAAAGAAGGAATAAAAGAAGGTATAAAAGAGGAGAAATACGAGGTAGCCCGAGAAGCACTAAAGAATGGTGCAGATGTAAGTTTTGTTGCAAAGATAACTAAATTAGATATAGATACTGTTAAGGAAATTCTGAAAGAAATCAGCAATGAATAACAGAAAAAATACTACTTTTTTATGTTTGGTGTTGGAGATGGCTATGAAAGCAGAGCCTGCCATAGAAAAGGCACAAAAGGTATTAGAATACCTCGGAACAAACGAAGAAATAAGAAGGTATTACGAGTTGAGGGAAAAGCAATTCATGATGAAATAACTCGTATAACAGGTGCAAAAGAAGAAGGAATACAACAAGGAATAAAACAAGGAATAAAACAAGGAATAAAACAAGGAATAAAACAACAAAGACTTGAAGTGGCAAGAAAAATGATTAAAGATGGTTTTGACGATACCATGATTGAAAAGTATACCGGAATTTCCAAAGATGAAATAATGAATTTAAAAAGCGATCAATTTAGTTGATATTCTACACCCGTGACGGTTTAACAGTCACGGGTTTGTGTTTTATTCAATATAAAGATCAAAATTACAGATTTTTACCTGAAATGTAAAAAAGCTTTTATATTATTTCTCATAAACTAAAGGAATTTCAACATCAATAACAGCTCTGAGCTTTTCAAGCAAGTCCATCCCTATAAGTCCCGTCAATTCACCTTTTGAGTCAATCTCACCAAAATCCATTTCAAGAGATTTGAATTCAGTATCAGCAATTATAAAATTGTCAACAACCTTTGTAAAAAAGACCAGTTCTCCACCAATTCCATAAGTAGTTGAAATTTCGCCTACATACTCAGGACTGATACCAATATCTTCAACCGCTAACGAATTTATTATGGATTGGGCTGCGCCAGTATCAATAACAACATTTTTAAGAACTTTCTTTTTACCCCCGAAACTAATATTAACATCAGTACAAATAAGTCTGTCAAATTTATAAGTATTCATCTATCTAGCCTTTCTGAATCCAAAAATGTTTTTTATTCTATAATAAATATCAGTATGATAAGTATGATATACCGCCTCATTAGTGTTGCATTTGCCAAGTTCTCGACCTGCTTCCAAATCGCTTGGAATGGTTTTTATAACGTCCATGTCATCAATAATTTTTTTATCATCTTCAATATGTGAGGACAAAACATTAAGTTTTACCCATTGATGAGGGTATATTTCCCTTATTTCCTGCCACTTCATAAAATCACCACCAATTTAGCTTTATAAATTTATTTTATCACATGAGTGTTATTTTTAAAACCTAAAAACACTTTAACCTCCATGAAAATGTTTAACATATATATTAATTCAAGATGAAAATACTTGTTGATCGAAAAGTATGAGTACAATAAGGATTTTTAGTACTCTTTGCAATTACAATTTTAATTCTAGCTAAAACAGGCTTTTTTGGATAATCAATTTTACAAAAGAGCGTAAGCGATGGAACACCATATGTAGTCTAAAAAAGGCAGCTCCATAGGCTAGATATTTGGAGCTGCTTTTTAATAAAATCCTTCTTTTGCAATCTTTCTGATAGTAAACGTTTACTGATGTAAAATTAGTAATATTAATGGTTTTTAAAATATGCTATAATCGAAGTGGGGTGATTTTAATTGTACCGACTAAAAGCAAAAAACGATTTTGTATTTCAGAGGATATTCGGCAGACAAGAAAATAAAGAAATTCTTATAAGTTTTTTGAACGCTGTATTAATGCTAGAAAATGAAAATGCGCTAAGTGATATAGAAATAATAGAAAACACAAGGCTTGAAAAGGATAGACCGGATGACAAATTGGGTATACTTGATATAAAGGCACGGACATTAGAAGGGACACAGATAAATATAGAAATTCAGATTGTCAACCAATACAATATGGATAAAAGAACTTTGTTCTATTGGTCAAAGCTTTATACCGAACAATTGAGTGAAGGCCAGGCATTCAATGAGTTAAAAAAGACAATAACCATAAATATTCTGGATTTTGAATACATTAAAGTAGAGAATTATCATAGTATATTTCATTTGTGGGAAGATAGCCATAAGGATTATAAGCTCACAGATGTGCTTGAAATAAGATTTATAGAACTTCCGAAGTTCAGAAAAAAGCAACCGGATATGAGTAAGCCATTAGATAGATGGTTGCTATTTTTAGAGGATTCACCCAAGGAGGTGTTGGAGATGGCTATGAAAGCAGAGCCTGCCATAGAAAAGGCTCAAAAGGTATTAGAATACCTCGGAACAAACGAAGAAATAAGAAGGTATTACGAGTTGAGGGAAAAGGCAATTCATGATGAAATAACTCGTATAACAGGTGCAAAAGAAGAAGGAATACAAGAAGGAATACAACAAGGAATACAACAAGGAATACAACAAGGAATACAACAACAAAGACTTGAAGTGGCAAGAAAAATGATTAAAGATGGTTTTGACGATACCATAATTGAAAAGTATACTGGTATTTCCAAAGATGAAATAGTAAATTTTAAAAGGGATCAATTTAGTTGATATTCTACACCCGTGACGGTTTTAACAGTCACGGGTTTGATTTTATTCAATATAAAAGATCAATATGGGGATAGAGAAAGGAATAGAAAGCTCACACTTGAAAGTTTATGCGCCAACATATTGACAAATTGTCATTATAGTCGTAAAATCAATTAATTAGGTTGGTAACCTAATTAATTGATTTACAATTGAGAATAGAGAGAGAGGTAATTTATGCAAGAACTAACAAACAAGAAAAAAATGCTGGTCATGATAGCGCTAATGGCCACCATGTTTTTCGCATCCATTAACCAGACCATTATCAGTGCAGCATTGCCCAAAATTATTGCACAACTAGGGGGTATGACGTATTATTCCTGGGTTATTACCATTTATATGCTTACGTCAACCATCTCGACCATTATATTTGGAAAGTTATCCGATATCTATGGGAGGAAGAAGTTTTTACTCTTCGGGATTTCCGTTTTTTTGGTGGGTTCATTTTTAACAGGACTATCTGGGAATATTTTTCAAATGATTATTTTCCGTGGGATTCAAGGTATTGGTGGCGGCATGCTGATGTCCATCACTTTGACTGCAATAGGTGATTTGTATCCTCCGGAAGAAAGAGCGAAATGGACGGGGACCATGATGGCTATATTTGGTCTTTCGAGCATTCTTGGACCAGTGCTCGGCGGCGTTCTGGTTGATTTTGTTGCGTGGAAATGGCTTTTTTGGATGTTTTTACCCGTAGGAGTTATTGCTTTTGTAATGATATGGAGAATGTTTCCTAAGGCAGAGGGGAATAGCAAAGAGTCCATTGACTATTTGGGATCAGTCTTTCTGACAATTACCATTACAGGTCTAATTTTAGGATTCTCATGGGCTGGGTCAAAATACGCATGGGGTTCACCACAAATTATAGGACTTTTTACAGCAACCTTGCTAGGTGTTATAATGTTGATTATTGTTGAAAGTAAGGCTAAGTTCCCGATTATGCCTCTCTCAATCTTTAAAAACAAGGGTGTCACAATTTCCAATGTTGCCAGTTTTGTGATGAGTGGTGGCATGATGGGGGCTATGTCATATATTCCTTTCTACATTCAGGGAGTAAAAGGTATGTCAGCTACGCAATCTGGGTTGTTAAACATTCCTATGTCAATTATGATGATTATCTTCAGTGCATTATCCGGGCGGTGGCTGTCAAAAACAGGTAATTACAGGCTTTTTGCAGCATTAGGCTTAGGTGCGATGAGCGGTAGTATGGTGATTATGGCCAATATGAATAATGTTGTCTGGGCTGCTGTCAGTCTGATTATTTTTGGTGTAGGACTTGGATTTGGTATGACAGTTTTCACGACCGCTGCACAAAATTCTTCGCCACCTTCACAACTAGGTGTTGTTACAGCAACATGCACTCTATTCAGAAACTTGGGTGGGACGATATTTATAGCTGTTTTTGGATCGATTATGAATGCATCTATAGCAAGTAATATGGGAAAAGCTATGGCATCAGGTGCAGGGCCTGACTTCACAAAATTGGATGGTGCAACAGCAGAAAAAATTAAAACGATGGCCACTCCCCAGTTGTTATTGGACAAGAATAAGCTTGAAGCAATACAGGCAAGCCTGCCTAGTCAGGTCCAACAGATATTTGTTGACATGATGGATATGGTTCGTACGGCAATGGGGCAAGCCTTATCATGGGTATTTTATATAGGCGCTTTCCTCTTATTTGTTGGTGTTGTACTTTCATTATTTTTGAAAGTGAAGCCAGGGGGGGTTGCTGAAACTGAACCAGAGAACAAAGATAATGAAGATGACGACATGGAGATGGTAAGCTAAAAAGATACATATACTTGCTTTTGAGGCATTGTTGAATATGCAACGTTAGTGTATAATAGGGTATATATGAAACATTAAATATATACCAACACGAACGAGGTGAACTTATTGCAAAACCAATCCAATAATACTGTTAATAGGTTTGTCGATACATTTGAAAACTTAGTAAGAGCAGAACGTAAAATGCAACCTGCATTAGGTATGAAAAACAGTGAAGTACGTGTTTTGCTTTGCATTGGGTCTCTTTCACATGACAGTCAGCAGGTCATCAATGTTTCACAAATTAGTAATAAGTTGCAGGTTACGTCGCCAACAGTGACTGAATTGATAAAAAGCTTGAGTGGCAAGGGGTATATTGAACGATGTGCGGATGCCAAAGATAAAAGGGTTGTAGATATCAAACTTACGGACAAAGGGGAAAAATTTGTTCAGAAAGTGATGATTTACTATGATGCTTTGTTTTCAGGCCTGATTGAGCGACTCGGCGAAGAGCAAAGCAAAGAATTAATTGAATTGTTAGACCAAGTATGTTTGTATCTGAATGAAACAAAAATTGAAAATGAATAATGACTGAGGGCGAGACGCATGGGTCTCGCCCGACATGTGTGCAATATATAACTTACTTTTGAACTACCTCCAGCAGCTCTTTGGACATTGTCTCAATATCGCCAACAGCTGTGTCAACTTCCTCCATAGAGGCTACCAGCTTTCCGCTCGCCAGGGCAATCTGCTCAATGTCATATAGTGCATTTGTGTTGGTATTCTTAACATCTGCCATTAAATCAACAATTTTTTTGCTAAGTTCTGCTGTTTCTAAAGTATCTCCGTTAACTACAGTGAGCATATTATTAATATCCTTGTTGGCATCAGCTACCTTGGTAAAAGAGTTACGAGCCTCTTCAATGATTGCAAGTCCCATGTCTACAAGCTCAGAACCGTTATCCATGGAGCTGACAGCTTCTTGGGTATCTACTATAATCTTATTTACTGATAGGGAGATATCTTTGGCAGCCTTTTGGGCTTCCTCTGCCAGGTTTCTAATCTCCTGCGCTACTACAGAAAAACCTTTGCCTTGTTCACCGGCTCTGGCTGATTCAATGGCGGCATTGATTGCAAGTAAGTTTGTTTGCTCTGATATTTGAGTGATTACCTCAACAAAATTAGATATTTCACTGGAGCGCTGTTCGAGTTTGGCAATAATTTCCTTGCTCTGTTTGGTTGCTATAGCAATAGCGCTCATTTTCTCTACAGCATTGAACATAACCTGCTCATTGTTTTCCGTTAGTTTTTTAACTTGCTCTGAAAGAGCGCCTATTTGGTTGCTTTCATCTGTTATCTTTTGCAAATTTTCAGACATGTTTGTGACTTCGGATGAGGCATCTTCCATACATTTTATTGAACTTTTTGATCCTTCTGCAAGTTTTGTTGTACGTAAAGCTATATCTTGATTTGATTTAGTCGTGTTTTCAGTCATTAATGAAAGGCTGTTTACAGATTGAGCCAATGTGTTAGATACATCAGTTGATTTTGTTGTAACTGCAATCATCTTTTCGAGCATTTCTTCCTGCTCTTTTGCTCCCATCATGTTGCCAAGCATCTTGCGTGTCCTTTTTGACAGTATTATAAATATGACGGACATCATTGATAATTCAAGTGCTTTGGGTAATATGCCGAATATTACTAGGCCATTTATAGTATCAAAGTTACGATCATTAACACCAGTAGTTGTAAAGGATAGCGCTTGGGCAGCTGAAATAAAGACAACAGATAATATGGATGTATACCAACTTAGCTTTCTTGAAAAGAATAGGCTTGATACTGCCAGCGGAAAAGCAAATAATACGACAACATGATACTTTAAAATTACTGTTATTATGCTTACCATAAGTACAACTGATGTCACTGTCACATATTTAACCCATGAACCTTGTTGTTTTAGTACTACAACAATTAAAATTGGTATAGAAAGTAAAATTCCAGATGCAATTGAGGCGATTGTCATATCCAACATAGGTACTACGAAGATACCTGCAAGATTTAGAATATAAGCAGCTAAAATAAACACATTTGAGCATAGTGTAACGATTGAAGAAAACTTATTAGCTTCCATTTCGTTTTGCATCAGAATTGAGTTTTTTTCCATTAGCATTTTCTCCTCTATTAAGTTAAATTTGCTATTAGGTTACATTATAATTATTCGACAAATTTTGAAAACTTCCTTCTATGGCAGGGATAAAATGTTCATACATTTCTGGCAGAGATAGTTTATTTGAGTAGAATGATAAATGTATGGAATAATAAAGTAAAATTATATATAATAGTTGTGCTAAACGTATTAATTATACGTATAAACTTTCATACACACAACAGGAAGAACATATTAAACGCACGAAAGGACTTGCTAAATGAGAAAGAAAGTTAATTTGGCTCTACTGGCCTCAAGTATACTAGTTGTTATAATGGTAGTAATAATATTTGCATTTTCAACTCAGAAAGGACAAAACTCTGTTAGCATATCAGAACGCATTGTTGATTTTTTGGTTAGTAAAGTGGGCTTACGGAACTTTATTGAGAATAATGAATGGCTTTATAAAAATCGTAATTACATATTTAGAAAGATTCTGCATTTTACAGAGTATGCAATTTTGGCGACATTAACGTTTAGGTCGCTAAAACTAAGGAAAATAGGACTTAAAAAGGTTTCAATGTTCACATTATTCTTTGTATTTGTTGTTGCAGCAGCAGATGAGTTTTATCAGAGTCATATACCCGGACGTAACCCACAAGTAAAAGATGTTTTAATTGACACATCAGGAGCACTTACTGCAGTTTTGACTATTTTATTTAATACAAGATTATTTGGAAAACTTAAAAAAGATGGAGCTTATTAATAAGCTCCATCTTTTTTAAATATGTTAAGAACAGTTTTAAGAATAATCTTTACGTCAAGCCATATGGACCATTCGTCTATATATTTTGTATCAAGCTTTACAACTTCATCAAAATCTGTAATGCTGCTGCGGCCGCTTACTTGCCAAAGTCCTGTTAAACCAGGCTTTATACTTATTCTGCGTCTGTGGTAAGCTTCATATTTGCTGACTTCATCCAATGTTGGAGGTCTTGTACCAACAAGGCTCATATCGCCTTTGAGCACGTTTATAAACTGAGGGAACTCATCAAGGCTTGTCTTTCTTAAAAACCTTCCTACTTTTGTTATTCGAGGGTCGTTCTTAATTTTAAACATAAGCCCTCCGCCTACTTCGTTCATTTTTGAGAGCTCAGTTTTTTTATTATCAGCATCTGTGCACATTGAACGGAATTTGTAAAGCTTGAATACTCTTCCGTTAAGGCCAACTCTATTTTGAGCAAATATAACAGGTCCAGGTGAATCAAGTTTTATCGCAACACCAACAAATATGGAGATTATACCTGTTAAAAAGAGTCCTACCAGTGCACCGCAAATATCTATAAAACGTTTAAAACACAGCTGGGTGCGGTTTAGTGATACTGTATGGAATGTTAGCATAGGCAAAGTTCCGATACAGGTAAGGTGGGTTTTGGAGATTTTTAAGTCATAAAGGTTAAGTACCATTCGAACGGTAATACCCATTTCTTCACACAGAAGTACATATTGTTCAACTTCTCCTGTATAATTCTTAGGAAGCGCAAAAACAACCTCATCGACAATATTTTTCTTAATAATCTCCTCAAGGTTGTCTATATGACCTAATACATAGGGTGATTTGGAATCTTTTGAGTCAACACGGACATAACCGAGTATATTCATATTTATATTGGTTTTTTGTATATAGTTTGTGAATTGGCGGGCGACATTAGGTGAACCTGCAATAATAACTCTCAGAGCTGTATTTGTATGTCGAGAGCTTCTTTTTATATAAAATATATAAAGTAGTCTTTCAGAAAGCAGTAAAGTTAATGTGCAGATTACATAAATTACAAACAAGAATCTGCTAAACATTGTCTCTTTTACAAAGAATATCATGGAGGAAAGAAACAAACTTGAGATAAATGTTGAAAACAGAGAATTACGAATTATTCTGTCGAAATAGCAAAAGGTGGTTGTATTATACATTCCCAAAGTTTCCATACTAAACATCCATACTGGTATAAATACGATCAATATCCAGAGATATTCCTTTATATTACAAAGATTGGTAAACTGTGAAGTTATGTAATATGAAATGAAATATGATAGAAATAAAAAAATTATGTCCAATTGAAGCTGAATGACATTTGTATAAGCTTGTTTATTTAGTTTATGCATACTTCTCCGCCCTCACTAATAATTAAATATACAAAAAAGTTATATCTATAAGGAATATTTTAGCACTAAATCGTAGAAAAATAAAGACTTGAAACTTTATTTTGAAAATTTATTAGTTAAAATTTGCTTACTAACGTTGCTATATGAGTAAGTTGAAAATAAATGGTCTATATGCTAACATTAGTATCGTTAAGAATTTCATTATGATTGAAAGGAAAAGGACATGCAAACATTTTCTGATAAGTTGATACAAAGAATAATTAGTGATATTGGTGTTTATAGCCGAGGAATGAAATTAGTTAATAATGTCAGAAAATTTCAATATATAGAGGATGAAAGGCGCATTAATGCAATTGTACAGGGAACTTATGATTATAATGTAGAAATAGAACTAAATGAAAACGGTTCGGTGGGAAGTTATAGATGTGATTGCGAGGCGTTTAGGTCTTATTTTGGTGCGTGCAAACATATTGTAGCTGTTATGAAGTATGCTAATTATTACTGTGAGGATGAAAGAGAGCAAAAGAGCATTTCGGGTAATAGACAACTTTTAAACAGCAAGAGTGCTTTAAATAGTGACTTTTTACCTATTGCAGAATTAGGATTGGATTTTAGGAGGAAAAGGCAAAAAGCCAATCTATGGATTGAACAAAATATTGTTTTAGAGACAAATTTTCCATACTTGCAGCTTGAATTGAAAGTTGGGTTGGAGAAGCCCTATAAAGTTAAGAATTTTACTGAGTTTTTTGATGCAATTGATAAAAGAATACCTCTGTATTTTGGTATAAATTTTACTTTTCAGCCGGATACAATGTATTTTTCAGGATTAAATAAAGAAATATTGGATTTTTTAATAAAATTAAACGAAAAGGAACAATTTGAAAGAAATTTTCACGACCCATATGGTTTTGCCAGCGATAGGAATTTAGGCAGTATAAGAGCAAACAGAATAGTTCTTATTGAAGACAATATGAAGAGGTATTTTGATATTGTAAAAGGCAGCGGAATACCTACTGGTATAATCGGACAGCCCAATGCCATGTGTGAGGTAATTGATGATTTAGAAATCCAAATGGATATAAAGCAAGTAGATGATTTGCTTGTTCTAGAAGCTGATTACAACAAAGATGAGAAGATTATGCCGTTGACACGGGATTATGAATTGGTTATGAATCCTTTTTCACACAGGATTTATAGAATTCCGGAGGATAAGGCCAAACTTATTGAAAAAATCCATAAAATTCGCCTGCGTAAGGATAAACCTATATTTCAGATTCAAAAAAAAGAGCAGGAGCAGTTTATTCGTGAATTCTTCAAACCTTATAAAGATAAATTGAAGGTGTCTATTGATGCAGATCTGGAAGAAAAAATGACTCAAAAAGATTTGGTTACACGGATTTATTTTGATGTCATAAGCAATGGTGTTTGTGCAAAGATTAATCATTGTTATGGTGAAACGGTTGTGAATCCGCTGGACAGTAAAGCAGAGTCTACGGATGATTACTATATGAGAAATTATGAACAGGAAGAACAGGTTTGGGATTTTCTTAAGTCTGTAGGGATGTATGAAAACAAGGGGTTAATGATTCTAGACGATGATGAGAAGCTTGTAGATCTGCTAAATGGAAGAATTGAGGAGTTAAAAACTCTCGCAGAGGTTTATTATTCTGAAGAGTTTAAGAAAATTCAAATCAGGTCGGTCAAAAAGATGCAGATGGGAGTGAGGCTTAACACAGAATCAAACCTTTTGGAATTTGATTTCAATATAGAAGATTTTGATGACACAGAGCTTCATAACCTTTTTCATTCTATAAAGCAAAAGAAAAAATATTACCGCTTGAAAAATGGCACGATTTTAAAAATAGATAATGAAGAACTTATAAATGTTTCAAAGCTTATTTACGACTTAAGCCTTGATACCAGAAAAATCAAGGATGGTTTATTGGACCTGCCTGCGAACAGGGCATTATTTGTTGATAATTTCATTAATGAAAGAAATATGAGTGATTTTCAGCGAAACGACAGGTTTAAGGAGCTTGTACAAGATATAACCCAGTCTAAGGATCAGGATTTTAAACTTGATGATACTCTATCTGAAGTTTTGAGAGATTATCAAAAGTTTGGATACAAATGGCTTAAAACTCTTTCGCGTTATGGTTTTGGCGGAATACTTGCAGATGATATGGGGCTTGGGAAAACTCTTCAGGTTTTGGCATTTATTAAGGAAGAACGAAAAACAGACAAAAGGCCGTGTCTTGTTGTGGCGCCTACATCTTTGGTGTATAACTGGAAGTCCGAAGTTGAAAAGTTTGTTCCTGATTTAAATGTAGAAGTTGTTTATGGATCAAAAGCTGAAAGGGATATTCTGTTAAACACCGGTAAAGAAAAAGATATTATAGTTACTTCCTATGGCTCCTTGAAGAGGGATATAGAGCGTTACCGGGAGATGGATTTTTCCTATATATTCGTAGATGAGGCACAGCATATTAAAAATCCCAATACACTTAATGCAAATAGTGTGAAAAGCCTCAAGGCAAAGGGATATTTTGCAATGACTGGTACGCCTATTGAGAATTCATTGACAGAGCTCTGGTCGATATTTGATTTTATTATGCCAGGTTATCTGATGAGCCACAATAGCTTTGTCACAAAGTTCGAGAAGCCGATTGTTCAAAATAATGATAAGGAGATTTTAAATACACTTTCGAGATTTATAAGGCCATTTATATTGAGAAGACTTAAGAGTGAAGTTTTGCAAGAGCTTCCTGAGAAAATCGAGAGCAAAGTTGTTGCGGATATGACGAAAGAACAGAAAAAATTGTATGCAGCTTTTCTAAAGCAGGCACAGGGCGAGGTGGCTGCTGAAATCAGAGAAAAAGGAATTGAAAGAAGCAAAATCAAAATACTTGCTCTTCTGACCAGATTAAGGCAGATATGCTGTCATCCAGCTATGTTTGTTGAAAATTATAAGGGCGGAAGCGGAAAATTGGATACACTGCTCGAAATAATTGGGGATTCAATTGATTCCGGACATAGATTGCTATTGTTTTCACAGTTTACCAGTATGCATGATATTATTGGAAAAGCCCTTAAAGAATCCGGGAAGAGTTATTTTTATATCGATGGCTCAACTAAAGCAAAAGAACGTATAGATATGGTAAATAGGTTTAATAACGGTGAAAACGATTTATTTTTGATTTCCTTAAAAGCTGGAGGTACTGGTTTGAATCTTACAGGTGCTGATATGGTTATTCACTATGATCCGTGGTGGAACCCGGCTGTTGAAGATCAGGCTACGGACCGCGCATACAGAATTGGTCAGACGAAGGCAGTTCAGGTATTTAAGATTATTACAAAGGGTACTATTGAAGAAAAGATATATGAGCTTCAAGAGAAAAAGAGAGGCCTTATAAATAATGTAATTCAGCCAGGTGAAAACCTTTTGACAAAACTCAGAGAGGAAGAAATTCGAGAATTGTTTCAACTTTGATGAAAGGATCACATTGGTAAAAAAATATTGATGAGATTATTAATAAATCATTGCTCAATAAATATTTTTTTGGTATAATGTATTTCATTATCGTTAGGTTCAAACTATTTAATGGTTTATGTGGATGCAGACGGTGGTATGAGGATTATTTGTAATTAATTGCAATAATCGAAGTGTTAATTATTATTTTCTGGTATAAAAGAATTAAAATGGCGAATTTGCCGTGATTGCTTAGTAAATAATTGTTGACACGGGTTTGATTAGTATTATATAATATGTTGTGTGCTATATTTAGATTAGTTCCCAATAAAATCCACAGTAATCGATGTAGTTTAGTCTTAGCACAATTGTTACCATCGGAGGGAGGGAAATACGTGTCTGAAGTTAGAGTTAAGGAAAATGAGTCTCTTGATAGTGCTCTTAAGAGGTTTAAGAGGCAATGCGCTAAGGCAGGCGTATTGGCAGAAGTAAGAAAAAGGGAGCATTACGAGAAGCCAAGTGTTAAAAGAAAAAAGAAATCTGAAGCTGCAAGGAAAAGGAAGTTCAAATAATGGAGGATAATAATATGTCCCTTAAAGAGAGATTGCTTGAAGATATGAAGGCAGCCATGAGGGATAAGGACTCAATCCGAAAGAATGCGATCCAAATGGCTAGGGCGGCGGTGCTTCAGGTTGAAAAGGATAATAGAGTTACCCTTGATGACGATGGTATAATTGAAATTATAGCAAAAGAAGTTAAGAAAAGAAGAGATTCAATGCCTGACTTTGAAAAGTCCGGCAGGCAAGATCTTGTTGATGGGTTAAAAGTTGAAATTGACGTACTTTTGCAGTATTTGCCACAACAGCTCACTGAGGTAGAACTAGAAGCTATTGTAAAAGATGCTATTCAGGATACCGGAGCAAGTTCAGCCAAAGATATTGGTAGGATTATGCAGTCAGTTTTGCCTAAAGTAAAAGGGCGAGCTGATGGAAAGATCATAAATCAAATCGTAAAGAAGTATTTAGGATAAAGCTCGATGTAAATCGAGCTTTTTTAATTACCCTTATTTCTCAAGAAGTGAAAGATGCATAAGCTCAGAAGCTTTTATTTGAACTATTTATATAAATACTTTATAATAAGTCCATTACTATAATTTCCGAAATGCAGGTGATTAGGTGGATCAAAACAAACTATGGGTTATAAATAAAATTCCTGAAGAAAAAATTCTAAAAATATCAAAGCAGTGTGGGATATCTGCTCTTCTTGCCAAAGTTTTTTTGAGCAGGGGAATTGAAGATGAAGATTATATAAAGGAATTCTTGAATCCATCAATGAATGACCTGTTCGATCCTTTTTTGCTCAGGGATATGGAAAAGGCAGTTGAAAGAATAATAAATGCCGTGGAAAAAAAAGAAAAAATAATTATTTTTGGAGATTATGACGTTGATGGTATAACCAGTACGTCTATTTTGTTTGATTTTTTAAAAAAAGTAGGAGCTAATGTTGGATATTATATTCCCGATAGGAAGGAAGAAGGATACGGACTTTCGATAATCGCGGTGGATAAGGTTATTGATGACGGAGCTTCATTGATAATAACCGTTGACTGCGGCATAACTGCCTTTGAAGAGGTAAGACATATAATCGAAAGTCATGTGGATATCATAATTACTGACCATCACGAGTGCAAGGAAGAGTTACCTGAAGCTTATGCTTTAATTAATCCATGCAGGCATGATTGTTCATATCCATTTAAAGAATTGGCTGGAGTTGGGGTTGTATTCAAGCTCGTTAAGGCTCTGTGCATAAAAATGGGGCTTACGGACGAATCGGTCAATTACCTTGACCTTGTAGCACTTGGAACTGTTGCAGACGTAGTCCCGCTGATAGAAGAGAATAGAGTTATAGTCAAATACGGTTTGCAAAAGATTGAAAACACTTTAAATACAGGTCTTAAAGCTCTTATTGATGTATCTGGAAGTAAGGACAAGCAGATTACATCCTATGTCATAGGTTTTGTACTTGCACCAAGAATTAATGCAGCAGGCCGAATAGGGGATGCCTCTAGGGCAGTAAGACTTTTAACTACGGATAATGAAGATGAGGCGGCTCAGATTGCAAAGGAATTGAGCGAGCAAAACACTTACCGTCAGGAGACAGAGCATAATATATTATGTGAAGTTATGGCCGGGATAGAGCAGTACGTGGACCTTGATAAGGAAAAGGTTATTGTTGTTTGGGGAAAAGGGTGGCACCATGGAATTATTGGTATTGTAGCTTCAAAAATAACAGAAAGCTATAATCGTCCATGTATTCTGATAACAGTTGAGGATGGAATGGGAAAAGGGTCGGGCAGAAGTATAGAGGAATTTAACCTTTTTAAAGCACTTATGGATTCTTCAAGTCTTCTTGAAAAGTTTGGAGGCCACGAACTTGCAGCAGGACTAACAATAAAAGAAGATAATATTCAGGAATTTAAAACTAAGATAAATGCTTATGCCAATTCGATACTGAATGATTCTGACCTGGTTCCTAAAGTTAAGATAGATATTGAAGTTTCAAAGGAAGATATTTCAGAAGAAAGTGTCAGACAACTTGATTTAATGTCTCCATTTGGGGCAGGTAATCCGAGCCCTGTTTTTGCATATCGAAATCTGGTTATTAAGGATATAAGAGCTGTTGGCAATAATAAACATATCAAGATTACATTTAGAGATAAAGAGACTGATTTTGACGCAATCGGGTTTAGCAGGGGTTATCTTGCTGAAGTTTACAGTGAGTCAGATATTCTTGATGCGGCGTGTTCGTTGGAGATTAACTCGTGGAACAACAGGGAAAGTGTTCAGTTAAATATAAAGGACTTAAAAGTTTGTGAAGATACACTTCTTCAAAACGAATATTTTTACAGTTTAGATAATGCTATTGATTTTAAGAATGGTTATGACGATAATAAAATTAATTCATTTTTGGATAGGCTTACAGTAGTGGGCCTTTTGGAAGAGTTTGGACAAGTTGGTTCACAAGTTTTTCCTAAGAACCGGAAGCTTGCAATTCTTCTAAACTCCGTAAATAGCTTGAAAACCCTTACGAGTAAGCTAAAAAGCATAAATATGAGATTTAAGGTATTCTATAATGAAATAGATATCTTTGATGATAATGAGGTGTGTTTAGTTGTAAATGCGCAGCCGGGGAAGTTTAATGAGTCGCGCTTTGACAAAGTGATGATTTATGGGGAGTGGATTTGCAGAAATTATTTACATTTTATTGTAAGTGGCATTGACGTAGATAGAATATTTATTTTGGACAAAATATGTTTTGAATTTACTCAAGACGATATAATTGTTGAAAGACGCGACATGGTTGCTGTATATCAATATATCAGGTCTAACTTTAAAAGCGATTTTATAATTGAAGATTTGTTCCGGTTTGCAAATGCTGTTTCTAAGAGTTATCGGATTAATATGAATTATTTTAAAGTAAAAAGGATTATTGAAACATTTGAAGAATTAAATCTATTAAAAAAATCGGAACACGGTAAATACGGTATGACTGTATCAATGCTGGATACCGGAGGCAAAAAGGCGGATCTTGAAAGCTCCGACATGTTCCAAAGCTTTAAAGCGTTTAAAGAACGTATTTCAATGCAAAGGAAAATAATTAGTTAATGCGTGGGACATCTGTCCTGCAAAAAACATAAACAGGAGGAGAGATTATGGATTTAAAGTCAAAATTGAGAGAGGTTGCTGATTTCCCAAAGGAAGGGATTAACTTTATTGATATAACTACCGTACTTCAGGACGGTGAGGCGTTGAAAGACTGTATAGACCAGATGATACAAAAGATACAGGGTTTCGGGGACTTTGATGTTGTCGTTGGACCTGAATCAAGAGGATTTATATTCGGGACGCCTATAGCTTATGCTATGGGAAAAGGTTTTGCTCCCATAAGAAAGAAGGGGAAATTGCCTTACAAGACTATAGGTGTAGAGTATCAACTTGAGTATGGAACTGATAAGCTCGAAATGCACATTGATGCAGTAAAAAAGGGTGATAAAGTAGTTATAGTAGATGATCTGCTTGCAACAGGAGGTACTACCGAATCAAATATCAAGCTTGTTGAACAGCTTGGAGGAGAAGTAGTAGGGATTGCTTATTTTATAGAGCTTTCATTCTTAAATGGCAGAGATAAATTGAAGGGATATAAAGTTCAGTCTATTGTGGAGTATTAATGCAGCATAGAGCTTGGGGGAATTACTAATGAGTGATGGTTACAGCCGTCTGGTAAAAAAAATAAGCAAGTATAATCCTAATTGTGACTTTACATTGCTTGAGAAGGCTTATTTAATCTCAAGGGAAGCTCATGATGGGCAGCAAAGAGTTTCAGGAGAGCCATTTATTATGCACCCTATGGAGGTTGCAAATATACTGGCTGAATTGGAACTTGACTGCACTGCTATAGTTGCTGGCATTTTGCATGATACAATAGAGGATACCACTTACACATATGAACAGCTTAAGGATAAGTTTGGGGAAGAAGTGGCATTACTTGTAGACGGTGTAACCAAATTAGGTAAGATCCCTTACACAACAAAAGAGGAGCAGCAGGCTGAAAACTTGAGAAAAATGTTCCTTGCAATGTCAAAAGACATCAGGGTAATACTTATAAAGCTTGCCGACAGGCTTCATAACATGCGGACTTTGAAGTATATGGCTCCGGAAAAGCAGATTGAAAAAGCAAAGGAGACTTTGGAGATATATGCTCCTCTTGCACACAGGCTTGGTATATCCAAGATCAAATGGGAGCTTGAAGACCTGTGCTTACGGTACTTAGATCCCAAAGGTTATTACGATCTGGTAGATAAGATCGCAAAGAAGAGAAGGGAAAGAGAAGCCTATATCGAGCAAATTGTTTTAACTCTCAAGGAAAGAATAGCAGAGCTAGGTATTGAAGTGCGTCTGGATGGCAGACCCAAACACTTTTACAGTATATATAGGAAAATGGAGCAGCAGACAAAGACACTCGATCAAATATATGATCTCTTTGCTTTTAGAATTATTGTAAGTTCTGTTAAAGATTGCTATGCCGTTTTAGGACTTGTTCACGAGATATACAAGCCTATGCCCGGCAGGTTTAAGGATTATATTGCCATGCCGAAGCCTAATATGTATCAGTCACTGCATACAACAGTTATAGGCCCGGAAGGAGTTCCTTTTGAAATTCAGATCAGAACGTGGGACATGCACAGGGTAGCTGAAGTAGGGATTGCTGCGCATTGGAAGTATAAGGAAGGTAGTAAGGGTGATAGTGATGACAATAAACTGGCATGGCTGAGGCAGCTTCTGGATTGGCAGAAGGAAATGCGTGATCCCAACGAGTTTATGGAAACTCTGAAGGTTGATTTGTTTACCGATGAGGTTTTTGTTTTCACTCCAAAGGGTGATGTTTTTAGTCTTGCAGCAAGCTCAACTCCAATAGATTTTGCCTACTCCATACACAGTGCGATAGGTAACAAGATGGTTGGAGCAAAGGTAAATGGGAAGATAGTTCCTATAGAGTATGAACTTAAAAACGGTGATATAGTTGAAATTCTCACTTCTTCAAATGTCCATGGACCCAGTCGTGACTGGTTAAAGATAGTTAAGACTTCTCAGGCGAGAAATAAGATAAATCAATGGTTTAAGAAAGAAAAAAGGGAAGAGAATATCATAAGGGGTAAGGAAATGATAGAAAAGGAGCTTAAAAAGCAAGGCCTTACCTATAGCCAATTGTTCAAACCCGAGTGGGTCGAAATATTACTGAGAAAATACACATTTAATACAATGGATGATCTTAATGCCGCAATAGGTTACGGGGCAATGACTGCCAATAAGATTATATCCAGACTTAAGGAAGAGTACAGAAAGACTCTCAAGGTAGAAGACCTGGCCTTGCAGACAGCAGAAACAGTTTCACAAAAGCCAAATCAGAATAGAAAGAGTATTCCTGAAAATGGAGTGGTCGTGAAGGGGATAGAAAATTGTCTTGTTAGGATATCAAGGTGCTGCAATCCTGTGCCAGGTGATGACATAACCGGTTATATAACCCGGGGCAGAGGCGTTTCTGTTCACAGATCCGATTGCGCTAATGTTACAAACAATATTGATGGCGATACAAGGCTCATAGATGTTGATTGGTATATGGCAAACAATAATGTATCCTATAACGCGGAGGTAACTGTCCTGGCAAACGACAGAACAGCCTTGCTTATGGAGATAACAAACGTGATTGGGGAATCCAAAATTCCGTTAAAAGCTATAAATGCCAGGACCACGAAGGATCAGATTGCTGTGATGAATCTTACCATGGAGATAACAAACACCGAGCAGCTTGAGAAGATTATAAAGAAGCTCAAAAAGGTGGATGGCGTATTTGAGGTTACAAGAAGCAAGCAATAAAGGAATGAGTGAAATTGTACCGGAATTTATATTTTTAATATTTCCAAATAAAGTATGAGGGGTATTTTTAGATGCGGGCAGTAGTTCAAAGGGTTGCCTATTCAAAGGTGACTGTTGATGGTGACGTGACAGGTGAAATACAAAAGGGGTTAAACGTGTTGTTAGGCATAGGCCAGGAGGATAGTGAGAAGGATATTGAATATCTGGCTGAAAAGATAATAAACTTAAGAGTTTTTGAGGATAGCAGCGGAAAGATGAACTTATCCCTTTTGGATGTAAACGGAGAGCTTCTGATTGTATCGCAGTTTACACTATATGGTGACTGCAGGAAGGGTAAGAGGCCAAGCTATGATAAAGCTGCAAGACCGGAGATTGCTGATGGGATATATAATAAATTTGTAGATTACTGCAAACAATACGGTATAAAGGTTCAGACAGGGAAATTCCAGGCAATGATGATGGTTGAAATACAAAATGACGGCCCTGTTACATTATTAATTGATAGTAAAAAAGAGTTTTAGAGTGCATTAAAATCATTTGTCATAAATAGGACTAGCTTAGGAGGGCTAAGCATGGAGATGAAATGTTTCAGCAGAGGGATTTTTGGTTCCAACAGTTATATTGTTTGGGAGGGAACCGAAGGAGTTATTATAGATGCTGGAGTATCAGATGAAGAAGTAATGAAGTTTGTTGTGGATAATAACATTAAGATTAACTATATTATTCTCACTCATGGACATATAGACCATATATATTATGCTGACAGTCTTCGTGAGCAGACTGGTGCAAAGTTGATAGTACATAAAAATGATAATAAGGCATTAATTGATCCTAATTTAAACGGAAGTTTAATGTTTGGGCGTGATATGGCATTCAATGAAGCTGATAAAACGGTGGAGGATGGAGAAATAATTAATGTCGGAGATCTTAAGATTGAAGTTATACATACCCCAGGACACAGTTCTGGAAGTATGTGCTTAAAGATTGATGGCAAATTATTTAGCGGGGATACATTATTCTACCTTGCTTATGGCAGGACTGATCTGAGTGGCGGGAGCCAAAAAGAATTGGATAACTCATTTAGAAACAAGTTATTAAAACTTGAAGACAATATAGAAGTTTATCCAGGGCATGGCAATTCAACTACTATTGGCTTTGAAAAGAAAAACAATCCATATATAAAATCTCTATAGTGTCTCATAGATTGTATAGTTTTTAGGTTTGCAGGATGAATTCAGATTATTACAGGATGGAGTTTGGAAAGTGATTTATTTAAAGCTTGACGGTTATGACTTTCAATATCAAATTGAGGATGTATTGAAGCTGTTTTTCAAAGATGAAAAAGTGACTTTAGAAAACGGTAACAATTTTGATGAAGAAGGAATTGTTATTCAATGCTCGGTAAGACGGTTTAAATGTCCAGAGGATGAACATAAGCTTTCTTTTGAATTGATGACGTGCCTTAAAGTTGATGGTAAGTTGTTATATCAGTTTACAAGTGATATAACGGCACTAATGATAGAGATTAATGAAAATGGCAGCTATGAAGCAGGAAAGGTTCTCAAAAGAGAGGTAAAACGACAGGTATATAAAGCTTTATCAGGATATACCGGTCGGGAAATGCCCTGGGGTATTTTGACGGGCATAAGGCCTGCAAAAATAGTGCATGAAATGCTTGATAGGAAGCTAAAAAAAGAACAGATTATGGATGAACTTGTTAATTACTACTTCGTATCAAGGAATAAAGCGGCTCTTCTATATGAAGTTGCGCTATCGGAAAAGATTATTTTAGACAGCGCAAATGCAGACATGGTAAGTATATATATTGGTATTCCATTCTGTCCCACACGATGTCTTTATTGTTCGTTTACATCAAACCCTGTAAAGAAGTATGAGAAAATGGTTGGAAGCTATATAAAAGCGCTTAGAAAAGAAATTAAAAGTGTCGGAAAGATTTTGGCTGACAAAGGTTTAAAAATTCAGAGCATATATATTGGAGGCGGTACACCTACGGCAATTGATGCACAGCATTTAGGTGAGCTTCTTAAAGAAATAGAAGACACTTTTTGTATGGATGATGTTAAGGAATACACTTTAGAGGCTGGCAGACCTGATTCAATTACGGAAGAGAAGCTTGCAACAATCGCAAGAAGCAGGGTAAACAGGATAAGTATTAATCCTCAGACCATGAAGGATGAGACGCTTGTCAGGATTGGAAGAAGCCATACTTCAGGAGACATTATTGAAGCATTCAATCTTGCAAGGGAGCTGGGATTTGATAATATTAATATGGATGTTATTGCGGGACTGCCAGGGGAAGATATTAATGACTTTATGTATACTCTAGATGAAATTAAAAAGCTTGCCCCCGAGAGTATTACCGTACATACAATGAGCGTTAAGAGAGCCTCGAGGCTTAACGATGAAAAGAACAGCTACGACCTTACCGATGAGGATGAAGTCACAAAGATGGTGGATTCCGCCTACGAATTTATAAAGGATATAGGCCTTAAACCTTATTATTTATACAGACAGAAAAACATACTGGGGAATCTTGAAAATATAGGATATTCCAAGCCGGGAGCCGAAAGTATTTACAATATACAGATAATGGAGGAACGGCAAACAATAATAGCTCTGGGAGCTGGGGCAACTACAAAATTGGTTTACCCGAAAGAGGATAGAATTGAAAGGGTTTTTAACGTCAAGAGTGTTGAAGAGTATATTTCAAGGATTGACGAGATGATTGGAAGAAAAGAAAATATGAGGTTTTAATAATGGAAAAGAGTATTCTACTTGATTTAAAGTCAACAGAAATACTATCCGAGTTAAACGTTACAGAATTAAAACAGTACATAGTAAAAAAACATCCGGGTGAAGACAGGAAAAAACAGTCTTTAGTGTTTGCTGATGCTGTAAAGAGAATAGTGAGCAGCAAAATTCCGGAATGTGATTCACATGCACATGAGCAACTAAAAATGCATGTTATTAGTAATGCGCTTAAAAAGCCAAACTTTTCAGTAGATTGCAGCGATGTTTTCGTTTCAGTACTTGAAATGAGATGGAAGGACAATGCATTGCTGGATAGTTTTACGCAGTGGATAAATTCTGTTCTAAAAGCAGATATACCAGGTGAAATCGTGAAAGAGTTTGTATCAGAGCTTTATTTTGCGTTGGATGAAAATCCTGACTTAAGTATTGAAAGTATTATTCAAGATACTTATGAAGTGCCAGACAGTAATGAGGAACTTATAGAAACCGGTGAAGCTGAATTTAGCGCGGAAGTAAATAAATTTGAAAAAACAGATGAAGTAATTCATATAGATGATGTAGATGGAAATAGTGAAATAGAAGAAATAGAAGAAATAGAAGAAGTAGAAGAAGTAGAAGAGATAAGAGAAATAGAAGAGATAAGAGAAGTAGAAGGGTTAAGAGAAGTAGAAGAAATAAGAGAAGTAGAAGAAATAAGGGAAATAGAAGAAATAAGAAAAATTGTTGATGATAAAAATATTATAGTAGTAAGCGAGAGATTGCCAAATAAGAAATGGAAGATTAAAGAGTTATTTGATTTTAAAGATGTTAAGAAAAATACTATTCTTGTATGTTTGGTATGTTTAATCATTTTAAATGCAGGTGGGATTTATTGGTTAGGTCATTTGTATTTTGCTGATAAGGAAGAAAAACAGGTTCAGGTAGTTGTTAAAAATGTGGTAGATGCTCCGAATCAAGAAATTGTAGCTAGAAAACTGAGTATGAGAGCGACTGCTTATGACCTTTCATACGAAAGCTGCAAAAAAAACAGAGACCACCCTGAATACGGCATTACATATTCAGGTAGGAAGGCTGTTTTAGGAAGGACAGTGGCTGTTGATCCCAAAACAATACCTTTAGATTCAGACTTATACATTGTTTTCCCAAAGGAATACAGCCACTTAAATGGAGTTTATGTTGCAGAAGATATTGGAAGTGCTGTAAAGGGTGATATTATCGATATATTTTTTGGAGAGGATAGAGCTGGGGAAAACACCGTAAGCCAAAATGTAAAAGAATTTGGAGTTCGGAATGTAGAGGTTTATGTATTGAAGTAGGCTGATTAAAATAAAGATTTGGTCTTGACAATTATATGTCATCCCGCTAAAATATATTTAATTATATAAAAGTTGCTGTTTTAAATTCAGCATTATTCAGCTTATAAATTATAATTTAATTAATGACAATGAATGGGAAAAGTAGCCGACGCTGCCTTAAGGGAGAGTGTATCGTGACTGGGAGTACACTTAGGATACGGTTTGGTGAACGAACACCCGGGAGTCGGTTGGTTGAAAGTTTTTTGATGATTAGATCGATCCGTAAGTTCTGCGTTAATAGAACAATGAGTGGGCATGGAAATTCTATTCCGGCCTATTAGGGTGGTACCACGGGAATAATAACCTCTCGTCCCTGACAAGTTAGTCAGGCGAGAGGTTTTTTAGTTGAAAAATTAAGTGTAAAAAATTATTGAAATATCTTGGAGGTAATTATGTTGATAAAAGCACCAAAGGGAACAAAGGACATACTCCCATCCGAAGTATATAAGTGGCAATATGTAGAAAAGAAGATTTCTGAGCTATGTAGTAATTTCGGTTATAAGGAAATCCGTCTTCCGGTTTTTGAACATACAGAATTGTTTCAAAGAGGCGTTGGAGATACTACGGACATAGTACAGAAAGAAATGTACACTTTTATGGATAAAGGTGGAAGAAGTATAACTCTAAGGCCTGAGGGGACTGCCGGAGTTGTTCGCAGTTATATTGAAAACGGTATGGCTTCATTGGCGATGCCTATAAAGCTTTATTACAATATTACAGCCTACAGGTATGAAAATGTACAAAAAGGCCGTTATAGGGAGTTCCATCAGTTTGGTGTTGAGTGCTTCGGATCAAATGGACCTTTAGTTGATGTAGAGATAATAAGTATGTTAAGCATGTTTTTTGAAAGACTGGGGATAAAGGATGTTGAACTGAATATAAACAGTATAGGATGTCCTAAATGCAGGGGAGAATACAATAAAAAGCTGTTGGAATTCTTCAAACCTAATCTGGATAAACTATGCGGCACATGCAAGACAAGATATGAAAGAAATCCTCTTAGAATTATAGATTGTAAGGAAGAAACCTGCAAGATATACACAAAGGATGCACCTGCACTGGTTGATAATTTATGTGAAGACTGCAGCAAGCACTTTGAAGGATTGAAAGAAGGTCTTGAAAACTTAGGAATTAAGTATAACATTGATAAGAATATAGTTAGAGGCCTTGACTACTACACAAAGACAGTTTTCGAGTTTGTGTCAAAGAATATCGGAGCGCAAGGGACTGTTTGTGGTGGAGGCAGATATGACGGCTTGATAGAAGAATGTGGTGGTAACCAAACACCGGGTATAGGCTTTGCAATCGGGATTGAAAGACTTCTGTTGGTAATGGAAAGCCAGGGTATAGAAATACCAAAAGCGGAAGCTATTGATGTTTATATTGCTTGTATAGGTGAGCAGGCACAGAAATATGCCCAGAAGCTTGTTTATAAAATCAGGCAGGAAGGGTTTAGTGCTGAGACTGATTTAATGGGCAGGAGTGTTAAAGCTCAGATGAAATATGCCGATAAGCTGGGTGCTGTATATTCTCTTGTTTTAGGAGATACTGAAGTAGAAAGCAATAAGGCAGTTCTAAAAAATATGCTGACAGGTGAGACTAAGGATATAAGCTTAGATACGCTAATAGAGCGTTTGAAGATGTAAATACAACTACTTATTATATATTGGAGGAATTATTATGGGTGAATCAATTTTAGGACTGAAGAGGACGCACAGATGTGGCGAGCTTGATGCTTCACATGTAGGGCAAAAGGTTACTGTTATGGGCTGGGCTCATAAGAGAAGAGATCTTGGTGGAGTAATATTTGTTGACATGAGAGATAGAACCGGTATTCTTCAGGTAGTATTTAATAATGAAATCAGCGGTGAAATATTCGGGAAGGCTGAGGCAATCAGAAGTGAGTATGTTCTTGCTGTTGTAGGTGAAGTTGTAAGAAGGTCTCCCGAGACTGTTAATTCCAAAATACCAACAGGGGAGATAGAAGTTATTGCAAACGAGCTCAGGATTTTGAGCAGTTCTGAAACTCCACCAGTATATATTGAAGAAGATACTGATGTTAATGAAACATTAAGGCTTAAACACAGATATCTGGATTTGAGAAGACCTGATATGCAGAGAAATCTTATTTTAAGGCATAAGGTTGCAAAAATTGCCAGAGACTATTATGACGAAAATGGATTTTTGGAAATCGAAACACCTATGCTTACAAAGAGTACTCCTGAAGGTGCAAGAGACTATCTTGTTCCAAGCAGGGTTCATCCGGGAAAGTTTTTTGCTTTGCCTCAATCACCCCAGCTTTTCAAACAGCTTTTAATGGTATCAGGCTTTGACAGATACATTCAGATTGTAAAGTGCTTCAGGGATGAGGACTTAAGAGCTGACAGACAGCCTGAATTCACACAGATAGACCTTGAAATGTCTTTTGTAAACGTTGAGGATGTTCTGCAAATAAATGAAGGTTTTATAAAAAAAGTTTTTGATGAAGCATTAGGTGTCAAACTTGAAACTCCATTCTTAAGAATGACTTATCAGGAGGCAATGGACAGATTCGGATCTGATAAACCTGATATAAGGTTTGGACTTGAACTTATAAATATATCCGATATGGTTGAAAACTGCGGATTCAAAGTATTCTCCGATGCAGTTAAGAATGGTGGAAGTGTAAGAGCTATTAATGCAAAGGGTTGCGGCAGAATTTTCAGCAGAAGGGAAATAGACAGCCTTGTTGAATTTGTAAAGATATATAAAGCTAAGGGAATGGCATGGATTGTAGTTGAAGAAAATGAGCTCAAATCTGCCATTACAAAATTCTTTAGTGAGGATGAAGTTAAGGCTATACTTGAGAGAGTTAAGGCAGAACCAGGTGACTTGATATGCTTCATTGCAGATAAAAATGAAGTGGTATACGATTCTTTGGGACAGTTAAGGCTTGAAATAGCAAGAAGAACTAACCTCATAGACGAAAAAGAATTTAAATTCTTATGGGTTACAGAATTCCCATTGCTTGAGTATGATGAAGAAGAAAAACGCTGGGTGGCAAAACACCATCCGTTTACTTCACCTATGGATGAAGATTTGCAATACCTTGACACTGATCCTGGCAAGGTAAGAGCAAAGGCATATGATATTGTTTTAAACGGTACTGAAATTGGTGGTGGAAGTATTAGAATACATGACCAATTCCTTCAGTCAAAGATGTTTAGTTTGATAGGTATAAATGAAGAACAGGCAGCAGATAGGTTTGGTTTCCTGCTTGAAGCTTTCAAATACGGTACACCTCCTCATGGCGGTCTTGCCTTCGGTCTTGACAGGCTTGTTATGATAATGGCAGGAAAGAGCAGTATTAGAGACGTAATAGCATTTCCAAAGGTACAGAATGCTTCAGATCTTATGTCAAATGCTCCGGATATAGTTGAAGATAAGCAGATTAAGGAACTTCATATAAAGTTAAGTAATCAATAAGTATTAAAATGGATGGAAGGGACCTTTTTACAGGGTTCCTTTTTTTTATAGGAAATTCCAGATGTTTCTTAAGTTTTATGTACTTTCGCTGCTGAATTAAAAATATATTAAGTAAAGTTTACTTGAAAAAAAGCTATAAATTATATACAATTTATAAATATGGATTTATATAAATGGACCTATAGGTTATTATACCCTATTATATTAAGGAGGAATTCTTACGAATAAGCATCCAGTTTTAAAAGAAGTTCTGGATTGGTTGGTTCACATTGCTATAGCAGTAGTTTTAGGTGTTCTTATAGTTACTTATGTTGCACAGATTACTATTGTCAATGGGAGTTCTATGGAAAAAACACTTCACAATGGTGATAGGCTTATTATCGAAAAGGTGAGCCCAAGGTTTGGCAATATACATCGTGGGGATATTGTTACAATTGATGACCCGGAAAAAATAGATAAAGAGAGAAGCCCTATTATAAAGAGAGTAATCGGAGTTGAAGGTGATCTTGTTGAAATAAACGATGGTAAGGTGTTTGTCAATCAAAATGAATTGAAAGAGGACTATATAAATGGAGATAATACACTTGTTGTTGAGGAGAATTACAGTAAAGTTAAGGTTGAGGCCGGCTGTATTTATGTGCTCGGTGACAACAGGCTTCCAGGTGCAAGCTTAGATAGTCGATCGATAGGTCAGGAAAGTATAGATAAGGTAAATGGAAAAGCTTTATTAAGATTTTTCCCATTTAATGGCTTTAAGTTGTTCTAATTCGAAGTTGCAGCAGACTCGTGTAAGTATATATTGCTTTGGACAAATAATTAGAATATTTTCTTTGATTGACATATAAATATATAGATATATAGATATATATTATTACATGGTAGAATATACAAATTCCTATATTAGGAATAATGCTTGCCTCGTATATTCTTATTAGTGTAAAATGCTTTATGTAAACATAAGTATAGATTAGATAAGAAATAAAGGTTAGGCTATTATAAGGGTTGATGTAGTTGAAAGGGGTGTGGATGCGGCTTAAATTTGGCTGCGTTATCTATGAAGAAATTATTGCATGTAGGACTGGATGTAGGATCGACCACTGTAAAGTTGGTTGTACTTGATAAATTTGATAAAGTATTATTTAGTAAATACCAACGGCACTATTCAGATATTAGAAAAACAATATTTTCACTCATTAGCGAGGCTTATAATTTATTCTCAAATGAAGAAATTACTATAATGGTAACCGGATCGGGCGGTATTTCCGTTTCAGAATGGATAGGCATATCATTCATTCAGGAAGTTGTTGCCAGTACAAAGGCTATTGAGACTTTTATTCCGCATACCGACGTTGTAATAGAATTAGGCGGAGAAGATGCAAAGATAACATACTTTGGCGGTGGAATCGAACAAAGAATGAATGGTACTTGCGCTGGTGGTACAGGTGCATTTATTGACCAGATGGCATCTTTGCTTAAGACTGATGCGACAGGCCTTAATGAACTTGCTAAGGGGCATAAGGTAATATATCCGATTGCAGCAAGATGTGGAGTTTTTGCAAAGACAGATATACAACCTTTGATAAATGAAGGAGCAGCAAGAGAAGATATCGCAGCTTCAGTTTTTCAATCTGTTGTAAATCAGACTATAAGCGGATTAGCTTGCGGAAAACCCATAAGGGGAAATATAGCGTTCCTTGGAGGACCTCTGCAATTTCTTTCTGAACTCAGGAAAAGGTTTGTTGAGACGTTGAAGATTCCTGATCATCAGATTGTTTTCCCAGATAATGCAGAACTCTACGTTGCGTTAGGGGCAGCATTGTCATCTAAAGAGTTGAATGTTATATCTTTTAAGTCTTTGGAAAGCAAGCTTCATCTTTTGAACGAAGTTATAGTACATGAGGTTGAAAGATTGGACCCCCTATTTAAAAGTGAGAAGGAACTGGAAGAATTCCGCAAAAGACACAGTGTTTCCAAGGTCGGGACAAGAGATATAGAAAGTTTTGAAGGAAACTGTTTTTTAGGAATTGATGCTGGGTCTACAACTACAAAAGCTGCTCTTATTGATGAAAATGGTGCAATACTTTATTCATATTATGGCAGTAATAACGGGAGTCCATTAAATTCAGCAGTTAGTATATTGAAGGACATATATACGAAACTTCCTAAAAAGGCCAAAATAGCTAATTCCACTGTTACTGGATATGGTGAAGGGCTTATTAAAGCGGCACTTGAAGTTGATATTGGAGAAATAGAGACTATTGCACATTACAAGGCAGCAGAAAAGATACTGCCTGGTGTAGACTTTATTTTGGATATCGGCGGACAGGACATGAAATGTCTTAGGGTAAAAAATGGTGTTATAGATAGTATAATGCTCAATGAAGCATGTTCTTCCGGCTGCGGATCTTTTATAGAGACGTTTGCTTACTCACTGAATATGAATGTCAAAGACTTTGCCAATGAGGCACTGTTGGCAAGTCAGCCTGTTGATCTGGGTTCCAGGTGTACAGTATTTATGAATTCAAGGGTAAAACAGGCGCAGAAGGAGGGGGCATCAGTAGGGGATATATCCTCCGGGTTGTCCTATTCGGTTATAAAAAATGCCCTTCAAAAGGTTATAAAGATAAGGAATCCTGAAGAAATCGGAGAAAAGGTTATTGTTCAGGGTGGAACTTTTTATAATGATGCAGTATTGAGAAGCTTTGAACTTATTTCAGGGAAAAAGGCTATAAGGCCTGACATAGCAGGACTTATGGGGGCTTATGGGGCTGCCTTGATTGCTCATGAGAGATTTGAAAACGGATATATCAGCACTCTGGTGAGCGAGGACAAACTTTTAAATTTTAATATGAAAGTTTCAATGAGAAGATGCAGTTTGTGTGGCAATAACTGTTTGTTGACGGTAAATAAATTTGATGGCGATAAGGAGTTTGTATCCGGCAATAGATGTGAAAAGGGCGCAGGCATTGAGGAAAAGAAGGAAAATGTTCCGAATCTTTATGATTTCAAGTATAAAAGGCTTTTTTCCTATGTTCCTTTAAAACGTGATCAAGCATTCAGAGGAACAGTAGGAATACCTAGAGTGCTTAATGTTTATGAAGACTATCCTTTTTGGTTTACATTTTTTACAGAACTCAAATATAGGGTAGAGTTGTCCCCTAGATCTTCTAAAAAGATATATGAGCTTGGAATAGAGACTATACCTTCAGAGTCTGCATGTTATCCTGCGAAGCTTGTTCATGGTCACATTATGAGTCTTGTGAACAAAGGTGTAGATATTATTTTCTATCCATGCCTTCCATATGAAACTAATGATTACAAGGATGCAGACAATCATTTTAATTGTCCGATAGTTACTTCATATCCTGAAGTAATCAAGAATAATATGGATGTAATAAAAGAAACAGGAATAGTATTTAAGAATCCGTTTTTACCTTTAGATAACAAGAAGCGTTTGACCAAAAGGCTTTATGATGAGTTTAGCGTATTTGGCATCACAATGGCCGAAATTAGAAATGCAGTTGAAAAAGCATGGAAAGAGTTCGGAAGTGCAAAACAAGATATAAGAAATAAGGGAGAAGAGGTTGTTAAATATCTTGAAGAGAACGGCAGGAAGGGAATAGTACTTGCGGGAAGGCCTTATCATGTCGACCCTGAGATTAACCATGGGATTCCAAACATAATCACCAGCTTTGGAATGGCTGTTCTTACTGAGGATTCAATTGCTCATTTGGGAAAAGTTCAGGCTCCACTGCGCGTTGTTGATCAGTGGATGTATCATTCAAGACTATATAGAGCAGCAAGTTTTGTTAAAGATAAGAAAAACCTGGAGATTGTTCAGCTTAACTCATTTGGTTGTGGTCTTGATGCTGTTACTACCGATCAGGTTGAAGAAATATTGCACAGCAGCGGTAAGATATATACTGTCTTAAAAATTGATGAGATTGATAACCTTGGAGCAGCAAAAATACGTATCAGATCGTTAAAGGCGGCAATGGATGAAAGAGATAAGAATGGATATGAGCTTACAAACGGCGATTCAAGCTGCAAAAAGTTAGCCTTTACCAAAGCTATGAGAAAAAAACATACTATTTTGGTTCCTCAAATGTCTCCGATTCATTTTCAGTTCTTGGAAACGGCGTTTAATGCTTCGGGGTATAACGTTGAAATTTTGCCGTCGGTTGACCGTAAAGCGGTAGATGAAGGGCTTAAGTATGTAAATAATGATGCATGTTATCCTTCTATCATTGTTGTTGGTCAGGTTATTGAGGCATTAAAATCGGGAAAATATGATTTAAATAACACTTCGGTAATGATAAGCCAGACTGCCGGGGGATGCAGAGCTACAAATTATATCGGCTTTTTGAGAAAAGCATTGAAAAATGCGAATTTACCACGTATACCGGTAATCTCTTTAAACTTTGCCGGCCTTGAAAAAAATCCGGGATTTAAGAAAACACCAGGGTTATTAAACAGGATTCTTATCGGATTGGTTTATGGTGACCTTTTAATGAGAGTACTCTACAGGGTAAGGCCTTATGAGAAAATAAAAGGGTCTGCAAACCTTTTATACAATTCTTGGGTAGAAAAATGTAAAGAGTCGGTTACAAGTGGAAAACACAGTGCTTTTAAGGAAAATATATATAAAATTGTAGAAGAGTTTGATAACTTAAAAATCAACAATGTTGAAAAGCCGAAGGTAGGTCTTGTAGGAGAAATACTTGTAAAATTCCATCCAACAGCAAATAACAATGTTGTTGATGTGATAGAGAAGGAAGGCGCAGAAGCTGTAATGCCAGATTTGGTAGATTTCTTGCTCTACTGTGCTTATGACAGCAATTTCAAACATACGTATCTGTCGGATAAGAAAACTACAAAAGTAATAAAGAATATAGCTATTGACTTTATTGAGTATTATAGAAAAGATATGAGAAAGGCACTGGAAAAAAGTAAACGCTTCCATGCGCCTTGCACTATATATCAACTTGCAGGCCTTGCATCACAGATTCTGTCCTTAGGGCATCAGACAGGAGAAGGATGGTTTTTGACTGCTGAGATGATAGAACTTATAAATAGTGGAGCTCAAAACATAGTATGTATGCAGCCGTTTGCATGCCTTCCAAATCATGTTACAGGTAAGGGTATGATTAAGGAACTTAAGAATAGATACCCCAAGGCAAACATTACTGCTGTGGACTATGATCCTGGAGCCAGCGAGGTTAATCAGTTGAACAGGATAAAGCTTATGATGTCGGTAGCGTTTAAAAACTTTGAGGCTACTGATGTTACTGAACATGAAGAAGCTGAGGTTCAACCTGTAGAACGTAAAAAGAGAAGGGTTAAAACCACAATATAAACTAAGGAATAGCTGAAATATTATTTTAAATTTTTCAATTAAAAAACTACTTTGGGGCTACCAAAGTAGTTTTTCTATGTAAAGTAAATGTATTTTCGTTGTTTATATATAGGTGGATTTAAATTTTGAAGTTAGTATATATGTAAATATAATGTACTTTACACACTATTAGTTAAAAATAAATGTGGATATTCGGAGAATTGTGCGTAACTTTACAGACTTTTCGAGAATAACAGAATATTGTCAATACTTAAGATGTTCAAGTATGGGTCATTGGTATTTACACTTTTTGTGAATTTTAGATCTTGTAAACGATTTTGATGTCCGCAGCACTCGCATTGGAAGTTAAGTCCGTTGAGTTTTGAGATTTCGCCTTCAGATAGACTAAGGATTACAGATTTACAATTGTAGCACTTTAATGTCTTAAAGTCGTACATACTTATTAATCCTCCTTTTAGTTAATTGATTAAATTCTGTAGATTTGATTAGGAATTCTGAAAATATAACTTCGGCTATTCCTTGGTGAATATACAAGACAAATCTAATTTTATATGAAATTTGTGCCAAACAAAAGCAATAGACTCAAATTATGTTTAATCGACACAAAAATCGATGTTGTAAATCATTTTGTTGCAGTAAATAAAGGAATAAAACCGACTGGAAACTAAGCGTTTACAAATTGTGGTTTAAAAATAAGCATTTTTGTCAATTATCATTAGTAGGTCTACTTGTAAAGAACATACAAATAATACCAACATAAAAGAAATACACTTATATTATATATTTTTTTATTGTACTAATCAATAGGTGTCATAAAAAAAGTTTCCAGTGAATATTATTAAGATTAATAAAAAGAAAAATTCACAATTGGATAAGTAAAATATATCCATAAACGGAGGACAAAATGAAAAAGAGGTATAAGTACAAAAAAGTAAGAATGATAATGATTACAGCACTAAAGATAATGATAGTAATGGTTGCAGCTTTTCTGGCGATTAAGATAGGCGTAAGGGCAGGAAACTTTGTTTATAGTTCCGATAACGCCATTATTGCAAGCGTTGATGTTGAAAACTACAGATCCGCTTTGAAAAATTCACTTCCTATCATAGACACGATATATAACAGCGGAACATCAAGCAATTCATTATCAGGCCAGTTAAAAGGAATTATGAGTGACATATTTCATTTTGATTTAAACAGCCCTATAACAATTCTAAACGCACAATCCTCCTTATTTGATAATTATTTTAACAATGACTATCAGAAACTTTTAGCGCAAAGAAACACCACTGATAAGACGCAATTTAATTTTTCAGAAATTGCAAAAGAAGATGATAAAGAAGAGCAAAAAGAACAGCAATATGCCGATCCTGTAATAAGCAGCATATACATAGATGAATCAGAAGAAAGTAAGCTTACTGATGACGATGCGGTTTCATATGGAAAAATTGCTATAACAAATGAGACTAAATATAAAATAGACATTGAAGATATTATGAAAGAGCCTCTTAAATTGAATTTCAATAAGAAGGGACCACAGGTGCTTATTTATCACACACATACAACTGAAAGCTATCTGAAAGATATTAGTCAGCTCTATAAGAAAGGTGTTGCAAACAGGAATAGTGATACAAGGTGGAATGTTGTAAGAGTGGGGGAAGAACTTGCACAGGTTTTAAGGAAGCAGTATGGTATTGAGGTAATACACAATGCCACTGTACATGATTATTCAGGAACTTCAGGTGCTTATGGCAGATCACTTAATACTGCAACCAACATATTAAAGAGCTATCCATCGATAAAAATGGTAATTGATCTTCATAGAGATGGTCTTAAAAATAAGAAACTGAGAGTAGCAACCGAGGTAAACGGTAAGAAGGCTGCAAAAGTGATGTTTGTAATGGGTACAAATGCAACAGGACTCAACCATCCTAATTGGAAGCAAAATCTGAAACTTGCCATAACGCTTCAGCAAAAATTAAATGAAAAATATCCTGGACTAACAAGACCTATATTTATCAGCCCAAATAGGTTCAACCAGCATCTGGCAAATGGGTCGATGATTATTGAAGTTGGAGGAGATGGAAATACGATGAGTGAGTGTCTTGAAAGTATGAAATATGTGGCAGAGGTTATAAATGAAGTTGTAAATAATAAATAAAGTTTTTTAAGGTTATAATATAGAAGATAGCAATATTATATGTATCGGAGATAGCGATGAGCAGGGTTCAAAGGTTTAGAGAAATAAGGTACTTTAGAATTAAGATAATAATGGCAGTTTTGTTTTTTATATTGGTACTTTGTGTCGGGATTGGCGCTACAGATTATTCTATGAGTGGCTTAATTGGTGAAGAAAATGGCTTTAGGATATTTTCTGCCCATCCATATGGTGAAGACTATTACAAGATAAGCATTTTTGACAATGATGTGTATATTAATACAAAATATATAGCAAGAGATTATAATAGACTGACTGATTGGTTTGGAAAACATAAATAGAAAAGAATATTTACAAAAAATTACTCTTTGTGTATAATAATTAAGTGCTAAAATTACCATATTCAACAAATACAAGGAAGTTTGAGCTTTTACCGAGATATAACAAAGGATTGTTTTATGGACTGCTTTAAAAATCAAACACTCAATTACTTGTTTGGTGGTAATTGTAGTGTTTTTTCATGCTTATCAGGGATGATTAAAGCATCCAATATTTGAAATTATGAAAATTTGTGCAACCTTAGTTTACAACCAGAAAAGGAGACTGCTTGATGAAAAAAATTGTTTCTGCTATTTTATTGACGCTTATGATATTACAGGGTATTGGATTTAATTATACAGCAGTTTATGGCAATGATAGGTATGTATTGTTTGAAGAGAATTTTGATGGTTTATCTGATGGAAGTATACCGCAGGGCTGGATAAGCAAAGAAGGAACCAAGTTGTCAACGGTTGGAGTAAAAAACGGTGCATTTGAAATTGATGCAAGAGCAAATACTGATAATCCAACCAGGATACTTTTGCCTGAGTATTTGGGCAAATTTGGTAATTATATGATTGAAGCCGATATAACTAATTTAGCTTCAAATGATAAAGAGGTATGGAATTCATTAATGTTTAGAATCCAAAACAATGACTATCCGTACTACCAAATGAAAGTGAGAAAGAATACGTCCGAGTCAAACGGAGTTGAATTTGCGGAACGGAATTCGTTAAATGCCTGTAATGTAATAAAACGAACTTTCTTCTATGAAGATTTAAGTGGAGTAAAAGCGTATCATTATACTGTGAAGGCTTATGATAATAAAATACAAGGATGGATCAATAATGTACCATTAATTGATATAGATACGGATGGTTCTTATAGTACAGGTGGAATTGGATTTCAGGCTAATGGAAGTGCAATTAGAATTGACAATATTAAAATAACCTTATTGGAAACACCACTTACTACACTGACAAAGCCGGAAGACAGCTATACCAGAGTTAGAGAAGCTGAAACCAAAATAGTTATGGCACCGTCAATAATTACAGAAATAAAAAATAAAAAGGAATTAAGAGAGTTAATATCTAATGGACAAGCTGCAACTGCTATTCTTACAATTAATAAAAACCTTGAAGTTCTAGCAAATGGTACTGACTATGTTTTTGGAACAGTAAGTTCTATGTATGAATTAATGAAATCGAAAGTAATTCCTGCATTTAGAGTGAGTGATTCAGACTCTGCAAAGGCAATTTCTGATTATTTGAAAAGTAATTCAATAGAAGACGTTTTTGTCATTTCGAAGAAGCCGGAACTTGTTAAACAAGCCAGGGAAAACTATGCCTTTATAAGAGGGATTGTTGAATTTGATAATGTGCCCTCAGATACAGATATAAATGGATTGATGCTTATAAGAAACATTACAAACAGTAATATTTCAAAAATTGCAGTTATTCCTACAGAAGCTGCAACAAAAAGCAATATTCAATACCTCCAGCAAAGATTAATTACTGTATGGACAAAAGAAACAATAAAAAACAGTGATTCTGAGCAAAAGCTTATTACATTTCATGAGATGATTACAGCGGGATCAAACGGTATTGTAACAAATGCACCGGAAAAGGCCATGCAAGCATTATCAATCTATAACCATGATACAACGATTGTAAGAACCCCATTTTTAATTGGGCACAGAGGGGTTCCGGATCTTGCGCCGGAAAATACCATAGAAGGCAGTGAGCTTGCTTTTAAGCTTGGAGCTGACATGGTTGAAAACGATATCCAGCTTACAAAGGTTGGAGCGGATGGAAAACAGCATTTGGTAATCATGCATGATGATACTATTGATCGTACTACCAATGGGACTGGAGAAATTGAGGGAAAGACTTTGGAGGAAATCGAGACCTATTTTGTCAATAAACAGTTCCCGAATGAATATCCATCGGCAAGGATCCCTACACTGGACCAGTATTTTCAAAAGTTCACAGGCAGAGATCAGGTGATTTTTGTAGAGGTTAAAAGTGATGATCCTGTAACTATTGATCGTTATACAGAATTGACAAAAACAATGGGGGCTGACGAACATTTAGTGACTATTTCTTTTAAAAGAGATCAGTTGAAAAGGACAAAGGATCAAATGCCTGAAATGTCAATTGGTTACCTTTGCTATGGAGCTGCTAATGGAGATATTTATGGTTCACTTCGTAATGATTTGTGGCAAGTTCAGAAAACAAATTCCAGCTTGATGGCCAATTATTATGGAATTGACAGTAAGTTTTTGGAGGCAAGCAAACATAGAGGAATGAACATCTGGCTTTGGACTTTTTCTGATAAGGCTTCAATTAAAAAATACTTTAAAATGGGTGTTTGCGGTATGACAACAAATTGCGCTCAGGTGTTTTCTGATTGGGCTGTCGATATTACTACAAATCAAAGCCGTATTTCTATGAAGAAAGGTGAAGAAAAATTACTTAGGGCCAATATAAAAACGTATAAAGGAGAGGCTAAAGAAGTTGTGCCTGATGTTGTGGTGCTCAGCGGTAACAATAATATTGAAGTAAATGGTAATAGCATTAAAGCAAAAAAGTCCGGCGTTGCTTTTGTAATGCTACGTTATACTGCAAGACTTTCAGATGCCGAAGGGGATACTTATGATATTTATACAAGGCCTGTAAGAATACAGGTTGGGGAGGATTCTGTTTTTCGGACTGGTGTTTAAGTGAATTAAAAATGTAATGATAATAAATATTTACAATAAAACTTGTTTTATGTATAATATCCTAGGAACCAGATAGTGCAATTTTATGAAAACAAGAATATCTGTGTATTTCGGGAATATAAAAAAATTATGACATAATACTATAGATAGAGGTCATAAAAAACGAACACTTAATTACTTGTTTGATGGTAATTGCAGTGTTTTTTATTATATATAAATATTGATGCAGAAAAAGTAATTAAAAATTCACAGGGTCTTACATGGCATCATCATCAAGTTACAGGCAGAACGCAATTAGTTCCAACATCAATTCATAGAACAGGTCATTTAGATGGAAATGCAATCTGGGGAGGAGGAATAAGATAATGAAATCAATAGAATGGAAAAGGCCAGATAAGCCTATAAATCGTGAGGATATTGCAAAAGTGGAGCAAATATTTGGTGCTAGTTTTCCTGAAGATTATGTTAATTGTATACAACTATATCATGGGGGGAAAGCGAAACCTAATGGTGTAGATCTTAATGGTAATGTTAGAGTATTTGCCAAGTTGTTATCATTTTTGGATGATTCTTTTTATAACATCGTTAATACATATATTAATAACAAAGATAGATTCATGGATGGAATTTACCCGTTTGCTATTGATCCTGGTGGAAATTATTTCTGTTTCGATTTTAGGAAAGACAAAAATAATCCGACAATTGTATTTTGGAATCATGAGATAGCAGTAAATGCTAGCGACTACGATCCAGAAGATTTAAAACGGTTTAGTCTTGAAGAAGCTCAAGAAAGAGCAATGGAGAAGGTTTGTAATAGTTTTTCAGAATTGCTTGGTATGTTACACGATTAAAAGAACGATGCTGTAACAAGTAACAAAAGCATATTTGGCATATCAAGAGTGGATTAATTATCAGGAGGATTTACAAAGAAGGTCTTACTGACATCTGCTTTTTCATCTTTATTGCTATAAACGATTTTTATAAATTTGCTTTAATCCAGATAATATATTTCTATTTAGATTTTAATCATTAAGTAAGTGGGGAGTGTGTTAAGAAATGATTTCAAAGAAAAATAAAAATGTAAATACTAGCATTAGATTATTAACAAAACTAATGTTAATATTTACAGCGATTATTTTATTTCAGTTAGCTGCCATGTCTGTATATGCAGAATCTGAAATGAAGTATTTAGGCACTATTGATAAAGACAAAACAACCATTTATAGTGCTAATAGTAAGGGGCAAGTTGTAGGTAGTTATATTACAAATGGTACCGAAGTACGCGCATTTTTATGGGAAAAGGGAGTTTTTAAGGATTTAGGTACCCTTGGTGGAACTTATACAAAGGCTTATGCAATGAATGATAAAGATCAAGTAGTGGGTGTTTCTAAGACTAAAGAGAACAAATACCATGCGTTTTTATGGGAAAATGGAGTCATGAAGGATATGGGTACTTTGGGTGGAAATGATGTAGAGCCCACTGCAATAAATAATAAAGGCCAAGTGGTGGGTGTTTCTGAGACTAAAGAGAACGAATACCATGCGTTTTTATGGGAAAAGGGAGTTATGAAAGATTTGGGTACTCTCGGCGGAAATTATACAAAGGCTACTGCAATAAACGATAAAGGTCAAGTTATAGGCTACTTATTTACTAAAGATGCAAAAGAAAGACATGCGTTTTTATGGGAGAATGGTGCTATGAAGGATTTGGGCACTCTTGGGAGTTGCTCGTTGGGCACTGATATAAATGAAAAGGGTCAAATTGTCGGATTTTCTGATACTAAAAAAGATAATAAATGGCACATTATTTTATGGGAAGATGGTGTTACTAAGGACTTAATAACCCTTGAAAATTCTACGAGCCATTCTGGTATCAATTATATTTACGATGATAATATATATGTTCGTATAAATGAGAATGGTATGGTATTGGCTTATGAGAGTTGGCGGGAAACAGTTTTATGGAAAGAAGGTGCTGTTAAGAAAATCGATTTTGGTGTCATTACTAGTGCTTTTGACGTAAACCCTTACGATGTGAATGATGATGGGGGAATTATAGGTGTTTTGGAAGGGAAAAATGCATCTACAAGTGCTTTTATATGGAAAGATACCAAGCCGTTTACAGTACAAACTATGATTCCTACTAATCAAGATATAGGAAAAACTGAACGTGAATTAACTGTTAAGGTAAATGGAAGTGAAGTTGTTTTTCCTGATGCAAAGCCTTACATTGATAAATCAAGTAACAGAACACTAATACCTATCAGATTTGTAAGTGAAAAATTAGGAGCACAAGTGACTTGGGACGGGTCTCTAAAAGTTATTGGGATTAAAAAAGAAGATATAGATATAAAAATGAAAATTGGAGATTCATTTGCTGTTGTTAATGGAGAAGAAATCCAGCTTGATGTACCTGCAGTAATTACATCTGGAAGAACGAGTGTACCTTTGAGATTTATATCCGAAGTATTAGAAGCTAAAGTTGAATGGGAACCAGAAAATATGACAGTTTCTATTTTAGCCATGGTTACAAAATTTGATGAAAAGCTTCTAACAGAGTTGAAGTCCATTTACAATAGTTATATGGAGTCATATAAAACGGGAGACATTGAAAGTGCTAAAGGATATGTGTCTGAACGTTATTATGCTATAGTTAAAAATTATCTTTTAGCTACAGGGGAAACTAAAATGCCAGAAAATCAGTTGTTAAGTGATATAAAAGATATTGAGGGTGCTATTCGATGTGGTGTGTTTGAAAATGGTCCTACAATAGGTATAGTTTACAAAAAGCCTTCAAAAGCAGAGGATAAGATTACGTTTGTTTTTTTGAGATTTGTGAAAGAAGATAGTGGTTGGAAATATGATTATACCTTAGTAGAGGATAGATACGGTTATAACGAAACGGACAAGTTTACAGCTAAGGATATCACTGGTGACATGCTTGATGGCAAGGTAATAACTGATGTACCTGCTATAAATAATGTTGAAATACCAAAATCGTATTTATCAATAGGTTTTCATAATAGCTGTTTCGTTTCTGTATCTATTAATAATGAAGAGCCAGTTATAGGAGCATACTTGGGGTTAATAATGGATGGGTTAAAAAAAGGTGAGAATACTGTGGATATACTAATAATTCCAGATGATAAAGATAATAACCCTTCCTTGCCGGAGATAGAAATATATTATTTGGATGAGAGCAATGCGAAAAAAGTAGTTTATAGCAATAAAGGTGTAGAAAAAACAGGAAATACCTCACAGACATTCATAGTAAAGCCATAAATTGTTTTTTAATAATACAAAATAAATATAATACAAATAAATAAAAAAATAACCTATTCATAAAAAAGTTCTTATGTTATAATTATATGCTGATATAAGTATAATCATAGGAACTTCCTTTATACTGGAGGATGAATTAATGGCAAGTGAAAGACAAAAGAAAATTAGAAACTTTTGCATAATTGCGCATATAGACCACGGTAAATCTACTCTAGCAGATAGAATGCTTGAGGAAACCGGGGTGCTTACAAAACGAGAAATGGAAGACCAGATTCTGGACAATATGGATATTGAACGTGAGCGTGGTATTACTATAAAGTCTCAGGCTGTAAGAATGGTTCATAAAGCTGAAGATGGAGAGGAATATATACTCAACCTTATAGACACACCGGGGCATGTCGATTTTAACTATGAGGTCTCACGAAGTCTTGCTGCCTGTGAAGGTGCAATACTGGTTGTTGACGCTGCACAGGGAATAGAAGCTCAGACCTTGGCCAATGTATATCTTGCTCTTGAACACGATCTTGAAATACTGCCTGTTATTAATAAAATTGACCTGCCCAGTGCACAGCCGGAGCATGTCAAAAAAGAAATAGAGGATGTCATTGGGCTTGATGCAAGTGGGGCTCCATTGATTTCCGCCAAAAGCGGACTCAATATAAGAGAGGTTCTGGAAAAGGTAGTTAAGGTTGTTCCATGCCCGGAAGGGGATGAAGAAGAGCCTTTGCGTGCGCTTATATTTGACTCTTATTATGACAGCTATAAGGGTGTTATTGTTTATACAAGGGTTAAGGAAGGCAAGGTAAAGGTTGGCGATGAAATCCGGATGATGTATACCAAAAAGGATTTTATGGTTACAGAAGTAGGATATTTCAGACCAGGTGCATTGACGCCTTGTGCTGAACTTAAAGCAGGTGACGTTGGCTATATTGCTGCAAGTATCAAAAACGTAAAAGACACAAGGGTGGGGGATACCGTTACTTTATCGGAGAATCCTGCGAAAGAGCCACTTCCAGGGTATAAGAAGGTAAATCCGATGGTGTTCTGTGGGATTTATCCTGCTGATGGTTCTAAGTACGGTGATTTAAGGGATGCGCTTGAGAAGCTTCAATTAAATGATGCTTCATTGACGTTTGAGCCGGAATCTTCTGTAGCTTTGGGATTTGGTTTCAGGTGTGGTTTCTTAGGACTTCTTCATATGGAAATAATTCAGGAGCGTCTTGAAAGAGAATATGATTTTGATCTTGTTACTACTGCGCCTAGCGTTATATACAAGGTGACAAAGACTGATGGTGAGCAGTTCTCAATAGATAACCCGACTAATTTGCCGCCAACAGCTGAAATTGAATTCATGGAGGAGCCTGTTGTTAAAGCTACTATTATGTCTCCTACTGAATTTGTTGGTAACATAATGGAATTGTCTCAGGAACGCCGTGGAGTATATAAAGATATGAGTTATATTGATGAAGGCAGGGTAATGCTGACTTATGAAATGCCTTTGAATGAAATCATATATGACTTTTTTGATGCATTAAAATCGAGAACAAAGGGATATGCTTCTTTGGACTACGAGCTTTTAGGATACAGAAAATCAGACCTTGTCAAGCTTGATATATTCTTAAATGGTGAAATAGTCGATGCTCTTTCGTTTATAGTTCATAGCGAGAAGGCATATTCAAGGGGAAGAAGAATAGCTGAAAAGCTTAAGGATACCATCCATAAACAGCAGTTTGAAATACCGATACAGGCTTGTATCGGAGGTAAAATAATTGCCAGAGAGACTGTAAAAGCATATAGAAAAGACGTTTTGGCCAAGTGTTATGGTGGAGATATAACAAGAAAGAAAAAGCTTTTGGAAAAGCAAAAGGAAGGAAAGAAGAGAATGCGTCAGGTAGGAAGCGTAGAAGTTCCTCAGGAAGCTTTTATGAGCGTTCTCAAGTTAGACTCCTAAGGGTGTGTGTTGGTATGGATAATAAAAAAAGTATAGGCATATATATTCATATACCTTTTTGCAGGGCAAAATGTTTTTACTGCGATTTTAATTCCTTTGCATGCAGGGACGAGCTTGTCCCTGCATATTTTAATGCCTTGAAAAAGGAAATCAGCTTATATGCAGAAAAGCTTAAAGGTTACAACATAAAAACTGTATTCATCGGAGGGGGTACACCTTCGGTGGTTGATGCGCAATATATATATGAAATTATGAGCCTGTTGAATCAGAAATTGGATATAGATAAAAAGGCTGAGATCAGTATTGAGACAAATCCCGGAACTTTGAATTTGGAAAAGCTACAAATATATAAGGAAATAGGTGTGAATAGATTAAGTATTGGCCTGCAGGCTTGGCAGGACAGGATACTTAAAATGCTTGGGAGAATACATACAGCTAAAGAGTTTGAAGATAATTTTAAACTTGCAAGACAAGTTGGTTTTGATAATATAAATGTTGATTTAATATTCGGCATTCCTGATCAATCTTTTGAAGATTGGTGCGAGACTTTGAAAAGTGTTACTGAACTGGGCCCGGAGCACATGTCATGCTACAGCCTTAAAATTGAGGAAGGTACTATATTTGGAAGTAGGCTGGAAAATGGGGAACTTGAACCTTTAGATGATGATATTGACCGAAAAATGTACAGTTACACTAAAGACTATCTTGCAAAAAAGGGATACAAACATTATGAAATATCGAATTTTGCAAAGCCGGGATATGAATGCCGGCACAACCTGGTATATTGGGATGTGGAAGAGTATATTGGGATTGGAGCAGGATCACATTCGTTTTTTGAATCTACCAGGTTTAACAACGTCTATGATATTGAAAGTTATATATCCAGCATTCTAGGTGAAAAAATTCCTTCTGAAAATGCAGAGAGTATAAATAAGAAGGAAAGCATGGCTGAGTTTATGATTCTAGGTTTAAGGCTTATAGACGGTGTAAGGGTAGAGGATTTTAAGAGCAGATTTGGTGTAGAAATCTATAGTGTGTATGGCAAAGAAATAAATAGACTGGTGGACTGGAAATTGATAATTGTAAAGGAAGGATTCATAAGCCTTAGCTCTATTGGGCTTGATTATGCAAACCAAGTGTTCATGGAATTTATTTAAGGAATGGCTGAAGTTATATTTCCAGAATTCTTTAATTGAAAGAGAAAACAAGCTACGGCGAAGAAAATAATTAGTGCGAATAATATTACAATTTAAAAGCAAATAATATCCATAAAAACATCTTGACAAAAGAAATCTACGGTGGTATTTTTAAAATAGTATTAGCACTCATTAAGGTAGAGTGCTAACAAAAGGAGAGATAATGATGTTTTTGGACGATAGGAAGAGGTTGATTTTGCATGCAATTATCGACGATTACATCAGTACCGCTGAACCTATAGGTTCTAGGTCAGTTTCAAAAAAACACGAGTTGGGACTTAGTTCTGCTACAATAAGGAATGAGATGGCGGATCTTGAGGAGATGGGTTATCTTACACAGCCGCATACATCAGCTGGTAGAATACCTTCCGATAAGGGATACAGGTTTTATGTGGATCAGTTGATGAAAGCCTGTGAACTTACTGTTGAGGAGATAAATACTATTAAGCGTGAAATGGAGACCAAAATCAATGAGCTCAGTCAGCTTTTAAGGCAGGCATCTGCTACCATGTCACGTTTTACGAAATACACCTCAATGGCAGCAACACCTGAAAGAAAAAACAGTGTTTTAAAAGCTGTTCAGGTTGTTCCAATTGAAAGAGGCAGTGCACTGGTAGTTGTAGTTACCAATGCAGGGATTGTTAAGAATAGTTTGGTTAAGATACCGGATACGGTATCTCCCGAGTTTTTAATAAGGGTTTCAAACATTTTTAATGAAAAATTAAGTGGCCTTACATTAGAACAAATTAATATAGTAGTAATAAGGGAAATTGAGATTTTAATAGGGTCATCCCAGGAGTTATTGTTGCCGATCTTAAACGGCGTGACCGAATGCATTAATCAAATTGATGCTTCAGAAGTATATCTTGATGGTACTACCAATATATTGAATTTTCCGGAATTTAGTGACGTTGTTAAGGCAAGAGAATTTTTAAACCTGATGGATACAAAGGATATACTATCTTTAGTGCTTAGCAGTATAGGCAGTGATGATAATAATGGTGGTATTAATATTCAGATAGGTAAAGAAAACAAGATTGAGGAAATGCAGGATTGCAGCTTGATAACGGCTACCTATAATTTAGGCGGTTTGGTTATTGGAACGATAGGAATTATTGGACCAACAAGAATGGAATATGCAAGGGTTCTTGCAGCAATGAATTATGTCAGAAGAAAAATAAATGAAGAAATTGATAGATTAATTGGTACAAACTTCAAGGATTTGAATAGAGATAAGAATTTATAATCAAAGGAGGGTTAACAGATTCCAATGAAGAAGAAAGATAATTTCAAAAACGACAAAGAGCAAAATATGAATAAAGATGAGTATTTAGACAAAGGTCTTGGTGATGGGGCAGAAACTGAATGCGATTGTGGTTGTGGTTGCAATCAGGCAGAAGATTCAGCTTCCAGTCAGGAAGTTGAAGAATTAAAGTCAAAGCTTGAAGAAAAGACAAAACAGTGTGATGATTATTTCAACATGCTGCAAAGAACAGCGGCTGAGTTTGATAACTTTAAAAAAAGGACTGCCAGAGAAAAAGAGGCTTTGTATCTAGATGCTACAATTGATGTTGTTGCTGCTTTCCTGCCTGTAATTGACAACATAGAAAGAGCAGTTCAGGCGGCAAACAACGATGCAGGGGACAATTCACTTAAAGAGGGAATAGATCTTGTATACCGTCAGTTCAAGGATGTAATGAAGAAACTCAATGTTGAAGCTATAGAAGCTGTAGGTAAAGAGTTTGATCCAAATCTGCATAACGCTGTTTCACATATAGATGATGAACAATATGGAGAAAATGTTGTAGCAGAAGAGTTCCAAAAGGGATACATTTTTAAGGACAAAGTTATAAGACACAGTATGGTTAAGGTAGCAAACTAGAAATTTAACGTAAAAAAATATATATTAATAGAAGGAGGCTTTATTATGGCTAAGGTAATTGGAATAGACTTAGGAACCACAAACTCATGTGTGGCGGTAATGGAAGGTGGAGAACCTGTTGTTATAGCAAATTCTGAAGGAGGTAGAACAACCCCATCAGTTGTAGCTTTTTCAAAGACAGGTGAAAGACTTGTAGGACAGGTTGCTAAAAGACAGGCTATTACAAACCCTGAGAGGACAGTAATATCCATTAAAAGAGATATGGGTACAGACAGAAAGGTAAAAGTAGACGACGGTTCTTATACTCCACAGGAAATCTCAGCAATGATTCTTCAAAAGATTAAGACTGATGCTGAGGCCTACTTAGGTGAAAAAGTGTCTCAGGCTGTTATAACAGTTCCTGCATATTTCAGTGACGCACAAAGACAGGCTACAAAGGATGCCGGTAAAATTGCAGGACTTGAAGTTTTAAGGATAATAAACGAACCTACTGCAGCGGCGTTGGCTTATGGCCTTGATAAGGAACATGAACAGAAAATACTTGTATTTGACCTTGGTGGAGGTACGTTTGACGTATCCTTGCTTGAAATTGGTGACGGAGTATTTGAAGTTTTGGCAACACATGGTAACAATAGACTTGGTGGAGATGATTTTGACGAAAGAATAATGAATCACCTTGTTGATACTTTCAAGAGAGAAAACGGCATAGATTTGAAGAATGACAAAATGGCTATGCAGAGACTTAAAGAAGCTGCAGAAAAAGCAAAAATTGAATTATCCGGTGTTACAACAACAAACGTAAATCTTCCGTTTATTACAGCTGATGCGACTGGGCCAAAGCACCTTGATGTTACAATTTCAAGAGCAAAATTTGATGAATTGACAGCTGATCTTGTTGAAAAGACTATGGAACCGACAAGACGTGCAATGCAGGATGCTAACCTTAGTCCAGACAAAATAGATAAGATTCTATTGGTTGGTGGTTCTTCAAGAATACCTGCTGTTCAGGAAGCCGTTAAGAAGTATTTTGGCAAGGAGCCTTTCAAAGGTATAAATCCTGACGAATGTGTTGCTGTAGGTGCTGCTATACAGGCTGGAGTTCTCACAGGTGAAGTTAAAGATTTGCTGCTTCTTGACGTAACTCCGCTTTCACTTGGTATTGAAACTCTTGGCGGGGTATTTACAAGATTGATAGATAGAAATACAACAATACCTGCAAAGAAGAGTCAGACATTCTCAACAGCTGCAGACGGACAGACTGCTGTAACAGTAAGGGTATTCCAGGGTGAAAGGCAAATGGCTGCTGACAACAAGCTGTTAGGTGAGTTTAACCTTGACGGTATTCCACCAGCTCCAAGAGGAGTGCCACAGATTGAAGTTACTTTTGACATAGATGCAAACGGTATTGTTCATGTATCTGCAAAAGACCTTGGTACAGGTAAAGAGCAAAAAGTAACTATAACAGCTTCCACAAACCTCTCTGACGCTGAAATTGACAAGGCTGTAAAAGATGCGCAGAAGTTTGAGGCAGAAGACAAAGCGAGAAAAGAATCAGTTGATGTTAGAAATAATGCAGACTCTATGGTATTCCAGTCTGAAAAGACTTTGAAGGATCTTGGAGATAAAGTTGGAAGCGATGACAAGGCAAAAATCGAAGCTGAAATAAATAAGGTAAAAGAAGCTTTGAAGGGCACAGATACTGAGTCCATCAAAAAGGCAACAGATGATTTGAGTAAAGCATTTTATGACGTGTCAGCAAAGATTTATCAGCAGAATCCTGGAGCAGCAGGCCCTGATATGGGTGGAGATCCTGGAGCGCAGGCAGGTCCAGATGGACAGGAAAACGTGTACGATGCAGATTATAAAGTAGTTGACGACGACAAATAATTTAGTGCAAGGTTTAATTTATCAAATGAAAGGCCAAAGTCATTGAAAATGGCTTTGGCTCTTTGTTGTAATATTATTGCAAAGTATAATATCTAGAGAAGTGTAATTAATATATTTTTGCAATTTACATACTATGTGGTATAATCTTTTCTATGTGTGTTATTAAAACTTATGATTTGAAGGAGTTGATTGGGTGGCTAATAAGAGAGACTATTATGAAGTCCTCGGTGTTGACAAAAGTGCATCCGATGCTGATATAAAAAAGGCTTACAGGAAAATGGCAAAACAATATCACCCTGATATGAATCCGGGAAATAAAGAAGCTGAGGCTAAGTTTAAGGAAGCAAATGAGGCTTATGAGGTTTTGAGTGATTCCCAAAAGAGAGCACAGTATGATCAGTTCGGTCATGCGGGCTTTGAACAGGGAGGCTTTGGCGGCGGTTTCAATGGTGATTTTGGTGATTTTGGTGGCTTTGGAGATATATTTGAGACGATCTTTGGTGGCTCAGGTTTTGGAGGAAGATCTTCTTCAACGAAAGCCCGTAGAGGACCTCAAAAAGGAGCTGACTTAAAAACTTCTGTAGATATCAGTTTTGAGGAAGCGGCTTTTGGGGTTGAAAAGGAGATCTCGATAAATAGGATGGAGGTCTGCGAAAAGTGTGAAGGATCAGGGGCAAAACCTGGAACTCAACCATCGACATGTCAGCATTGTAATGGAACGGGACAGATTCAGTATAAACAGAGAACGCCTTTTGGACAATTTGTGAATATAAAGACTTGTGATGTTTGCCACGGAGAGGGTAAAGTGATAACAAGCCCTTGTGAGGCATGTAATGGTAAAGGCAGGATACGAAAACCAAAGAAAATGAAAGTTAATATCCCTGCAGGAATTGATGACGGACAGACAATATCCTTAAGAGGAGAAGGAGAGCCCGGATCAAAAGGTGGTCCTGGAGGAGATCTCTATATTTCCATAAGGGTAAAGCCCCATGCTATTTTTCAGAGACAGGGTAATGATGTCGTTTGCGAGATGCCGATAACCTTTGTGCAAGCAGCATTAGGTACTGAATTGGAGGTTCCTACACTTGATGGAAAGGTGAAATATACTGTGCCAGAAGGTACTCAAACAGGATCGGTTTTCAGGCTTAAGGGTAAAGGTATTCCTTTCTTGAGAGGAAATGGCCGCGGGGATCAGTATGTAAAGGTACAGGTTGAAGTGCCAACGAAGCTTAACGACAAACAAAAATCTATTCTAAAAGATTTTGCTGAATTAAGTGGGGATGAAGTGCATGAACAGAGGAAGTCTTTTTTTGAAAAAGTAAAGGATGCCTTTGGAATGTAATATTTTTATGGAGGACTATTAGTATATGATTTGGCATGAAGTAAGGATAAAGACAACTGAGGAAGCATACGATGCAGTTACGGAGATGCTTACATCCATAGGTGCAGGTGGAGTTGCTATTGAAGACCCCAATGATATAATAAGTGAATTGTCAAAACCTGATTCGTTGGACTATGCTGATGAAGAATTCTTAAGCAGTCTGGAAGAGGCAGTTACAATAAAGGCGTACTTTTCAGAAGAAAAAAATATTTCCGAACTTACGTCACTAATTGAGGAAAAACTTAAGTTTATCAGTCAGTTTCTGAATGTAGGTGAAGGGTTTGTAGGGACATCACAGGTGGATGATGAAGATTGGAGTACATCCTGGAAAAAATATTACAAACCACTTAATTTAACTGATAAATTGGTTATAAAGCCCTCGTGGGAAAGCTACGAAAAAAAGAACGACGAAATAGTTGTAGAGATGGACCCGGGAATGGCTTTTGGAACAGGAACGCATGAGACTACACAAATGTGTTCTATCTTGTTGGAGAAGTATGTGAAGCCGGGAGATAAAGTAATAGACCTGGGATGCGGTACAGGTATACTTTCAATAATAGCTGCCAAATTGGGTGCAGAAGCTGTTACAGCGGTTGATATTGATGAAGTGGCAGTAAAAGTTGCCAAGGAAAACTGTGCTATAAATGGCGTAGATGGTAAAGTTTCGGCTTTTAGAGGGGTTATTGATGATCTCAAAAAGGAAAAAGCGGATATTATTGTTGCGAATATTATTGCAAATGTTATAATTGATATATCAAGCAAAATTCCTTCATATTTAAAGAAAGATGGTCTGTTTGTTACTTCAGGTATTATAAAGGAAAGAAGTCAGGAAGTTCTTGAAGCCTACACAAAGCTGGGTTTTAAATGCGAGCAATTTGAAGAACTTGGGGAATGGGTGGCGATTGTATTTAGATGCCTAGATTCTTTATAAACTCAAAAGATGTTTTTGACGATAATATAAATATTACAGGTGAAGACTATAATCACATTAAAAAAGTGTTGAGGCTAAAGTGTGAAGAAATTGTCACGCTCAGCGACGGAATAGGAAATGAGTATGTAGCAGAAATTAAGGATTTTGGCGATGGTTTTGTGCATACAAAGGTTATTGAGTCGTATAAAAACACAACTGAGCCTCCGATTAAAGTTACCCTGTATCAAGGTTTACCTAAATCAGATAAAATGGATTTCATTATTCAGAAAAGTGTTGAACTTGGAATAAGCAGAATAGTTCCGGTTCTTACTGAAAGGACTGTAGTAAGACTGGATAGTGAAAAAGATGCAGCGAAAAAGTGTGAACGATGGAACCGTATTTCACAGGAAGCAGCTAAACAATGTAACAGGGGCATTATACCCAAAATAGAAGTTCCCATAAGTTTTAAAGAGGCGATAAAGAAAGTGCATGATGTGCCGTTATCATTGATACCTTATGAAAAGGAGTCAAAAAACTCTTTAAAACAAATTCTTAAAAGCGTTGGAGATATAAGCGAAGTCTCAGTTTTTATCGGACCGGAAGGCGGATTTACAGAGCAAGAAATAGAGGAGGCAGTTAATTGTGGGCTTTCTTCTGTTACACTTGGGCCAAGAATACTGAGAACTGAAACTGCTGGAATTACTGTTTTAACAATACTCATGTATGAATTGGGAGATGTGGGTTAATGAGAAAGCTTACGTTTGTTGTAGTAGACGATGCAATTTTTATGCGTACGCTGTTAAAGAAGATGATTGAAGAGTATGATGGGTATACAGTTGTAGGTGAAGGCTCAAACGGATATGATGCAATTGATCTGGCTAAGTTGCATCAACCAGACATCATGACTCTGGATATTACTATGCCTGAACTTGACGGAATAAAAGCAGTAAGCGATATTCTTAAATTCAGCCCTGAAACCAGAATAATCATGGTTTCAGCTATGGGACAACAGTCAATGGTTATAGAAGCTATTAAACTTGGTGCAAAAGATTTTGTTGTAAAGCCTTTTGAAAAGTCAAGAGTTATGCAGGCCATTAAAAATGTTCTGGTTGAATAATTCTATAATAAGTCTATAATTCAAGAAATGTAAGTCTAGTATTTAAGTCCATGGGAATGTTTATTTCCAAGGACTTTTATTTTTATGGGAAATATTGTTTTGAATGAGGAAAGGTATATTGTGGTTTTTATTAGTTTAGTCTATAATTTATATAAATAGGCTTAATTTTGATTTGCGTCTAAAACTCTAAAGTTTCGATTTAGCTAACAGGTACAAGGTATAAAATCTGGAATTCACAAATTCAACATAATATAATTTGTTATAAAAAAATCAAAGGTTAAGTGAGTATTAAATAGGGGAGACTTTATTATGAAAAAATCATTTATTTCACTTGCTTTGGTAGTTTTTTTTCTTTCATTGATAATGATTGTTCCGAATTCATTGTCTTTAGCAGCAGAAGGTACATTGACAAATGGAACACAATTTAAAGACACGTCAGGAAACATAATACATGCTCATGGTGGTGGATTAATTAAATATGGAGGTTATTACTATTGGTATGGGGAATATCGTGATAGTTCAAATTACTTTTTGGGAGTCAGATGTTACCGATCAGCAGACCTTGTAAACTGGGAATACAGAGGCGAAGTATTGTCTCCAAATTCGGCATCAGAACTTGCAAAGTGTAATATTGAAAGACCAAAGGTTATGTATAATGCATCTACAAATGAATTTATTATGTGGATGCACTGGGAGAATGGAATTAATTATGCTCAGGCAAGGGCTGCAGTTGCTTATTGCAAAACTCCCGACGGCAAATATACATATAGTGGAAGCTTCAGACCGTTGGCATCTACAGGCGTGACAGATCATGGACTCCAGGGATATATGTCAAGGGATTGCAATGTATTTGTTGACACAGATGGTAAAGGTTATTTTATTTCTACGGCAAATGAAAACATGGATTTGCACGTGTATGAATTGACTTCTGACTATAAAAGCATAGCATCTCTTAAAGCAAAGTTGTTTGTAGGTCAACAGAGAGAGGCGCCATGCCTTGTTAAAAGAAACAACTATTATTACCTTATTACCTCGGGTTGTACAGGTTGGGATCCAAACCAGGGAAAATATGCTTATTCACAGAGCTTGGACAGCGGGTGGTCTTCACTTTATAACCTGGGAAATTCTACTACATATAACTCCCAACCGGCATTTATAATACCTGTTCAGAGCTCTACGGGAACAGAATATCTCTATACCGGAGACAGGTGGGCAGGAGCTTGGGATGGCAAAGTAAATGATTCGCAATATGTATGGCTTCCTTTAGAATTCAGATCAGATACAAGCTTGCAACTACCATTTTATAACTCTATAAAAATAAATGCTGCTGAAGGGAAAATTACTGAAAACATACCTGATACAACAAAGTATAAAATAGTGAATAAAAATAGTGGAAAGGTGCTTGATTCCAGGGATGGAACTCAAGCAGCACAGCTTGTTCAATGGACCGACAATACTAGTGCCAGCCAGAGTTGGTATCTAGTTGATACGGGCAGCGGTTATAAAAAGATAGTTAGTTCAGCTAGTGGACTGGTTTTGGATGTTAAAGATAGTTCTACTTCAGATGGTGGTGCAATTATTCAATGGTATAGTAATGGAGGTACAAATCAGCAATGGCAATTTATAGATATTGGAGATGGGTATTACAAAATTAAAAATTGCAGTAGTGGAAAGCTGCTCGATGTCACAAAATGGTCGACTGATGATGGCGGACTTATTCAACAGTGGTCCGATGCCTCAGGTGCAAATCAAAATTGGCAACTTGTTCGGTTAACTGATATTACAACACCTACACCAACTAAAACATCAACTCAAACACCAATAGTTACGTCAACACCTACAAAGACAACCCAAACAGTTGTAAAAGGGGATGTTGATGGCAACGGAACAGCAAATTCAATAGATTTTGGTTATATGAGAATGTATTTGCTTGGTTCAATAAAACAGTTTCCAACGTCAGATCCCAATGTTGGATATCAGGGAGCCGATATTGACGGTAACGGTTCATTCAATTCAATTGACTTTGGATATATGAGACAATTGCTATTGGGAATGAGGACATTTTAATTTAGGTTTCGAGTAAAATGCAAATTGCCATGTAATTTGCATTTTTATTAAGTAAACGTGAGAAAATAGGAAAAAACACAAAAAAAATTAAGATTATACCTGTAATTTATCGATAATTATGTTATAATGCATATTGTTTGGAATAAGACTATATTAAATTCATAAAAAGGATGAATTGATTATGATAAGAAGTATGACAGGGTTTGGCAGGGGGAAGTCACAGGCTGATGGGATGGAATGCCTGGTAGAAATAAAAACTGTAAATCATAGATATAGTGATATTTATATTAAGATTCCAAGGCAGATTTCATTTCTTGAGGACAAGGTAAGAGAAGTGGTAAGTAAAGCCGTATCACGTGGTAAAGCAGATGTTTATGTCAGTTTTGATGACTTCAGCGAAGATTCCAGAAGTATAATGATTGATGAAGGGCTTGCAAAGACCTATATTGATACAGTGAGGCTTTTGAAAGATAAATACGATCTTCAGGACGATATATCCGTTTCCCTTATTGCTAAATTTCCTGATGTATTGAAGGTTGAGAAAGTTGAGCAGGACGAGGAAAAAATGTGGAAGCTCATAAGTGAAGCTTTAGATGGTGCTGTTGATTCCTTAATCAATATGAGGCAGATCGAGGGAGAAGGTTTAAAAAACTGTATTCTGGAGAGAACTGATTATATCGAGAATATTGTTAAAGAAATTAGTATAAGAGCTCCTGAAGTTGTAAAAGAATATAAGTGTAAATTAGAAAACAGAATTAAAGAATTGCTTGATCAGCAGATTATTGATGAAAACAGGATAGCGACAGAAGTAGCAATATTTGCAGACAGGTGCAGTATTGATGAGGAGCTGGTAAGACTTACAAGTCATATCGGCCAGCTAAGGGAGACATTGAAAATCGGGCAGTCTGTTGGAAGAAAACTTGATTTTTTAATCCAAGAGATGAATAGAGAAATAAACACCATTGGTTCAAAGGCCAATGATTTAAATATAACAAAATTTGTTGTTGATATTAAGAGTGAATTGGAGAAAATAAGAGAACAGATACAAAATATCGAATAAGTATTAGGAGGAATATTAATGAAGTTAATAAACATTGGATTTGGGAATATTGTATCCGCTAGCAGGCTTGTTGCTATAGTCAGTCCTGAGTCCGCACCTATAAAGAGAATAATTCAGGAAGCAAGAGAGCGCGGAATGCTGGTTGATGCAACCTATGGGAGAAGGACAAGAGCAGTAATAATTACTGATAGTGATCATATAATATTATCTGCTGTACAGCCTGAAACAGTAGCTCATAGATTAAACAGCAAGGAAACTGAAGTAGTTGTTGAAGAGGAAGAATTGGAAGAATAGGGGGAACTGTGATGTTCCGTGAGGGACTTTTAGTGGTAGTTTCAGGCCCATCAGGCACTGGTAAGGGCACACTTCTTAGCAATATAAAAGAAAGAGAAAAAAATATAAGGTTTTCTGTTTCTGCGACGACAAGGAGTCCAAGAAGTGGCGAGATAGATGGAGTAAATTACTTTTTTAAAACACATGAAGAATTTGACAGCATGATTAAAAACAATGAGCTGGTAGAATGGGTAAAATATTGTGATAATTTTTATGGTACACCCAAAAAGTGTATTGAGGACACTATAAAATCAGGGTTTGACTGTTTACTGGAGATTGAGGTTGAAGGTGCATTGAACATTAAAAAGATTTACCCTGATTGTGTATCAATATTTATTCTGCCACCATCCTTTGAAGAGTTAAGAAGAAGGATAGAAGCCAGAGGTACGGAAAAAGCTGAAGTTATAGATAAGCGTATGGATAAGGCTATAAAAGAAATGAACTATGTAGACAGATATGACTATGTTGTTGTGAACGATAGGATTGAAGAGGCTGTAAGTAGCATTAGCAGTATACTAACCTCAGAAAAACTTAAGTTCGAAAGGAACATAAATATACTTGAGAGTATTGGAATAGAAAATAGGAGTTTTGCTTAGAAATAAATTGTGCAAAAAACTAATTGGAGGTTTGAGACTTATGAAAGATAATAATGTAAAGAAACAGTCAATGATTGATCCCGGTATAAGTTCATTGCTAAATAGGGTAGACAGCAGATATACATTGGTTGTAGCGGCAGCTAAAAGAGCAAGACAAATTACAGAAGGCGCACATAAGCTTACAGAATGTGAGTCTGAAAAACCGGTAACTATTGCAATTAATGAAATTGATGAGCAGAAGATTACATATATCAGGACAAAGAGCGGAATAAAGTAAGGTGTATGTAATTTATAAAGTTTAGATTGAGGTTGAGACGCTAATGGTTTTTCTCAATCCCAATCTTATTTTTTGAGGAATTTAGGGATACTAAAAACCCTGTGATTTCTTGTTATGGAGAGGATTTTATGTTAGAGGGCAAAACAGTTGTAGTAGGTGTTTGTGGCGGCATAGCAGCATATAAAGTGGTTGAAGTAGTTAGCAGGCTAAAAAAGCTTAATGCGGATGTTAATGTAATTATGACCGAAAATGCTGCTAAGTTTGTTACTCCACTGACCTTCAGGTCAATTGCACATAATCCTGTTATAACAGATATGTTTGATGAGCCGAAGGAGTGGGATATACAGCATATATCACTAGCTACAAAAGCTGATGTTATAGTGGTTGCTCCTGCTACTGCAAACATAATTGGAAAAGTTGCAAACGGTATTGCCGACGACATGCTTTCAACTACAATAATGGCTTCAAAAGCTCCTGTAGTTTTTGTGCCGGCAATGAATACCAATATGTATGAAAATCCAATTGTTCAAGATAATATAAAAAAACTTTCTGAACGTGGATATATATTCTTAGAAACTGAAACCGGACGTATGGCATGCGGAACTGTAGGAAGGGGACGATTGCCTGAACCGTCGGCTATTGTGGAAAGTGTCAGCGAACTTGTTTGCAGTAAGTGTGATCTAAAAGATTTAAAAGTTTTGATAACTGCAGGACCTACGCAGGAACCTATAGACCCTGTAAGGTTTATTTCCAACAAATCGTCTGGGAAAATGGGATATGCTATTGCAGCACAGGCAAGTAAAAGGGGTGCTAAGGTCAAGATTATATCAGGCCCGGTTAATCTTAAGACTCCATGTGGAGTTGAGGTCATCGGAGTAAAAACTGCTCATGAAATGTTTAGTGAAGTGATGAAAAGCTATGAGGACTTTGATGTATTAATTATGGTTGCAGCTGTAGCAGATTACAAATGTGCTAATACATCAGATAAGAAGATTAAAAAGAAAGATGACAATTTGACTATAGAATTAGTTAAAAACCCTGACATAGCGAAAGAACTTGGAAAAGTGAAAGGAAACAGGATATTGGTAGGGTTTAGTGCGGAAACTAATGATCTTATCAATAATGCCTGTGAAAAGCTTACTTCAAAGAATTTGGATTTGATAATCGCTAATGATGTTACACAGGAAGGTGCAGGGTTTGAAACTGATACAAATATAATAAAGATCATAAAAAGAGACGGAAATATACTGGATTTTCCTATAATGAGTAAAACAGAAGTTGGGGATAGGATTTTAGATGAAGTGTTAGCTTTGTTGCGAAAAGATTATTATTGACAACAAGTGAATGAAGATTAAAAATATATATATTGATATTGTTAAGGAGGCATTTTTGATGGAATTTGAAAAGACTATGGACAAGATAGTCGCACTTGCGAAAAATAGAGGTTTCGTATATCCGGGATCAGACATATATGGAGGACTTGCAAATGCTTGGGATTACGGTCCTTTGGGGGTTGAACTCAAGAATAATGTAAAAAAGGCATGGTGGAGAAAATTCGTGCAGGAAAGTCCATATAATGTTGGTGTTGACTGTGCTATTCTTATGAATCCACAGGTGTGGGTTGCATCAGGACACGTTGGAGGCTTCAGTGATCCGTTAATTGACTGTAAGGACTGTAAGACACGTCACAGGGCTGACAAAATGATAGAGGATTGGAATGCTGAAAACAATCTGGATGTTAGGATTGATGGCTGGACAAACGATCAGCTTATTGAATATGTAAAGGAAAAAGGAGTAAAATGTCCTAATTGCGGATCTGCTAACTTTACCGATATCAGAAAGTTCAATCTTATGTTTAAGACTTTTCAAGGAGTTACAGAGGACTCAAAGGCGGAGATATTCTTAAGGCCTGAAACAGCTCAAGGAATATTTGTTAATTTCAAAAACGTTCAAAGAACTTCAAGAAAGAAGATACCATTTGGAATCGGACAGATAGGTAAGTCCTTCAGAAACGAAATTACTCCTGGTAACTTTACATTCAGGACTCGTGAATTTGAACAGATGGAACTTGAATTTTTCTGTGAACCCGGAAAAGATCTTGAGTGGTTTGATTACTGGAAAAACTATTGCTTTAACTGGCTCTTAAACCTTGGAATAAACCAAGACAGCTTGAAGATGCGTGATCATGAGAAGGAAGAGCTTTCACACTATAGTAATGCAACAACAGATATTGAATTCAAATTCCCATTCGGTTGGGGAGAACTTTGGGGTATTGCAGATAGGACTGACTTTGACTTGAAGCAGCATATGACGCATTCAAAAGATGATTTGTCATATTTTGATCCTACTACGAATGAAAAGTACGTTCCATACTGTATTGAGCCTTCACTTGGTGCTGACAGGGTTACACTTGCGTTCTTGTGTGATGCTTATGATGAAGAAGAGGTAGCAGAAGGTGATGTTAGGGTTGTTCTGCATTTCCATCCTGCAATTGCACCTGTTAAGATAGCTATACTTCCGCTTTCCAAAAAGCTTGGTGATGATGCATACAAGGTATATGAAGCGCTTACCAAAAAGTATGTATGTGAATATGATGAAACCGGAAGTATAGGAAAAAGGTATAGAAGACAGGACGAAATCGGAACTCCTTACTGCATAACATTTGATTTTGACTCACTTGAGGATAAGAGTGTTACAATCAGGGATAGGGATAATATGCAGCAGGTTAGAGTAAAGATTGAGGATTTGGATAATTACTTTGAAGGTAAGTTTGAATTTTAGTTAATAGATAAGAATTAGTTATATCTTCTTATAAAGGATGTAGGCTTTGATAAATTGCCCACGTCCTTTTTTTACAGTAGAAAAGTGCTAAGAAGAATAATTATTAATTTTTTGGAGAGACTTATTAAGGGATTTTTACCCATAGAAAATTTGTATATTTATTCGTAATTTTTCAAAAAAATTAATGAAAAATTTTATAAGTATGTTATAATTAGTATGGTCAGAAAAGCAGTTCCCACAGATGTCCATTTATAAGAAATAAGAAAAGTATATTTAATATACATTTCTAGAATATAGTACATAAATGATACACAAAAAAGTAAATGGGAGGGTTTTTTTTAATGGCAAAGTATGTATATCTTTTTAACGAAGGAAACGCTTCAATGAGAAACCTGCTTGGCGGCAAAGGGGCCAACCTGGCAGAAATGACGGGTTTAGGCCTTCCTGTTCCTAGAGGCTTCACAGTTACGACGGAAGCATGTACCAAGTACTATCAGGATGGTAAAGTTATTTCTAAAGAGATCGAAGAAGAAATTTATACAATGATGTCAAAGACTGAAGGAATTGTAGGTAAGAAATTTGGTGATCCGAACAATCCTTTTTTAGTTTCAGTTAGGTCTGGAGCAAGAGCTTCCATGCCTGGAATGATGGATACAATATTAAACTTAGGACTTAACGATACTGTTGTTGAAGGTCTTGCAAAACTTACTGACAATGTAAGATTTGCTTATGATAGTTATAGAAGATTTATTCAGATGTTTAGTGACGTTGTAATGGAAGTAGACAAACCAAAGTTTGAAAAGATACTTGATGCTGTTAAAGAAGAAAATGGAGCTCATTTCGATACAGATTTGACAGCTGATAATTTAAAGGAAGTTGTCAAAAGATATAAAGAACTCTTCAAAAAAGAAAAGGGATTTGATTTCCCTCAAGATCCAAAAGTTCAGTTAATGGAAGCTGTTAAAGCAGTTTTCCGTTCTTGGGACAATCCAAGAGCTATAGTTTATAGAAGACTTAATGATATTCCAGGTGACTGGGGAACCGCTGTAAATGTACAGGAAATGGTTTATGGAAATATGGGAAATGACTCCGGTACAGGGGTTGCTTTTACAAGAAACCCATCTACAGGAGAAAAGAAGCTATATGGAGAGTTCTTGATGAATGCACAGGGTGAAGACGTTGTTGCCGGTATCAGAACACCTCAATCAATAGATCAACTCAAAGAAATCAATCCTAATGCTTATAATCAATTTATAGATATTGCAGAAAAACTTGAAAAACACTATAGAGATATGCAGGATATGGAGTTTACAATCGAAAAAGGTAAGCTGTTTATGCTGCAGACCAGAAATGGTAAAAGAACTGCTGCAGCTGCTTTGAAAATAGCTGTTGATCTGGTTAATGAGGGAATGGCTACAAAAGGTGAAGCTGTAATGAAGGTTGATCCAAAACAGCTTGATGCACTCTTGCATCCGAACTTTGAGCCTAAAGCCTTAAAAGCTGCCATACCTGTTGCAAAAGGATTACCAGCATCACCAGGAGCTGCTACAGGTAAGATATATTTTGAAGCTGAGCATGCAGTTAATGCTTACAAAAATGGTGAGAAGTTTGTTGTTCTTGTTAGACTTGAAACATCTCCGGAAGATATCGAAGGTATGCATGTTTCAAAGGGAATACTTACTGGACGTGGCGGTATGACTTCCCATGCAGCGGTTGTTGCGCGTGGTATGGGGACATGTTGTGTTGCAGGATGTAATGATGTGAAAATTAATGAGGAAGAAAAGTATTTTATTGATAAAAATGGAAAGAAGTATGTTGAAGGAGATTGGATTTCTCTTGATGGTTCAACTGGTAATGTTTATGGTGATCGTTTACCTACAGTTCAGCCTGAAATGACAGGCGATTTTGCAACATTGATGGGTTGGGCTGATGAATTAAGAACATTGAAGGTAAGAACAAATGCCGATACACCTGCTGATGCAGCACAGGCTATGAAGTTTGGTGCAGAGGGGATTGGACTTTGCCGTACAGAGCATATGTTCTTTGATGCTGACAGAATACCTGCAATGAGAGAAATGATTGTTGCAAGGACTGAGGAGCAAAGAAGAAAAGCTCTTGATAAATTGCTTCCTATGCAAAGGGGAGACTTTGAAGGTTTGTTTAAGGAAATGAAGGGATACCCTGTAACGATCAGATTCCTGGATCCTCCGCTTCATGAATTCCTTCCACAAGCTGATGAAGATATAGCTTCACTTGCTAAAGAAATGGGAATGAGCTTTGAAGACCTAAAAGGAATTGTTGCAGATCTTCATGAGTTTAATCCTATGATGGGACATAGAGGATGCCGTCTTGCGGTTACTTATCCTGAAATTGCTGAGATGCAGACAAGAGCTGTTATTGAAGCAGCTATAAATGTTAATAAACAGGGAATGAATGTTATACCTGAAATCATGATCCCATTGGTAGGCGATATTAAGGAATTGAAATTTGTTAAGGATGTTGTAGTAAAAACAGCAAATGAAGTAATAGAAAAGTCAGGAATGAAGCTTGAATATAAGGTTGGAACAATGATTGAGATTCCAAGAGCTGCAATTACTGCTGATGAAATAGCAAAAGAAGCTGAATTCTTCTCGTTTGGAACAAACGACCTCACCCAGATGACTTTCGGCTTCAGCCGTGATGATGCTGGTAAGTTCCTTGAAGAGTATTACAATAAAAAGATTTATGAGTCAGACCCATTTGCAAGGCTTGATCAGAATGGAGTAGGTAGACTTGTTGAGATGGCAGCAAAGCTTGGTAAACAGACAAGACCAGATATCAAGCTTGGTATATGCGGAGAGCATGGTGGAGATCCATCATCAGTAGAGTTTTGCCATAAAGCCGGATTGAATTATGTATCGTGTTCGCCATTTAGAGTTCCAATAGCAAGGCTTGCCGCTGCACAAGCTGCTATAAAGAAGGAAGGGGACCTTGGACAAAAGTAATTCATTTTAAGATTTAAGTTTACTTAGGATGCTGGAAATATAGCTTCCGCTATTCCTTAATGAAAAATAAAAAGTAGCAATATGAAATGCACCTTAAGTGTTGTATGATAAATGATAACATTTGAAGGTGCATTTTTTATGTCCTTAAAACAGAGTGTTTATGGAAAAAATATTGCTTCACTTTGATATGGTAAGTGGGATTTTATAATATTTGTTTAGATTTAAGGATATATTGTATTGTAAACATTGTGATTTGCCTATAACAATATTTTCTGTTATATGTTAGAATTGAATAAAACAAAACATTTATGGGAGTGAGAGTGAACTAAATGAAAAGGGTAGCATGTGCATTGGTAATGGTCGTACTACTTTTGGTAAGCGTTATCGTATTTGCTCAGAACAACCTCGAACCTGCTTTACAAAGTATAGCCCGAAGTGATTCTGGTTTATATGCAGCAGTAGGAGATGCAGGATTTATTATCACTTCAGATAATGGAGTAAGCTGGACTAAAAGATCTGCACCAGCAGGAGAAAAACTAAACAGAATAGTTTGGGGAATGGGAAAGTTTGTTGCAGTAGGAGATAAGGGGACGATTTTGACTTCTACCGATGGCGTAGGCTGGACAAAAGCAAATATAGACGAGAAAATTAATATATATGGTGCAGCAAGCAGTGGAAGAGAATTTGTTGTGGCAGGACATGATGGTACCATTTTAGTATCTAAAGATGGAGATATGTGGAATCGCAGAAGAATGGCAACAGCCGAAAGTATTTACAGGGTTAGATGGGTAAATGGCAGATATATAGCTGTTGGAGGTGGAATGCTTATTCTTACCTCTACTGATGGTATTACATGGGATGAAGTAAAATCAGAACCAGCTTCAACCACTATGTTTACTGATGTTGCATGGGATGGTGATAAATACATTGTTGTTGGTGATCATTTGAGCATATGGCTATCTAGAGATGGAATAACCTGGACTCAGGATGAAAACGCCGAATCTGTACTTAAGAAGGAAGGAATGGACATTTCAGAGTGTATTTATTCTGTAGTGTGGACTGGGAACAAATTTTTAGTTGCAGGTCACGGGGGAAATATTTTGTCTTCACTTGATGCATATAGCTGGCATAAGGAAGCTAATGCAACAGGAAAGACTTTGAAGGACGTTATATACTCTAAAGATAAGTTTATTGCTATTGGTGATGAAGGAACAATTCTTAATTCTGAAGATGGGGTTAGTTGGAATAACCTTAACAATATAAGTGCAGAATCCAATGAAGTGAATTTGAAAGCTGGAGAACAGAAACAACTTAAAATTATATTGAGTCATCCATATGGAGTTTCTACAGATGTTACCGATGCTACTTTGTTTGAGGTAAGTGGCGGAGATGATATATTGACAGTTGAAAAGAATGGTACCATGAAGGCTGTTAGCGAGGGACAAGCACTTGTTAAAACAACCTACGATTATAAATCTATAGAGGTTCTTGTTAACATTGAACCTGCTAATACTGAAGCGGGGAAAAAACCTCAGAGTACAGATAATCAGGCCAATAGACAAGCTAACGGTGTTAGATTATCGAATGTTTTGTTGATATCAGGCGCTATGATAGCAGTTGTGGCTCTAATTACAATAGCTTTATATAATAAAAGGAAAAGAAGAAAAAGTTGAGAGTAAGAAAAGGATTAGGAAAGGAAAGGAATTAAGGGAATATAAATTGGGGGGAGTGGGGGTTGAAAATTAATACTATTGGGATTGTGTTCGAGTCAAGAGAGGACGCACTAAAGGTTGCAAGCACTATGGTTCGAAAAGAGCATGTAAATATTGATGTTCTATATCATTGGAGGGAAAAGGAAGAGATTTCAGCAGTAGTTAGTGCAGTGAAAAATCTGGGATTTGAAGTAAGAATACTTGGTACTCCTGATGATATTATTACAAATATGGGCATAGTAAAAAAACAGGTGGATTTTATATTTAATCTTTCAGTTGGATTCAGAAGAAGGTTCAGGCTTTCGGTGGCGCCTGCAATTTATGAGGCCGCAGGTGTTCCTTATAGCGGAGCTGATCCTTATACAAAGATGGTATGCCAGAATAAACATCTGATGAAGTCTTTATGGGATAAGATGAATATACCGACACCTCCATGGGCTTATATTGATAATATTTCAAAAGTGCAGGAGCTTGAATTGCCCGAATTTCCAATAATAATCAAACCTGCGTATGAAGGTAATTCAATTGGTATTAATGCTAATGCTGTTGCATATAACAAAGAAGAGTTGTTTTCCAAAATTGAAGCTATATATAGTACATTACACATGCCGCTAATTATTGAAAAGTTTATTGCTGGGAAAGAGTACAAGATCGTCGTTATAGGGAACAAAAATCAAAAGTTTATCGGTATGGTAGAATATTTAAACGGTGGTGGGTCATCTCTTAGAAATGAATTTATTTATTTCAGTGCGAAGGTTAATGGTGATTATTATCAGGTAAGAAGAGATATAAACTTACCTGAGTATAAAAGCATAAAATCTGATTGCCAGGCTATTTATGAAATGTTCCTTCCTGTTGATTATGGGACATTTGACATACGTGTGGATGAATATGGGAAGCATTATTTCCTTGAGTTTAATGCAGATGATTCCTTGCATCCTGTAAGAACTATGGCACAGTGCTGCAAATTAAATGATATTGATTACGAGAAAATGATTGAGAGTATTTTAAAGTCTTCATTTGAAAGATGGGATTGAGCCAAGTAAAAGAGGCAAAAAAAATTTTATATTATTTTATTTTTGAGTGAACAAAAAAATAAATATTAGCGAATATACTATAAAGGAAAGTATTTGTAGAAAGTTATAATTCTAGTGAGCATTCTTAGGCCACTTTTCTGAGAGTTATAATTTAACTGATACTTCCTTTTTCCCTTATAAACCGCTTTCTTTGCATATACATAATGTCAAGAAAGGGGTTCTTTTTTTATTTATGCTATAAAAAAAAAGTCCTCTTTAGCCGATAAAATCCTTAGATACATATAATTCTGAACTTTTTCTATTTTTTTGTCAGCAAATGCTGTTTTAGCATTTGGGGCTCAGGTGATTATAGAATATAAGTTACCGTTATTAACTTACAATTGCGTATTTGGGGGTTTTAGAAATGTTATGGATAAAGTTTCCACTAAAGAATATCATATCAATGGTGCTTTGTATTGCATTTTTAGCTACCATTGTTTTGCCTGTTATTATTCCTATACAGGTATATGCTTCGTCTGCTCCTTCAGCCATAAAGTATTTGCCTTTTAATAATGGAACAAATGAATATACAGACACTACAATGATGTTATATTTTGATAAACCAGTTACTGCTGTTGCAGGCAAATACATTACAATCAAGAAAGCAAGTGATGACTCTACCTTTGAGTCTATTGAGGCAACTGATGCCAAAATCACAGTTAATAATTCCAATTTTTCAGTGACTATTAACCCAGCAGGGACTCTCAGCAGAAATACAAAATACTATATTAACATCGAGGCAGGAGCATTTGTCGACCAGGCAACTGGTCTAAACTCATATGCAGGTATTAGTGATAAGACAACATGGGCTTTTACTACTATTCCGAATGCAGATTCAATACATTTAGAAAATGCAAGCAATAACTCTATTAGTAATATGAGTGAACAAACATGGAATCATAACATACAGAATTCAAGTGGAACAAACAGGATGGTTATTTTTCAATGTGCAAGCAAGAATTCTTCTGATACACCTGTTCTAGCTACGTCTGTTAAATTTAACGGTGTTAATATGACAAAGCTTACTCAAAGATCTATGAGTGGTGGTGGGTACTCTGTTACTTCAGAATTGTGGTATATTATGGATAAGGATCTCCCGGCTTCTCTCGGTTCATATCCTGTAACTGTTACATTTTCAGGAAGTTGTTCTGCAATTTCAGGAACTGTTTCTTTTTATGGTGTTAAGCAGGAACAGCCCGAAGCTACGGCAAGTAATACTTCTGCATCAAATTCAATCTCTACAAATATAACGACACTTACGAATGGTGCATGGCTCGTCGATGTTTATTCAAGTTATTTAAATACTGCTTCCCCAACAACTACTGTCCCTAGTATGTCAACGTTGTGGAGTATAATGGGAGCTTCCGGTTCCGGAGCAAGTGCTACAAGACAGATTAATACTGCAGCTACAGAATCTATGGGCTGGCAGTGTTCTGATGTAGGACAGCAATCGTCTCATGCTATAGCAGCTATTGCACCGGCATATGCAAATGATAACAATAATCCGACAGTTTCAGCTTACAGCCCTGCAAATAATGCTGTCGATATATCTGTTTCAACGCAGATTGGTCTTACATTCAGTGAAGATGTTAAAGGTGTTGCAGGAAAATATATTTATATAAAGAAGAGCAGTGATGATAGTGTTGTAGAAAAAATTGATGCAACGTGTCCAAAGGTATCCATAAGTGGGAAAGAAGTTTCAATTCAAATATCTTCGCCACTGAGAGGGGGTACCAAGTACTATGTTGCCATAGATTCAGGAGCTTTTGCTGATAAAAGTGAAACTCAGAATGCTTATGCCGGAATCGGTGATAAAACAAGTTGGACTTTTACTACAAGTGCTGTAATCCCTGGACAGAATTTGCTTGTCAATTCAAGGTTTGATTCTGAATACAGTACCACTCAGTCGCCTATCGGATGGAGTACTACAGGAACTTCTGACGCTGATTTTGTTGAATTTGGAGGATATTCGAATTATTTTAACCTGACACACTATAGCGGTTCTGCCTATTCAACCTACACATACCAGACAGTAACTGGTCTTGCAAATGGTGTGTACACTGCTAAGGCCATGGTCAAGTCTTCCGGTTCTCAGAATTCATGTTACTTTGAAGCAAAGGATTATGGCGGGGCTTCACTAAAATATAATATTTTACAGACAGCAAGCTGGACTGAGGTAAGTATTGGAAACATTCAGGTTACAAATAGCCAGTGTACAATTGGTTTTTATTCGGATGCTAATGCAGGCAACAGTTTAAACATAGATAATGTGGAATTCTTTGCTGACATTTCTTTATCTGGAAGCACTGTGGCAGAGAATTCAGCGGTTGGCTCAACAGTAGGAACCTTTGGTAGTGCATATGAAAGCGGATCTCTTACCTACGAATTGGTCGAAGGAGAAGGATCAACTGACAATTCCTGCTTTACCATATCGGGCAATGCACTAAAGACAGCGTTTTCTCCAAACTATGAAGTTAAAAACAGCTATAGCATAAGAGTCAGGGTAAAAGATTCTATAGTGCAGTATACTGAAAAGGCATTTACAATTAATGTTACAAATGTAAATGAAGGCATTACACTTAACAGTCTGATACTTGATCAAAGTGCGATAGAAGATTCTGCATTTTCTTTTATATTTCCAGCAGGCACTTTTACGGATATTGATGGAGACAGCCTGAGTTATTCGGCAACTTTGGATGATAACAGTGCTCTTCCGGCATGGTTGGTTTTTACAGCAGCAGAAAGAAAATTTAGTGGGACACCTTTAAATGCAAATGTAGGAACATTAAATATAAAGGTTACAGCGACAGATGGGAGTTTTTCTGCTTCAGATATTTTCAGTATAACTGTTTCAAATACAAATGACGTACCAACTGACCTTGCATTGACAAAGAACTTTGTAGCTGAAAATCTTTCAACCGGCACTGTAGTGGGAACATTAAGCACTACAGATGAAGATGTAGGGGATACATTTACATATACAATTGAGAATGGTGCGGATAGTGCTAATTTTGCTATTGTGGGAAATGAACTTAGGACAAACGCTATATTCAACTATGAGGTGAAGAACAGCTATTCAATAAGTATAAAAACAACTGATGCAGGTGGACTTTCATTTGTTAAGGCTTTTACAATTAACATAACAGATGCGAATGACGGACCGACGGACATTTCATTGACAGGTACCAGCATTAATGAAAATATTTCGGCAGGAACTGCTTTTGGGACAATAAATACCACAGATGCTGATGCTGGAGATACTTTTACATATACGCTGGTTGCTGGAGAAGGTGCAACTGATAATGCCAGCTTTTCAATATCGGGAAATCAGCTCAAGAGTGGTGCTGTTTTTAATTGTGAGACCAAAAGCAATTATAGCATCAGAATAAGAGCAACTGATGCAGGTGGACTTTGGTTTGAAAAAGCATTTGCAATAACAGTAAATAATATGAATGATGCACCTGTAGTAGCTGGAGGAATAGCAGATCAGACGGCAACTGAGGATATTGGATTCAATTTTCAGTTTGATACCGGCGCCTTTTTTGATGAAGATGGTAACTCTTTGACTTATATAGCAGCACTTTCAGGAGGTGGAGCTTTACCGGGGTGGCTGTCATTTGACTCCGATACAAGGACTTTTAGTGGTACGCCGTTAAACAGCGATGTAGGAACAATTAGCATAAAAGTTACAGCAAGTGATGGGACTTTGTCCACCTTTGATATATTTTCAATTACTGTTTCAAATACCAACGATACCCCAACAGATATTACGCTTTCCAATAACACAATACCGGAGACAGCAGTGGAAGGAACAACTGTAGGAACATTCTCAACATCGGATATAGACGTGGGAGATACTTTTTCATATACACTGGTAGAAGGTATAGGTGGTGCTAATAATGCCAGCTTTACAGTAGTTGGAAATCAGCTGAAAGTCGCAGGAGGCATAACCTTCAATTATGACCTTAAGAACAGCTATACAGTAGGCGTTAGAACAACTGATTTTACAGGGCAGTCTTATGACAAGGTGTTTACAATAAATATCAGTGACAGTGGAGTTAATAATGCACCCACAGATATAGGAATTTCAAATACCGTTATATCAGAAAATATGCCTGTTGGAACGGTAGTTGGGAATGTGAATTCTGTAGATATTGATGCAGGTGATATATTTTCATACACTTTGACAGCAGGAAGCGGCGATATTGACAATGGAAGCTTTGAAATTTCGGGTGATGAGCTTATAATTGCTGAACAGGCCGACTATGAAATAAAGAGCAGCTATACAATCAGAGTTACAACAACTGATGCAGCAGGGGCTTCTTTTTCAAAACAATTCACAATTACTATTTCAGATGTGGATGAAGCACCAATGCTGGCAAATCCTATTCCAGATAAAACTGCTTATGAGGATAACGGATTTACCTTCCAATTTGCTTCTAATACGTTTAACGAGCCTGAAAACACTCTAATGACATATTCAGCAAAACTTGCTGATGGAAGTGAACTTCCAGGTTGGCTGGTGTTTACGCCAGGCACAAGAACCTTTACAGGAACTCCTCTTATTGGAGATGTAGGGGTAATTAATGTTGAGGTAACAGCAAGTGATGGGAATTTGTCTACTTCCGATACATTTACTATTACTGTGGAGGCCACAAATGATACACCTACAGAAATTACGTTGAGTAACACAAGTATAGGTGAGAGTGTTGCATTGGGATTTACAGTCGGACAATTTGGTACTGTGGATGAAGATATAGGTGATACATTTACATATACAATAGTGGAACAGGAGTTGTCTGCTTTCGTTATTGAAGGAAATGAGCTAAAGACGAACAAAATGTTTAATTATGAAGGAAAAAGCAGCTACAGTATAACAATAAGAACAACTGATTCTGGAGCAGGCAATCTATGGTTTGAACAAACGTTTTCCATTACGATAACTGACCAAAATGATACTCCGACAGGTATCTTATTGGGAAATAATCATATAACTGAAAATTCTGCTGCAGGAACTACTGTTGGAACATTAACAACTTCAGATGAAGACGTAGGAGATACTTTTACGTATTCACTAATTGATGACGTTAATTATAGTGACAACACAAAGTTTAGCATATCTGGTAATACACTCAAGACTTCCGCAGTTTTTAACTATGAATCGAAAAATCTTTACACTATAAAAATAAGAAGTGTAGATTTCAAAGGAAAATACGTAGATAGTGTATTTACAATTAATGTAGATAATGTAAATGAGGGTATTGTACTTTTCAATTTGATACCTGACCAGAATGTTGATGAAGATTCTTTGTTCAGTTTCGTTTTTCAGGAAGATACCTTCAAAGATCTTGATAATTATGCAATGAATTATACTGCGGCTTTAGAGGATGACAGTCAGCTACCTGGATGGTTGACTTTTAGCCCATCAGAAAGGAAATTCAGCGGTACACCGCTAAATAGTAATGTTGGGGAAATAAGTGTTAAGGTAACAGCAAATGATGGAAACTTTTCCGCTTTTGACATATTTACAATTACTGTTTCAAACATCAACGATGCTCCAACTGATATTACTCTTTCAAAGAACACAATACCAGAAACGACACTTCCTTCATCTATAGTGGGAACATTTACAACATCAGATATAGACGCAGGTGATTCTTTTACATATTCTTTGGTAGGTGGGACAGGTGCTGATGATAATGCTAGCTTTACAATTGTTGGGAACCAGTTGCAGACTGCTGCTGATGCAACCTTTGATTCTATTGTACAGAATCTATACAAAATAAGGGTTAGAACGAGTGACTCAGGTGGACAGTCTTTTGAAGAAGCGTTTACTTTAACAATAACTACCTTAAGAGTAGAACCTGTGCTGGTAAATGAGATTGCCGATTTAAGTGCGGTGGAAGATACTGCATTTAGCTTCCAATTTGCGGCTAATACTTTTATTGATCCCCAGGGACTTGAATTATCGTATACATCAACTTTGGCCAATAATAACATTCTTCCTGACTGGCTTACATTTGACTCTGGAACAAGGACTTTTAGCGGACTACCTGATAATAGCAGTGTAGGAACAATAAGTGTAAAGTTAACAGCAAGCAACGGAACTCAATCGACATATGATACGTTTAATATTACAGTTTCAAATACAAATGATGCTCCAACGAACATAACATTATCTGCAAATAGTATTGAAGAAAATAGTCCGGCAGGAACCCTTGTTGGAGTGCTTAGTACTATTGATGAAGATTCAGGAGATAGTTTTACTTATACAATTGTACCTATTAATGGAAGCTCAGATCATGAAGGATTCGAAATATCAGGAGTTCAGCTTGTATCAAGTGCTGTATTTGATTACGAAGCTAAAAATAGCTATACCATAAAGATTAGAAGTACCGATCTCAATGGATCGTACTTTGAAAAATCGTTTGTGATAGTAGTTGCTGATGTATTGGAAGCAACACCAACGCCTACTGCAACCCCAACGATTACACCTACTGCAACACCGACGCCTACTGCAACCCCAACGATTACACCTACTGCAACACCGACACCATCTGCAACACCAACGATTGTGCCTACCCCAACAGCGACACCGAAACCCGTTGAGTCGCATAATGTAGAACAGCCTCCGGTGGTAGTTGATACAACTCCGGTAGTGTTAGCCACGCCCACGGCTGCAGTAACTCCTGTACCAAGTATTCCAAAGCTATTAAACCTTTTAGTCGATAATGGTACATTATCACCTGAATTCGATCCTGAAAAGACGCTATATTCGTTAAAGATAGAAAATAGCATTTCATATATAAAAATAACTGCATTTACTGAAGACATAAGCCACATAGTAAAGGTTGATGAAACTAGAGTATCTTCCGGAAATTCTATTTCTGTAGGTCTTAATGTAGGAATTAATACTATAGAAATTGAGTTGACAACCGGGGATGGTGCTATGAAAAACGTATATACCTTGACAGTGGAGAGGGCGGCATCTAAAGATGCATATCTTAAAGGCATTAATGTGTTAGGTGGTCAATTAACTCCAAGCTTTACCAGTAGCGAATCCTTTTATAGTGCCAGATTGAAAAGCGATGTACGTATTGTTTGCTTAATTCCATACGCTTCCAGTGAATTTTCGGCCATAACAGTTAATGACGTTACAATTAAGAGCGGAATGATATCTCATGCTATAGGATTGGAAGAAGGAAATAATACACTTGTTTTGAAGGTGATAGCGCAGGATGGTGTGACCAGTAAAAACTATTATATATCTATATATGTTGACCCTTTACCAACACCAACAATAATCCCATCACCAAGTCCGACGCCGACAAAGGACAACTCTGATCCGTTTTTCTCTTCACTTGAGGAGTTGATTGAGAAAAACAATCTGGGCAATAAAGATGGAAAGGATCAGGGAAATGGTGAAGAAATAATTGAGATAGGTTTTCCGTTTAAAGATGTAAAATCAAATCATTGGGCTAAAGATTTTATTAACAAATTGTACGACAGAAAAATAGTACAGGGAGTAGATGAGGTGGGTAATTTTATGCCTGACCGGACTATAACCAGAGCAGAATTCACGCAAATAATTGTTAATTCGTTGAGTATACCAACTGATGATGCCAGTTCATCATTTAATGATGTAAAGGAAAATGACTGGTATTACAAATCTGTATCTGCTGCTGCAAGATATGGAATTATACTTGGAAGACCTGATGGTAGTTTTGCGCCGAATGAAACAATAACCCGTCAGGATATGGCTTGTATTGTTTCTAAGTTTGTTGAAAAGAAGGAAAATATTGATTCAAATGAGTTAGAGCAAGGAATCGATTTTGGCGATAGAGATACTATAAGCGCATATGCCAGGACTAGTGTTTATTTCGCTGTAAGAAGTAGTTTGATTGTAGGAAAGCCTGAAAATAAGTTTGATCCTAAAGGGATGACAACAAGAGCAGAGGCAGTAACTGTCATATACAGACTTCTAAAGTTTTAATGTTTTTGCAACTGATATACACTAAATAAATATAATCCTACGTTATTATATATTGAGGAGGATTGATTTCCTTGCGTAATACTAAAATAACAGATATTAATGGGGCATATTCAGAAGATGCCGAAAAATTCGAATTTGCTTCAAATCTAAAGATGATAAAAGAGGGAAATCAACAGGTAAGGGAAGAATTTATCGAAAAATATAAACCTTTTATCTTGAGAGTTACATCCATGACCTTAAACAAATATGTTGAGGCTCACCGAAGTGATGAGTTTAGTATTGCGTTGTCAGCCTTCAATGAGGCAGTTGACAGATTTAATTCGGGAAGCCGTAATAAATTTCTTTCCTATGCTGAAAAGGTAATTAGAAGCAGAATAATAGACTACTTGAGAAAAGGTAAGAGTGATAGCCAGCATGAAAGCTGGTCACTTGATTCTTCAAACGGTCTGGAGTTCGGCGAAGTGTATCAAGCATCCGATTCGTATTCTCAGTTTGAGAGCATAGAAGATAGGGAAGAAATTGAAGAGCTTACGAAAAAACTTATGGAATTTGGTATAACTCTTGATGAACTTGTGCTTAGTACACCAAGGCACAAAGATACTCGTGAACTTTGCATAAGTATAGCAGAAATTCTACTTGAGGATAAGCCTATGCTTGAATTTTTACATAAAAGTAAAAGTATTCCTAGAATTGAACTGGCTGAAAAAGCCCATGTTCATGAAAATACCATTGGAAAGAACAGAAAATATATAATAGCTGTTTGCTTAATCCTAACAAGTGACCTTAATATATCAAAAAGGGTTTTAAAGTATGAATGTAAGTGAGGGATAAGAATGTTAATTTTTGGAGTAGTCTATGGTATTCAGAATGATAAGGCCATCGTTTTAACGGATGAAAAAAAGTTCTTGGCTATAAAAAAGCGAGATGGTATGTTCATAGGTCAGACTGTTAAATTTGGAAAGGAAGATATCTGTAAGTCAAAAAGTAAAGTCTATTTATACTCTCCTTCAAGCAAGCGGATAGAAGAGCTTTCAGAAGAATCTCGGGTCAAAAACCTAACAAGGCTCATTAATATAAAAAATTTCTCACGTATTAACAGTACTAAAAACTTTAACCGGGTTTCAGATATCAAGAATTTTACAAGGATATCCAATTCTAAGGACGCAGAGAATGTTTCAGATATCAAGGGTTTTACAAGGGTATCTAACTCTAAAGATAGAGAGAATGTGCCGGATATAGTGGATTTTACGAGAGTATCCAGCTCTAAGGATTCATCAAATGCATCTGAAATCAAGGGCTTTACACGTGTATCAGGTTCAAAGGATTCTTCAAAAGAAACTAAAGTCAGAAACTTTTCACGTATTACGCGCATAAGCGGCTTTTCGCGTGTGGTAGGAATAGCAGCTGCTTTTGTTATGGTATTTATGTTTTCGAGATATGCCTTGCTAAATAAGGGGGCAAGTAATGAATATGCTTGTATTGGTATTGATATAAATCCAAGTATTGAAATTGTGATAGATAATGAATATAAAGTAATTGAAACGGTTGCCAAAAATAGTGATGCCGAATCTGTATTAAATGGGCTTAAACTGGAAGGAATACCTTTGAAGTCAGCTATATCAGAAATCGCCAATAAAGCGGAATCATGTGGTTATTTCTCTGATAGTAAGAATGTTGTAGTTGTTTCAATGGCTCTAAACAATAAAAGTAAGGAGTATAACACCGATAAATCCGTGGAGGAAGAAAAGCTCAATAATCTAAAGCAAGAATTGGAAGAGAACTCAATTGCGATTGAGGGTACAAATATTATTCAAAAAACTGTTTTGCTGACTCCTGAAGAAATGGAAGCAGCAAAAGAAAAAGATATTTCTATGGGTAGATACTCGTTGTATATGGAGGCTAAAGAGAAGGGCGTAGAAATTTCAATAAATGAAGCAAAAGAAAGCAGCTTAGAGGAGTTGGTTCAGAATATAGAAGTCGCAGAAGAGAGCGTTGTTCAAACTCCTACTCCGCTTATAACTGAGTATCCAACGCCTACTTTGACACCGTCACCAGTAGCTTCTCCGACAGTTATTCCGACAGTTATTTCCACCGTAGAGCCAACAAAAGAACTCAGTGCAGCAGAGATAGAAGAGTTGGGAAAAAGTATAGTAACTGTGAACGCTTACAATAAGAATAAAAAGGCAATTTTGCATGGAAGTGGTTTTTGTGTGGCGCCGGGTTTGTTTGTAACAAATTACCATGTGATAGAGAATGCTGTTTGTCTAAAAATTACAACAAATGATGGTAGGACTTATAATGTTGAAGGAATTGTAAAAATGGATAAGAAAACGGATTTGGCAATTCTTAAAACGGTAAAAGACCCTGGCGTGAAAGCACTGGAAACAGACACAAAACCAGTATTGGATAAAGGTGATAGGATTGCAGCTATAGGAAGCCAGAATGGAAATAAATACGCTGTATCGGAAGGAAGTATTGTTGGATTTAAGAAAAGGGCCTCTATTGATTTGATTCAGATAGAAGTTCCTCTTTTAAAAGGAAATTCAGGAGGACCGCTATTTGATATGGAAGGAAATGTTATAGGTATTGCCTCTTATGGTGTTTCTGACAATAGCTTGAATTTGGCAATTCCAATTGATTATGTATCTGGTTGGATCAAAGAGCTTTCAAAATACTCCTTTAAAAATACAAAAGTAATTAGAAGAACTCTAAGCTTTGACGACAATTATGATTTGAATATTGTTGTCTTCAATATAGTAAATGCTCTGGAAAAGGAAGATATGGAAAGCTATTTTAGCAATATGACAGAAGAACTATACTCTGAAGAAACGAAGAATAATTTGGAGGTTCTGTTTAAGAATTACGAGCTTACATATAATCTTGAAAGCTTGTATGTTGCTTCACAAAACGCTGATAATGCAGTAGTTAAGTATGTTTACTCAATATATAAAGGTAATGGGCCTGATTTTAAAAACTGCAGGATAACAGGAAGCTGTAACCTGAAAAATATTAATGGCGTATGGAAAATAGCCAAATCGGAGGAGAAAATAGAGTATATAAATTAGCCGTAAGAAATAAATATATTAGATCCTTATAAATGGGATGTAAAAACTCCTCAATTAAAATGAGGAGTTTTTTGAAATTCCCGACAAAAAATATTTTTTCAACGAATTTTATTAAAGACCTTTGACCAGGTATGTTATACTTATAAAAGATAATTTTAAATAAATATAATTTTTTAAGTAGCATTTTTGAAGAGAGGAACTATATGATGAAGAGGTGGTAGATTTGATATGTATTTTTGCTATCTATAGCTCCGAAACTAAGGACTTAGCCAATATTATTGAAAGAATCAAGGGGGGAGATGATCAACTAAGGGAAAATTTCATAAAAGATTATATTCCGTTTATAGTCAAAGTACTCTCAAGTTCAGCAAAGAAAAAAATTGATATAAGAAACAATGATGAATATAGTATTGGTTTGATAGCATTTAATGAAGCTATTGAAAAATATGACAGAGATAGAAATAAAAAAGGATTTAACTTCTTTTCTTTTGCAGAGTTGATTATTAAGAGAAGGGTAATCGACCACTTTAGACTTACATCAAAAAATATGGAAATGCCTTTTTCCTGCTTTGAGACAGAGGATGAATGTTTTGAAGATAAATACCTTCAGGATGAGTCGTGGACAAGATATGACAGGATCGAAGTTTTCCAGGAAATAAAGCATTACTCAAGTGTTCTTAAGAGCTTTAATATTGACATTAATGATTTGCACAAGTATACACCGAAACATAAGGATTCTATCAAGATGTGTGTTGATATTGGACGAAAAATTGCAGGGAACAAGGATATTTATAATAAACTTATACAAAAGAAGTATTTCCCGATGAAGGATATTATGAAGCTCGTAAATGTGCATCCGAGTACAATAGAAAAAAACAGGAAGTTTATAATTTCTGTTTGTATAATATATGGAAATAACTATGAGTATCTAAAAACATACTTTAGTAGTGGTAGGTAGGGGGAGATTTGAAAATGTATACAGGTATGATATTTAGTATAGATAAAAATACTGTAGTAGTTGCAACTCCTGAGAATGCTTTTTATAAGCTGAAAAGAAAAAGTACAATGTTTATAGGCCAGGAAATAGTATTTACAAAGAAAGATATTATTGATTATAGATATCTCATAAAGAGGTTGTCTGTTGTTGCAGCATGTTTGTGCCTGATTATAGGGATGTCTGTACCCTTTGTAATGAATCGTTTAAATAATATTGCTGGCTTAAAGGAGTTTGCGTACGTTAGTTTGGATATTAATCCTAGCATGGAGTTTACTATTGATGAAACGCAAAAAGTTTTGAAGGTTGAAAGCTTAAATGATGATGCTAAGGGAATAATTAACAGTTTAAATGTTAAGGGAATGAGAATTAAGAGTGCATTTACTGAAGTAATTAGCAGGTGTGAAGAAAAAGGTTTTCTTAACACTGAGGACGATGTATATTTTTTGATTTCCGGCTCTATAAATCCTGATAATAAAGAATATAAGAAAGATAATACAGGTGCTGAGGATAGTCTAAACTATATATTGAACGGATTAAAGGAAAGTGTTGGGAAGACAACTGCTAAAAACCCTGAAGTAATAGCTATAAAAACAGAGCCTGGTGATAGGAAGGAAGCTATTGAAAATGATATTTCACAGGGGAAATATGCCCTTTACACCGAATTGAAAAAGCGAGGAAGCAAAATAACGATTGGAGAGGTTAAAAGTTCTACTGTCAAAGATCTCATAACGATTTTGGTTGATATGGATGCAGCGGCATCAGCAACTCCAAAACCTGAAATAACACCTCAACCTACTTTGAGTGCTGGTCAGACTTCGACAACAACAACACCAACATCAACATCAACGCCAACTATAACTCCGACACCAGTATTTAGTAGAAATCAGACTATGACTAAATCGCAAGACAATATGAAAACTCCGGGTCATGAACCGTCTTCAAGTGAGGATAAAGCGGGAACAGGACTTAGAGGAGAATATTTTGACAACATAGATCTTACAAATTTTAAATTGACCCGTGTGGATGGGACAGTTGATTTTAGTTGGGATACAAATTCTCCAGCGTCTGAAATAAGAGATGATGAATCTTACAGCATACGTTGGACTGGAAAGATAAAACCGAAATACAGTGAAGAGTATACATTCTATGTTCTTCGTGACAATGGAGTAAGACTTTGGATTAACAATAAGTTGATAATCGATAAATGGGACAGTGAATGGGCTAAAACTGACTATGGAACTATATCTCTTGAAGGTGGCAGAATTTATGACATAAAACTTGAGTACTTTAATAATACCGGCTATGGTTTTATCAAACTTGAATGGAGCAGTAAAAGTACTAATAAGGAAGTAGTTCCTGCAAGTTGTCTGTATCCTGCGAAAGCAACTGCTTCGGCCGGTGTTGTAAAAGGAAATGGTACAGGTCTGAGATTTGAGTATTTTGATAACGATAATTTGACAAATCTCAAATTAGAAGGAATAGATCCTATTGTTGATTTCAATTGGGGTGTTGGTTCACCAGATAGATCGATTCAGCAGGACCAAAAGTTCAGTATACGTTGGTCGGGTCAAGTACAGCCGGTAAACAGTGAGAATTATGTGTTTTATCTTACTCACGATGACGGGGTAAGGCTATGGATTGATGGGCAACTGGTATTAGATAAATGGAGCGGAAGTGAGGGAAAGGTATCTGAAAGTACTGGTATTTCTTTGAAAGCCGGGAAGAAGTATAAAATAATACTTGAATATCATAATAGCAGTCAGGCTGGAAATGTCAAGCTAGAGTGGAAAAGTCCAAGTACAAAAAGGACTATTGTTCCAAAGGCATGTTTATATCCTCAATAAGCAGTCTTTCTCGTGTGGTTTCCGGAATGGACAAGTTATTTTAGATTGAGGACCATTTTCTTTGATTTACATTGAGCCCAATGAATGGTATAATTATATTAAAATGTATCAAAATTATGTAGTTCAAATGGTTTGTTTGACTACATAATTTTTTGCCACTCTTTCAGTATGTTTTATAGATGATAAGAAGCTAGTCTAAGCAAGTATTGTTTGGTTTTAGGGAGTAAATTTTAACATAATTTATTATTTAAAATTAATTATAATAAAAGGGGGCTTTTCGTTAATGAAAGCAAAAAATGGACTATCCGTATTACTTGCAGTACTGTTTGTGTTTACAAGTGTATTTTCAAATCTTGCATTTGCTGATTCAACCTCAAGTGTCAAAATTGAGTTGGACAAGACCTCGGCAGCTGTTGGTGAGATTATCAAGGCTTCAGTAATTGTAGACAATGTTAGTGGGTTTGCAGGGTATCAGGTGAATATTAAATATGACCCAACAGTTTTGGAAGCAGTAAACCCTGATACAGGAGCTGCTTTTACCAATAGTACAAACCCTAAGAATGGTACAATACTAAACGATGCTACATATGGTGCTTTACCGATTGCGTCAAATAATATTTTACAAGGTATTTTGAATTTTGGTAAGACTTACACTAGTTTGGAAGGTTACAAGGCAAGTGGTTCGGCTGAGACATCTGGTACAGTGGCTGTTATTGGATTTAAGGTGCTAAAAGCCGAAGAAACATCAATAGAGTTTGCTAAGACTTCAACTATGCCAACTGCAGTGTCAGGCGTTTTGTTATTTGATTGGGACGGAAATAAGTTAACTTCAGGCTATTCAATAACTAACCCGCCAGTTGTTAATCATATCGGAACATCAGTAACTTCTACCCCTATAGTTGTAACAGGTCCTTTAGTTGTTACTCCAACTCCGGCACATGATGGAAATTCAGGGCAAATAGACTCTAATGTTGTAAGCAATGATACTGGAAAGGTAACTTATAAATTTGAAGAGAAGCAATTGGAAACGGCATTGGAAGAAGTGATTCCGGATTCTAAAGGAGTTAAAACTGCTACTTTACCGCTAGAAGGAGTTAAGGGAGCTACAGTATATACTCAACAGTTTCCAAATGAAGCATTGCTGTCCAATATACTTTCATATAAGATAAATATGAATACTGCATACGCACTAGTATCTCTTCCTTCAAATATGCTAAATACCAGTGCATTGTCGTCAAAAGTTCAGGGTGCTTCTTCAGTTGCTATTTCAGTGGCATCAGATAACTATTCTGATTTGGCAGCTGATATAAAAGAAAAGATAGTAGACAGACCTATGATTGAGTTAAGCTTGAATATTAATGGTGTGGCAACTGAGTGGAATAATCTTGAAAGCCCTGTAAAGGTATCTATTCCTTATAAGCCTACTGAAGCTGAATTGAAGACTATAGAACATATTGTTGTTCTACAAATTGACAGCACTGGAAAAGCATTAACTGTTCCAAGTGGTAAATATAACGCAAGTACTGGCATGGTTACATTTACAACTACACACTTTGGCAGATTTGCTGTTGCATATATCAATAGAACATTTACTGATTTAAAATCTTTTAGTTGGGCAAAGAATCAGATTGAAGTTTTGGCATCAAAAGGAATAATAAATGGTACTTCCGATACTACATTTAATCCGCAGGCAGCGATAACAAGAGCAGACTTTATGGTACTTTTGGTTAAAGCTTTGGATTTGAATGCTACTGTAGATTCCAATTTTGCAGATATTCCGTCAGATGCTTATTACTATAAACAGATTGGAATAGCGAAGAAGCTTGGTATTACAACAGGTGTTGGAGACAATAAGTACAAACCTAAAGAAAAAATAACAAGACAGGATATGATGCTACTTATCAGCAGAGCTCTTTTGGTATCAGGAAAGATATCCTCAGAAGGTACAGCTGATGTTATTGCAAAGTATACCGACAAAGGGCAGGTTGCATCTTATGCAGTAACTGGTGTAGCTACTTTGGTTAAAGAGGGTATAGTTGTTGGAAGCAATAATATCATTAATCCGAAAGGAAATGCTTCAAGAGCTGAGTTGGCTGCTATTGTCTATAAGATTTACAATAAATAAGTTTTTACCGGGGTGGCAAATTTGCCACCCCGAAGTTTTTTGCAAATTAATAGAAATTACCATTGCATTATTTTTTGATCTATGCTATAATTCTTTTTGCTTGAACATTGCGGGATTGTGTAATGGTAGCACGAATGACTCTGGATCATTTTGTGAGGGTTCAAATCCTTCTCCCGCAGCCATATTAAAACTCAAATTTTGATACAATGTAAAGTCACTGATTTCAGTGGCTTTTGTTGTTTTTGGGGGTTTTGTACTTTGAATTTTCACTGTTGTGTTGTAAATATAAGGTAAGAATGCACCTTTTAGCAGAAAGGAAATATGAGATTTTATACTTGGAGGATATTTGCTTAAAGTAAGGTTTATCAAAACTAAGAAAGTTCATGAAATGCAATTATAGTATGATATAATGTAATAGATTAACATATGTCCATGCGTTTGATATTATAATAGGTTATTCTAAAAATAGGACATCTATAAGACGACGGAAGGCTGGAAGGTTTATGCTATAACCGAGACAGGCAAGGCAGCTCTTAAGGACGAATATTACCGGCTCATTGCCATAATACAAGATGGTATTATGATCAAGGAGGAGAAAGAAGATGAGTAAAACTGTCAGAAAGTTTATGCAGGAAGATATATGGAATATTGGACGAAATGAATCATGGTTCACCGATATGGCTGCGAAGGGATTTCATTTGCGCAGAATCGGGAATGTTTTCGCTACTTTTGAGAAGGGTGAACCCAAAAAAACAAAATACCGGATGTATATTATCAATCCTGCTACAACAGAGGAACAACTTGAATTATATAAAGAGTCAGGATGGCAACTTGTCACCAATCTAGAAGAAATGTATATCTTTTCAGCATCAGAAGAAACGAATGTTCCAGAGCTAGATACTGATCCTATGGAGAAGAGCTATACTTTGGTAGCATTGAATAAACGGATGAGAAAGCAGGTAGTTCTTTTTTCAATATGTATGGCGCTGTTTCTTTGGATAATGTTTTATATGTTCTTTCTTGAGCGTACTCCAACACTGGCGATGTTAGAGGCATTAGGAATTCAAGGTCCGCTGCTTATGTTCGTTGAGATTTATGTTTTTTATTCTATTATACGCAATTACATGACGTTGCGCAGTCTTAAAAAATCTCTTTTCGAGGGAAACCCCATTGATCACCAAGCAAACTGGCGGAAGCCCCGTTTAATTAATGGTTTTATAAGCGCATTTTTCATCCTAATAGCATTCCTAACAGCTTGCTTACCTTTCGTTGAAATTGCTCAAAGCAAAAATTATACCATACCGGAAACATCGGTTAATCTGCCTATCGTCAGGCTTGCAGATATAGAACGGAACCCTGATCTTGAGCGCGAGGTCGTATATAATTCGCGAAGTGTGGACTGGGGTAACCGGGTCAGCTATGATTGGTCGCTTCTGGCACCGATTCAATATGAGGTAAATGAGCATGGCATTATTAAGAACATGATGTGGTATGACAACAGCGGTTCTTATTCACCAAGCGTTGAAACGCATTACTACCAATTGGCTTTCTCATCAATGTCCATTAGTTTGATTCACGACCTTATGGAACGCTATGTTGATGAATTCGACCCGAAGGTGATAATTCAAGAGACGGAGCATACATTTTTTGACAAACTATTTGTAGCAGAAGATGGAATCAGGAAGCAAATCTTTGCATATTCAGGAAATGAAGTTATCTATGTAGACTATTTCGGTAACGAGCAGGCGGAGAATATTATCACATTGTTACCGCAAGTTTTCGGTGTTTATGAAAAATAAGAATTTAGTAGATTAAAATACTAGAGGAGCAGACCCATCATGAAATACTGGTGGTTATTTGCGAGACTGTGAAAAAACTATAATGAACCTCATCCTACAAGCTGTTTATATAACTTTTTGAATTCCTTCTTTATTTTATCACCTTCTTCATAATCTTCAAAGACACGAAAAACTTCTTGATAAAACGTTTTAATCTCCTGCTTATAATGATCCATACTGTCCTTGTTATATGGCCTTAACTTGACCTTCATTAATTCTACCTTCATTAACAAAAGTGCTACTTTGTAATATTTATCCCTCTCTTGATGGTTAGCACAAAACTCAAGACCTTCTTTTAATATATCTGTTGCTTCGGTTAATGAATCTAAGGTATTTTGAAGCATGCATATTTCGGCCTTGACGTAAAAGGTTTTCGCATATCTCTCAGGATCGATGCCCTTATAAAAGAGAGATACTTCATCAATTTTCTTTCTTGCTTGAACTAAGAGTTGCTTACGTTTTTCACCATTTTTTATGGCACCTATTGACTCAAGTGAATTCTTTACATAAATATATCTCAATCCAGCTTCTATATGATGTCTTTTGTCCTCATTAAGTTCAAGATAGCCTTCCTCTTTCAGCATATCATCTATTTTCTTATTTATATGCTCAATTTCTTTTTCATCATGTCCGCTTTGAACCGCTATACCCAAAAGATTTCTATATCCCTTAATAAGCAAATCATAGTCTTCAAGCTCATTGGCCTTCTTAATTCCTAATTTAATATTTTCAGTTGCTATGCCAGCATTGTTTTTATCATTTACAAACAAGTTCCACCCAAGATCGCTTATTAATATACTTGCATGAATAGCTTTTATTTTCATGGGAGTTTCATTAATCATAATTGTATCTGTACTAGATATTAAACGGCTGCAAGCCTCATCCACATACCTTGCCAAGCGTATCCTTAATTTATAATGACGGCTTAACCATAATGGTCTGCTTAAAGGAAAAGCAATCCGAATAATTTCTATCCAGTTCTTGTTCTTTTGATTCTTTTTTATAATCTTCAACAAATTAAACTCATTATCAAATTTTAGCACAAGGCATGCAAAAACTAACGTAAAAATAAGAAAAACAATAATACCAACTATTATGATATTAAAGTTTGTAGCAGCTAAAGTAATGAAACATCCCATTAAAGCAGAAAAGAAATTTGCACTTATCCACCCAAAAGTATTCCTTGCATCTTCATTACCTGCAACTTTCTGAACAATTCTACTAAGTTTCATAGATTCTGCTACTTAAAACATGGACAATATATATAATTTGGGGACGTATGTAAAATCTTCAAATTCTGTCTAGATATATTTTGTCTAGTAGCTTCTCCTTTCATAGTTTTATCTTATTTAAAGAGCGGCTATTGCAATATGAAGCAAAACTGCTTTGCTATTTGATTTTTTCACCTTAAGCTTCATGTTTGGGGTATGTTCATAACTACTACATTACCTTGACTTGAGACCACCCAAATTGAGTTATCTGTATCTAAATATACTCCTCTTTATTTCCATTTGCAACATCCCTTATTCAGAGTATTATTCATATTTAATTATTTTGAGCAATGAACGCAGTATGGTACAGAAAGTCAATTATTGATATTACAAGAAAGTTTTATATGGTATAATTTATATATTCACTTGAGAGATATGAACTTTGTTTCAATAAGAAGGAGGGCATATGAGAGATTTATTTGCAGGGGTCTTTAAAGAAAAGAATGAAATACCGGAGCAGTTTAGGATAGAAAGCAGGGAACAGCGGGAATACCTTGTTGATGGAAAGCTGAAGACCTGGGAAGGTAGTTGCTATGAAGTCCTGTCTCCAATCTACACCAAAGTGGGAGATGAATACATTCAGGAAAGGATTGGAAGTTATCCGCTGATGGACGAAACAACAGCGTTGGAAGCCTTGGACGCTGCTGTGAAAGCATATGATAATGGAAAGGGAATCTGGCCAACCATGCCTGTGGAAGAAAGAATCTTCTGCATGTATAAGTTTGTTCAGAAGATGAAAGAGAAGAGAGCCCAGGTTGTTAATATGCTCATGTGGGAGATCGGGAAGAATCTGGCTGATTCTGAAAAAGAATTTGACCGGACTGTGGAATATATCGAAGGGACTATTGAGGCATTGAAAGATCTGGACAGAGTGTCTTCCCGCTTTGTTGTCGAGCAGGGGGTTTTTGCACAGATCAGACGTGCTCCTCTGGGTGTCGTATTATGTATGGGCCCATATAATTACCCCCTGAATGAGACATTCACAACACTGATTCCGGCTCTTATCATGGGAAACACTGTTGTAATGAAGCCGGCAAAGCATGGAGTATTATTGCTGGAGCCCTTGCTGGAGGCATTTCGTGATTCTTTCCCAGCTGGAGTCATTAATACCGTCTATGGTCGGGGAAAAGTCGTGATCGGGCCTCTTATGGCAACCGGAAAGATAGATGTTTTTGCTTTAATCGGGTCTGCAGCATCGGCAAACAGTATTGAAAAACAACACCCAAAACTGAATCGACTGAAGACTGTTTATGGACTCGGGGCGAAGAATCCGGGTATCATTTTGGAAGATGCGGATATTGACCTGGCAGTGAAGGAATGTATCAGCGGATCCCTGAGCTATAATGGACAACGGTGTACTGCATTGAAAGTTTTGTTTGTCCATGAGAAAATCGCAGATGAATTCATCCGGAAATTCTGTGAAGGTGTGTCAGCACTGAAAACAGGAATGCCGTGGGATGGAGCTGCCATTACTCCTTTGCCTGAGGAAGGCAAAGTGGAGAAGATGATGGAATATGTGACGGATGCACTTGAAAGAGGAGCGGCTATTGTAAATGAAAACGGGGGAGCCCATCTGAACAGTATTTTTAGTCCTGCGGTATTATACCCGGTTAAGGAAGATATGAGAATTTATAGAGAGGAACAGTTCGGGCCGGTTGTTCCAATTGTGCCTTTTAGTGACATTTCGGTACCAATCCGGTACGTAGAAGAATCGGAAGTAGGCCAGCAGGTGAGCATATTTGGCCGGGACTATGAATGCATATCCAAACTGATCGATCCCATGGTTAACCAGGTATGTCGAGTGAATATAAACAGCCAGTGCCAGAGAGGACCAGATACATTTCCTTTTACCGGGAGAAAGGACTCGGCGGATGGAACTTTATCCGTAAGTGATGCACTAAGGGTGTTTTCCATACGCACATTGGTCGCAGCCAAGAACACCGAGCTAAACCGAAAAATCCTAAGTGAAACGACGAAGAACAGAAAATCGAAATTTTTATCAACGGACTATATTTTCTAAGGGAAAATTTTTAAATAAAGGGTTTTCGAGATTAGGAGATTATCTGACGGTTATTCGGTGGATACTTTTAATCACGGAAATCCTTGTTTTTTATCATTAACACTATGTTTTATTGGAGTAAAATAACCTACTATAAACTGCTAAATTGAAATACACTGATCAAATAATGGTTTTAATGCTTTGCACAAAAAAGTTTATTCCGAAGCAAATCATAACCAATCCAAGAACTCCTATTATGACAGAATAGGCTTTGAGGTTTATAAACCTTTTGGTTTTGCTTATTAAGATTGCGATTAACAAATACCACGATATATCAGCAATGATATGACCTGTATAAAAAAGGGATACCCCGACAAAGCCGTGTAAGCTGTACGCAGAAGTCATAAGACTTAAGCCTATAATTGCCCACCATATAGTAAAATATGGGTTAACTGCACTTATTACAAATCCACCGATTACCATTTCCAAATTACGCTTATATGAAGAATCGTTTGATTTAACATTGAAGGATAGACGCTTTTGAAGTATGTCTTTGATCATTGTGATGCCAAGATAAACCATTACTGCCCCGCCTATAATACCAATAATCATTTTGGACATAGGTGTTGTAATGTACTTGCCTAAACCCAAAAATAGTAGTATCACAACAAATGCCTCAAGTATAGCATGTCCAAGAGGGATAAGAACACCAGCCTTGATTCCTTTTTTTAGGCTCATGTCTAATGTATATGTAAGTAATGTGCCGGGCATGATAGCACCAGAATATGCAATAAGTAGCGATTGAAAAAATATAAGAGACAAACAGTATCCTTCTTTCTTGATTACTTTTTATTAAAATTATATCAACAATAATGGTATATTACAAAGGCAAAAATAAAAAATGGATTTCTAATTATGGAATACTCAGTTAATTAAATTGTTATAAAAGAAAATATTTGATAAAATCAAAAATAGACAAAATATTTAGAGGCGAATAATGGCTTCTTTATATTTAAATGATATTCTCTATAGAAACGGTCTTGATACAAAACGTGTAATACTTATTTGGCACTACGCAGACTAAGGAGGTGAGCAGATGCCCTTTACCATAGTCCGAGAGGACATAACGAAAATGAAGGTTGACGCGATTGTCAATGCCGCAAACACAGAGTTACAGATGGGTGGAGGAGTTTGTGGGGCTATATTCAAGGCGGCGGGTGCATCCGAACTGCAAACTGCCTGCAAAAATCTTGCGCCGATTCAAACTGGCGACGCGGTCATTACACTAGGATTTGGGTTACCCGCTAAGTTTGTCGTTCATACAGCAGGACCAGTTTACCGTGGTGGCAAGAATGGTGAGGAAGAGCAACTTCGCCTTTGCTATATAAACAGTATGAAACGAGTGGTAGAAAAAAAGTGCGAAAGCATAGCATTTCCTCTGATTTCAAGTGGTATATATGGCTACCCGAAAGACGAGGCTTTGCGCATTGCCACGGGAGCTATACAAGACTTCCTTATAGATCACGAATTAGAAGTGTATCTGGCTGTATTTGATAAGGCAGCGTTCACGGTTAGCGAGAAGCTTATCGGTGAAGTCGTGAGCTATATTGATGAGCATTATGTCGCAGAACACAAATTAGCGCGGCATAAGGTACTTGATGTCGAGATCGAAGCCCTTGAGGAAGCCGACCTTATCAGCTATAACGCGCCGTCACCTATGCGAGCCCCGATTGTTAGCAAAGGTATTGACGAGCTGGTAGGCAGCCTAGACGAACCGTTCTCGGAGACACTCCTGCGGTTGATTGATGCCAAGGGCAAGACGGACGTGGAAGTATATAAACGTGCCAACCTTGACCGAAAGCTATTTTCCAAAATTAGAACAGGAAAAGGCTATACACCTAGCAAGCGCACTGCCGTTGCCCTTGCAGTGGCATTGGAGCTGTCACTTGATGAAACGGATGACCTTTTGGAGCGGGCAGGCTATGCTTTGTCCCACAGCCAGAAGTTCGACGTTATTGTCGAATACTTTATCGTTAGCAGGAAGTACGACATTTTTGAGATTAACGAGGTGCTGTTCAAATATGACCAGCCGTTATTGGGAGGGTAAGTCTAGAAAACAAATGAGCAAGTCATTTGTCGCTTGAAAAGCGACCGCATGTCTTGCTGAAATTGTTATCCTTAAGTCATAATAAAACTTAAGGAGGACATGGCAATGAAAAAAGGATTAACTGAATTGGTATTTATATTGGACAAAAGCGGCTCTATGGGTGGCCTGGAAATCGACACTATAGGTGGTTACAACTCAATGCTTGCTAAACAGCAGACAGTTGAGGGTGAATGCTATATCACAACAGTGTTATTTGATAACAATTATGAGCTGCTACATGACCGCATCGACATCAATGCAGTAAGCCCGATTACTAAGAAGGAGTACCAGGTCGGCGGATCAACAGCGCTGCTTGATGCCATCGGCAGGACAATTCACAAAATTGGCAACGCTCAAAAACACACAGCAGATGATTACCGCGCTGAAAGGGTGATGTTCGTCATCATCACAGACGGTGAGGAAAACTCCAGTCGTGAATACTCAGCAGAAAGGATCAAGGCTCAGATCGAACGACAGAAGACAAAGTACGGATGGGAGTTTATTTTCCTCGGGGCAAACATCGATGCTGTTGAAACGGCAGGACGGTTCGGGATCTCCGCAGACCGCGCTCAAAATTATCATGCAGACAGTGAGGGCGTCGAATTAAATTTTCGCGTCATGAGTGAAGCGGTGGCTACATTTCGTGAGTGCGCCGTAATGCCGGTAGGATGGAATGACAAGATTCAAAAGGATTATAAGGAACGTGGGGAACGGAAATAAACAATAGACCTGTTTCCACAGACGTATTTTACATAAATTTGACTCAAGACATCATTTGGGGCAACTCCGCCATATAGAGTCTGTATATATTTATACTGATAAAAGGATTACGTTTGCTTTCAAGAATGGATTGGATTATATAAGTATAAAGTATCCCCGTAAGGTTGGCAGTAATGCTTTCTTTACGGGTATTCTTTGTTTGTGTTTATAATGAACTGAATAAAATGTAGAAATATTAACTTTCGTATATGGTAGCTATATCATGTATTCTACGCTTCATTTCTGTGCGGATATGTAACGGCTCTAAACACTCGCATTTATCACCAAAACTGAAAAGAATATTGTAGTAGTATTCGTTCTCTATGAAAGGAAAACTAACAATGTAATGCTCATCACCGTCTGGCGAAAAGTGTTCATAAGTGCAATAATCAAGTACCCTGTCCATGACAGATTTATGAATACGAATTTTGATTTTTGTTTGCATAGTTGCCAAAATATCAGTAAAATCTAACTGCGGTTTTTGATAATCTCGTGGGGTAAAAAATTCCTCTTGTATTTGCAGGTTTGATGTGCGGGATAGTTTGAATAAGCGAAAATCATTTCTTTTATGGCAATACCCTTGCCAATACCAATGACTACTTTTCAATACAAGCTGATACGGCTCGGCTGTTCGTACGGTTTTATTTCCGTAGCGGTCTGCATATTCAAACGAAAGTAGCTTGCTTTCCTGTAAAGCTGTTTTGATAATCTCTAGATATGGTTGTATGTTCCTGTTGCCCATCCACGGACTTAAATCTATATATATTTGATTTGCTTTTAATTCAATGTCTTTCGCTCTGTCGGCGGGGATAAAACTCTTGACTTTCGCAAGGGCGTTTACCAGTTCGTCACCTCGTATCATGTTGGAAAGACTGGAAAGCCCCATCAAGATAGCGGAAAGGTCCGCAGTGGAAAAAACCTTTCTATCAATCTTGTATTTTTGCATGATTTCAAATCCGCCGCCCACTCCCGATGTTGAGCAAACAGGAATACCCGCCATGTTGATAGTGTCTATGTCGCGGTAGATTGTGCGGGGTGAAACTTCAAACATATCTGCTAACTCCTGTGCACCTATACGCTTTTTATCAAGGAGTATCATAATAATGCTAACAAGCCTCTCAACTTTCATCTGATAGCCGCCTTCCAAAATTTCTTGTTATCATTATAGAATGTTGCCATACTGTTGTCAACAATTACAAGGTATAATAAAAAAGCAAGCAAATTAGAAACGCAATGAAAATGGAGGAAATTTATGTTTACAATCTATGTTTACGTTCTGGATACTTTAGCCGACTGGGAACTGGGGTATGTTATTTCGGAGCTGAATTCTGGACGATTTTTCAAAAAGGGGGAGCAACGTGTATCGCTCAAAACGGTTAGTTATTCTCAAGAGCCAATCAATACAATGGGCGGGATGACAATAGTGCCCAATTGCTTAATTGATGATATTGTTGTTAGTGAAACAAGCATGTTGCTATTACCGGGCGCAGATACATGGAACGACCCAAAGCATCTCGCTATCATCGAAAAAGCAAGCGGATTTCTCTCTTTAGGTGCTACGGTGTGTGCAATCTGTGGGGCTACCGCTGCGCTTGCCAACTTTGGGCTTTTGGATAAGCGTCCGCATACCAGTAATGGACCGGGATTTCTTGAAATGTTTTCTCCTGGTTATAACGGGCAAAGTTTTTACATAGACAAGCCATCTGTAGCGGATAACAACCTTATTACTGCAAGTTCCACCGGAGCTTTGTTGTGGGCAAAACAAATTATTGAGCATTTAGGTGTTTTTCAATCAAACACACTGGAATCTTGGTATGAATATTTTAGTACCGGTGAGCCTAAACATTTCTTTGCTCTCATGCAAACTTTGCCGTCTAGCAATGAAAACTGATCCACCTTTGTCATAAACAGGACTTAGGTACTGCCTGATAAAAGCACTCCGGGATTGCGGACAAAGCAAAGTTTTCTGTGTGGGCGACGACTGGCAGTACCCCGATAGAATATTACACAAATTTCTATTGGTAGCACGTTTAGCGTTCTTAACAATATGCATTGCTGACATGTGGATTGCGTTGCCTTGATGTGAAGGTTAGAGGAATAGAAGAGCTTGGAATGAAAGTAACGAAGGGTTCCTTTCGAGACTATTTTGATGAAACCAACTTTCCAAGGTTGTTAAAAAGTTGGGCTGGATCTCCGTCATTATTCCAAATATTCGAATCTGCCCACATTAACACACTATCTCCACTGCTATATGCTTTTGGCCCAGAGGTAATCATTACAGATGATTTACCTTTAAGTGTAAATCCATTTGGGAAATAGTAAGTCTGGTTTCCTTTGACTGATATAACCTGCCACCCTGACAGGTCAATACTTGAAGCACTATTATTTGTTATTGTTATTGTCTCTCCATAACAATCCAAATCACTAATTACAACATTTGCTTCTTGGTTTAAGTCTGTTGGAATAGAAGTTGTTGTAGGTACTATTGTTGATTTAGATGATGTCGTAGTTGCTGAAGTTGTTTTATCAAATGCAATAGTGTTTCCATCACTGAATGCTACAATGGTCCCGAGTTCGTCTGTTCTATATACTTGGACGCTAGTAGCAGCAAGTTTATCAAGAGTTTGTTTTGTTGGGTACCAATAATCATTGTCTTTTCCTACACTTATTACAGCATATTTCGGTGATACTGCTTTTAGGAAAGGCTCTGTTGTTGAATCATTGCTTCCATGGTGACCGACCTTTAGTACATCGGCTTTAAGGTTAGATCCTGATGATAACATTTCTGATTCAGAAATATTCCCAGCATCACCTTCGAAAAGGAACGAGTTATTTTTATAGGTTAGCTTGATAACTGCAGAATAATTATTCAAATCCTCGTAAGTATTTCCTACAGGTGCAAGAATACTTACTTCTAAATCCGAATCTAAATCTATATTAACTCCAGCTTTTGCAGTATTAATTTTTAAGTTTTTATTTTTTGCTGCTATAAGAACATCCTCAAATACCTGTGTTGTTGCATTTGGCATATAAATCTTACCTATATCAAAATTATTGATAACTGTGTCTAAGCCACCAATATGATCCTCATGATAGTGTGTTCCTACAATTACATCGATCTTATTTAGTCCTTTGCTCTTTATGTATGAAACAACAAAATCACCATCTTCATTGTTACCGGCATCAATAAGTAGTGATTTTCCATTTGGTGTTTCGACTAGGATACTGTCGGCTTGTCCTACATCAATAAATGAAACCTTTAGTCCAGCGTCATTAATAGTTGCAGTTCTTGAAGTTCCGTCCCAAGAAACTATAGAACCTAAACTTTCAGAAATAAACCGTAAAGGTACCAGCGTTCTATTATTTCTTATTGTTGCTGGTACATCTAAAGCCTTTTGAATCCCATTAACTGTAGCATCTGTTCTATCAATAGTTAGAATAATTGTTTTTGTCCCTTTTACACCTGTAACTGTTCTTGTGCTGGGTTCCCACGAAACTACAGCGCCAAGAGCTTCGAAGATAGCCCTTAAAGGAACCAAAGTTCTTCCGTTTTCTATAACTGGAGGAACATCGAATTGAACCTGTTTACTATTAACTATCACTGAAATCTGACTTTCGGCGAGAATTGGACTAAGGCTGAAAATTAAAACTACAAATAAAACCAAAGATATAAGTCTTTTCTTCAAAATAGCCACCACCTAGATAGATTTAATTTTAACAAAGAATCTATTCCTCATTTGTTTGTGATTTCCTTCCAAATTCTTAATATATTTTGTTGGAATTAACAATATATTTATTAGTTTATGGATAAATTGGGAGACATGAATAGGTTTTTTCATAGACTTGATTTAAATGGGGGATTTGATAATGCAATTCAGAACTTAATACTAAAAAAATGCAAAAAGTTTGTAAAACATGGTACAATCTTCTTATAATATATGTGAGGTGAGTAGAATGGGCTTATTTGATAGGATGAAAGAACCTGTTTTTCTTAAGGGAAATAGTAATGCAGAAGTACAAATTGAAAAGCTTAAAGCATTGGAACCCATACTTAATGCGGAAGGGCAAAATATAATAAAACAAGATATAAAAAGCCTTGAATATGGAATTGCAGGAGAAAAGAATATTGAATTTGAGTTGAAAAATAGTCATATTCCTATGTATATCTTGCATGACATCTACATTGAGGATGGAGAGTTGAGTGCCCAGATAGATTATCTTGTATTTACAAAAAAGATTTGCTTTATTATCGAATGTAAAAATCTCTATGGAGATATTGAAATTAATAGTTCTGGTGACTTTATCCGCACTATGGAATTTAGTGGCAGAAAAAAGAAAGAGGGTATTTATTCACCCATCACACAAAATCAAAGACATTTAGAATTAATGAAAAAGATTATGACAGACAGAAAGAATAATATATTTACTAAATATATGGCTGGAAGATACTTTGAAGATTTTAATAAGTCAATAGTGGTTTTGGCTAATCCTAAGACAGTACTTAATGCAAAATATGCAAAGAAAGAAGTAAAAGAGAAAGTTATCCGTGCGGATCAATTAGTTAAACATATAAAAGAAGTGTACGAAAGTTCTAAAGTAGCTGCTGACTCAGAAGATAAAATGTTAGCTTGGGCTCAATCTTATTTGGATTTACATAAGGCTGTTGAGAAAGATTATACTGGAAAATACGAGCAGTATAAAATTAATATAATAACACCACGTAAGCAAGATGAAGAAGTACTAACTCCAGTAGCTGAGAGAAGCACTATAACAGTAGGCGAAGTTCCAGTAGAGGAAACGGATATTTTTAAAGAATTAAAGGCATATCGATTAGATAAGAGTCGTGAAGAAAAAATAAAACCTTACTTCATTTATAATGATAATCAATTGAAAGATTTAATTTCAAAAATGCCTAGAAATAAAGAAGAACTGCAGACAGTTTCAGGGTTTAGTGAGGTAAAGGCGAATAAGTATGGCGATGATATTTTAAAAATTATAAAAAAATATTGAATATTTAGCGTTTTTATTACAAGGAGGCTGGCATGAGTACTTTAGAAAACAAATTTCATGAAGAAATGAATAATATATATTTTATTGCTAAGAAGGAACTGAAATATAATGCTGCGAGATTCATTCAATTAGTATCAGCGGAAGGCGGTATTAAGGCGGCAAAAAAGCTGATATCAAAGAGCGGCGGTACTTATGGATTTGAAGTTTTATGGGAAAACAAGCGACTTGATTTATCAGTAGAAGCATTGGTTTTAAGGCCAGAGTATGAAGCTTTGTTTACAGATGAGGAGAGGGAAACTTGCAAGAACCGATTAATCGAATTTGGTTATGAGTTTAATGACTTAGAAAAATAAACTTTAATTTGTTTAACTGCTAAATTGAATAACAAGAAATTAAATTTCTGAAGGGGTCTTTATATGAACGACTTACAATCTCTTTCACAGATATACCAGAATAAATTATTTCGAATTCCTGACTATCAGAGAGGTTATGCCTGGAAGCAGGAACAACTTGTGGACTTTTGGGATGATATAGTGAACTTGCTATCTGAAAGGTATCATTACACTGGGCTGTTATCACTTAAAGCTGTTCCAAGGTCTGAATCAAAGGAATGGAATAATGACAAATGGCTATTGGATTCAGGCTATAAGGCTTACCATGTAGTTGACGGTCAGCAACGCCTGACGACTTTTTCAATCCTTATAAATGAAATAGTAGGTTTTGTTAAAAATCTTGAATGTAATGCGGAAAAAAGCGAAGAGGATATTGTTCTTTGTTATCAGACTTTAAAAGCCATACGTTCAAAGTATATTTCACAGAAACGCCCTCCACAGAACTTGATAACAACTTATCTCTTTGGTTATGAGACAGATAATCCAAGTGCTGATTATCTTACATATAAAGTTTTTTGCGAGCCATTCAGTGGTTCGGTTGATGAAACCTATTATACACAAAACCTCAAGAAGGCAAAGGATTTTTTTGCCGATCGTCTAAAGGAGCTTCACTTATCAGAGGGAATTGAGGGGATTGAAAGTGTGTTCCGTAAACTTACCCTGCAGTTGATGTTTAATATCCACGAGATTGAAGATGACTATGATGTTTTCGTGGCATTTGAGACAATGAACAATCGTGGTAAAAAGCTTACAAACCTCGAACTTTTAAAGAATCGTCTAATCTATCTGACAACCCTTTATGATAAGAATGAATTGGATGTAATGGATAAGGATGAATTGAGAAAGAAAATAAATGATTCATGGAAAGAAGTATGTTACCAACTTGGTCGCAACCAGAGTGCACCTTTATACGATGATGAGTTTTTGAGAGCACACTGGATCATGTATTTTCAGTATTCTCGGCAAAAGGGCGATGATTACATTAAATTTCTACTGAATAAATTTTCTGCAAAGAATATTTATGAAAAGCAGGTTGTAATCAGTGCTGAAGAAGATACACAAACTGATGATTGTCAAATGGAAGATGATGATGTGCCGCAGCCATTAGAGGAAGATGCTGTTACGACCGTATGCAAATTGAAGCCCTCTGAAATTGCGGATTATGTTAATAGCTTAAAAGACGTAGCAAAATACTGGTTTTATACATACTTCCCGGAATTAAGCGATTTATCAGCCGCTGAAAAAACATGGCTCGACAGGCTTAACCGAATCGGAATTGGCTATTTCAGACCGCTTGTTACTGCATCTTTGACAATGAATGCTGTTGTGACCACGGAAGAGCGTATAGTATTGTTCAGTGCAATTGAACGCTTTATCTTCTTGTCTTTCAGGATGGCATCATTCCAATCAAGCTATAAGAGCAGCGATTTTTATAGAAAAACTCGGGAGGTTTATCTAGGTGAGTTGCCAATTTCCAAGGTAACAAAGGACTTGATTGAAACAGCTACTGCAGATATGGATTTTGCAATTAAAAACTTCATGACACGAATTGATAAGCGTTTTTCAAACGGCGATGGGTTCTATGGTTGGCATGACCTCCGATACCTGCTTTTTGAGTATGAATACGAGAAGGCTTTAAAAACCGGCATTGAAAAGCTGGGGTGGAAACCGTTTACAAAGGCAGAAAAAGATAAGGTAACAATAGAACACATTCTTCCGCAGACTCCAACAAAATGGTACTGGAAAAACCAGTTTAGGATGTTTACGCAAGAAGAAATAAAGATTCTTTCCGGCTCCTTGGGCAATTTGCTTCCTTTATCTCAGAGTGTGAACTCCAGTCTACAAAATGACAGTTTTGATGACAAGAAATCTTCGAAAACAAATGGCCGACGTGGTTATGAGGATGGATCGCATTCGGAAATAGAAGTATCACATGAAAGCGACTGGGATGCCACATGTATTCTTGTACGTGGAATAAAAATATTAAAGTTTATTGAAACCAGATGGAATATTCGTTTCTCAGATGAGACACAGATGATTGAATTGCTTCATTTGTCTTTTTTAAATACAGAACGTAAAGAAGTGCCTGAACTTGACGTGGCGGATTTTGATGAGCCTGATGAACCCGCAGAACCAACAACCAGGGAACTTGGTGAAAGACATCATTTGAGGATGGACTTCTGGAAGCATTTTGCCCAGTATTGCCGTGATAATGGACGTGGAGAAGATATAGGAAGAAGAAAACCTTCATATGATGACTGGTATGATATTACAGTTGCAAATAATAATTATCACTTGTTTTTTCAGCTAGTAAGGAAGAAGATACTACGGATTGGAATTTATGTAGATAATCCGGAGTATTTTTCAAAACTTGAATCAAAAAAAGACCGGATAGAAAGGTAAGCGTACAATACAACCCATCTGTTAATCAATTTGTTAGCATGAGATAATACACCAAAAACCAGGAGGCGTCTTATGTTATATAAAGAATGGGAAAAGTTAATTAGAGAATTCGAAAAAAGCGGAAAAACCCAGGCTCAGTGGTGTAGGGAAAAGGGGTTGAAAATCAAAGCATTCAATTTCCAATATAGAAAATATAGAAGAGATAATCAAAACAAGGAAGAAATTAACAAAACAAACTGGATGCCAATTCAGTTTGAACCAATGATGACATCAAAACTCAACATAAGAATAGGTAAAGCTATAATTGAAATTGAGAACGGATATGACGAAAGACTTTTGCAAACTATAGTTAAATCCTTGGAGGCAATATGTTGAGCATAAGTGGAACAGAAAAAGTATATCTTGCTATTGGAAGTACTGATATGAGACGCTCTATCGACGGTTTGGCAGCAATAGTTCAGCAATGTTTTTCTCTCGACCCATTTTCATCGAATCTTTTTGTGTTTTGCAATAAAAACAGGACAATGATAAAAATATTACATTGGGATCATAACGGATTTTGGCTATACTTCCGACGACTTGAAAAGGGAACGTTTAAATGGCCTTCAGATAACTCTAAAGAGACAATTCAGGTGGGTACTAGGGAACTCTATTGGTTATTAACTGGACTTTCAATTGAGCAAAAACAAGCACACCGGAAAGCAGCTTCAAACGTGGTGATATAGAGAAATTTAATCAAAAAATATTT
>NZ_JH556657.1:79571-188568 GCF_000179595.2 Acetivibrio cellulolyticus CD2 | reverse complement strand
TTGGCTGGTTTTAGCTTCAACCAGATGGCTGTCGATAATATTTGAACGAATGCACCAGCTTCTATTGCAGCGAGACATAATACATGCTGATGAAACTGGATTGCAAGTTTTGCATGAACCCGGAAGAGCTGCAAATTCAGAGTCATATATGTGGCTTTACCGAACAGGCAGGGATGGTCCTGCAATAGTACTATTTGAATATCAAACAACACGTGCCCGAAAGCACCCTCAAAAATTTTTGGAGGGTTTTAAAGGTTACCTTTGTACTGACGGTTACCAGTCTTATGAAGGGCTACAGGATATAATTAATGTAGCATGTCTTGCTCATTTTCGGAGAAAGTGGGACGAGGCTTTAAAGTCATTGCCAAAAGAGGTTAAAGATAAACCGTGTGTTGCAAAAGAAGGACTTCAATTTTGCAACAGACTTTATAGTATTGAGCATGAGCTTGAAGATGCGAGCCCAGACGAAAGATATGAAGGCAGACTCAAAAAAAGCAAGCCTATATTGGATGAGTTTTACAAATGGCTCAAGCAGCAAAGACCTCGAATTACACCTAAGAGTGCCACTGGTAAAGCTGTTAATTATTGTTTGAACCAATGGGATAAGCTTAATAATTACTTACTTGATGGTAGACTTTATTGCGATAATAACATTTCGGAACGGAGTATAAAAGGATTTGTTATATCACGTAAAAACTTCCTGTTTTGCAATACTCCAAGCGGAGCTACCTCAAGTGCAATGATTTACAGTATTATTGAAACTTCCAGAGCAAATAATCTTAAGCCTTTTGAATATCTGACTTATTTGCTGGAAACGCTTCCAAATGTAGATGTCAAAGATCAGAGTGTGCTGGATTCCTTAATGCCTTGGTCGGATGATTTGCCTGAATCCTGCAGACTTAATAATAAGATTTTACAACAGAAGGAGTAGTAATTGTAGACGGGTTGTATTTTACGCTTACATAGAAAGTATATTAGGCTTTCCTCTTGAATGGTATACCAGCCGTGAAAAAAGTGTAGCAAAAAGAATATTATATTCAGTTGAAGCAGATATTCATAACCCAGAATTGTATCAGAAACATTTTGAGTGGCTTGTCCAACATTTTGACAAGTTGAGTAATGTACTTGCTGCAGTAGAGTAAATTGGGGGTGTGATGTGTGGATTTAGAAAATGAAATTGTAATCCATAAGGTTTATGGAGAAGGTAGTGTCCTGAATGTTGATGGGGACAAATTAATAGTCGTATTTACTTCTGGTGAAAAGAAATTTATGTTCCCTGATGCATTCAATGGATTTCTAGTGGCTAAAAATCCGAATATTAATGAGCAAGTACTCGCTTGCATAAAGGAGGTTGAACGTGCGAAACAACAGGAACTCCAAGAAAAACAGAATAAAGTAGTTGCAGAACGGCAGTTTTATGATGAACAAAAAGAGTATAGAAAATCAAAAAAATCTGTTAAAACTATTCAACGTGCCAATATTGCCTTTAAATGCAATTTCTGTGATGGAGGGCAATCTGACAAGCAGATAGGTTTTAATGGGGTGTGCAGTGATGACCTGATTCAAAACAATATTTTAATTGAAAAGCGAACATGGTGTAATTCAGAGGATTGTCCATGCTTAAATTATATTAATGGTGATATTAAGAGGAAAGAACTAGATTCTATGTGCAAAGATGGCGGCTTTGTGTGCTATGAAAGCCAAATGCTTCGGGAGTGGAAGGCAATGGCTGGTATTGTACAACACGGAGAAAATAAGGGGAAACCCATGAAGCTAAATCAGGTTCAGACAAACAGCCTTTGTGTATTAACAACCAGAGATCCGCGTAGCAAAGAAGAGGATAGATATATATTTGCGGTTTTCTTGGTAGATGATACTTATGAAGGAGACGGCCGTGAAGAGGGTTATGTAAGTACGAAATCTGAATATAAAATCAAGCTTACTCCAAATGAGGCCCGTTTTTTATTGTTTTGGAATTACCATGCAAATGATAATCAACCGGAGGTTGCGGTATGGAGTTCAGGACTCCACCGATATTTTGATGATGAGCAAGCAGCTCAAATATTAAGAGATATAGTAAAAGTTAAAAAAGGTACTAAAGACGAAGAATTATCGGAAAGATTTTTGTGGCATTTTTGTAGAATTAATGGCGTTGATAATTCAAATGTTAAGGGACCGTCGGGGGCATTGAAAAAATGAGTTACATAACAACGAATTCAAAAATTCATTTTAAACCGCATAATCCTAATATGGATGATATAGACATTAACGATATTGCTCATGCATTAGCATATATGTGCAGGGCAAATGGTCATTTCAACAGTTTTTATTCTGTGGCACAGCATTCAATAAATTGTTCCTTAGAAGCAAGGGCAAAAGGCTATTCGAAAGACATACAGCTTGCTTGTCTGCTCCATGATGCAAGCGAAGCATACATGAGTGATATCACAAGACCAGTCAAGAAGCTGTTACCACAGTATCTAGATATTGAAGAAAGGCTTCGAAAAGCAATATACGAAAAATTTAATGTTACGGATGCAAGTTCTGAAATGATTGATGAAATTGATGACGCGTTGCTTTACTTTGAATTTATAAATTTGCTTGGAGAGAAAGTGTTTGATGATGAACCTGAGCTTTTAAGCCAACCGGATTTTACACAGAGAGATTTCATTAATGTGAAAAATGAGTTCCTTTATATATTTACTCAGCTTACTTCAAATACTAAAATATATAAATCGGTCGGGATTGATGGTTGCGATAAAGGTTGGATGGTAGCAATGCTCACTGGCAGCATACTATCGATTGAAAGATATAATAGTATTGCAGATGTGCTGTCTGCAAATAAAGCAGCTGACAAATTCATAATAGATATACCAATAGGCCTTGCAGATAGTAGAGAAGAGGCAGTGCATAGACCGGAAAATGCAGCACGAAAAATCCTCAAAGGGAAATCGTTCTCGATTTTTCCAGCTCCATTTAGGAGTGTTGCCAGGGCTAAAACGAAACTAGAGGCATGGGAAATAAGTAAAGCACTTGATGCAAGGGCAAGCCGAATGACTATGGGCATCCGTGAAGCAGTTAACGAAATAGATATCTTCTTACAGGAAAATGAAGGCTGGAAAAATGTTTTGTTAGAAAGCCATCCTGAGGTATGTTTTGCATTGCTAAATGGTGGCAATACAGTTATGGAGAAAAAGAAAAAGGAACAAGGAATTGAAAAGCGATTGGAGATTCTTGAAGAATATGGGATTGACAGAATATCTGTTTCAAGGCATCCTCTTTTTGCGAAATACAGTGATGATGTTGTGGATGCGGTCTGCTTGGCTCTTATAGGAAGATTAGCTAGCGAAGGGAAAAGTACAACAATACCGAGTAATGACGAGATTAAGGCTGATTCTACAGGACTAAAGATGCAAATGATAATTCCTAAATTATAATGATTTGTTATTAGATGTGCTACCTAAGTTGATTCCTTCGGGATATAGTTAATGAAGAAAAATTAAATTTAATATTACGACTTACGACTATATATAAAAACAAAAAAGTCTGAATCTAGAAGTATTTCTGCTTCCGCTCTTGTATTTTCCAAAAAGTAAGAATAAAATAAGAACAGAGTTTATTTAGAGTTTAAATCGAGGTGGATCGATGGAGATAAAAATGTTTTATAAAACTCAAAGAGAATTGGCAGATGTAATAAATAAACTAATTGATTCTTATTGGACTGGGGATATTAAAGAGGAGTTCTTAATAAACCAGATATCAGGATTATATAATAATAATCCCTCAAAATTTATGAAAAACAGTGATTTTACCACTATTATAAAGCAACAATGTGGGAAAAGACGATTAGAGGTAGTCGAAAGAATATTGAAAATTTCACAAAAGTAGAAGGAGGAGGACTGTGGATAATAAAACCTACAGTGCGAATTTAACGGGTGCGTGGTTTTTATTTTATGAAATAAAGCAAATTGCAAAGTTAATAGAGGCTGGTTTGCCTGTTGAGGATATAAAAAAGAAAGTGTTTGAAGAAAATCTATTTCAACACAAAACTAAATCAAGTATTATAAGGGCATATCCATCTGTGTTGAGAAGAGCAAAACTTTTAAGCACAGGGTTAAGAAAGCTTTTAATTGAAAGCTCTGTTGAAGATGGTAAACTGATAAACCTGTATGCTATTTCTGAGGATGACTTATTATTTAATGAGTTTCTTTTGGAAATATTAAAAGATAAGTATGAATCAAATCATCTGCTTTTGGAAAAAAGGGACGTCAATATGTATTTCACGCACAAAGCAGAGCAGAATGAAAAGGTTGCAGCATTTACTGATGCAACAGTGAATAAGTTAAGGCAAGTCTATCTAAGGATATTAACTGAAGTTGGGATTTTAGCAAATCCTAAGAGCGGAGAACTGAATCGGATATTTGTTGAAGCAGGTATAAGAGATGCAATTGTTAAAAATGGTGGTAGCAGCTTTGTAAAAATATTTGAATCAAAGTAGGTGAATAAATGGCTAGTATAAATGCTAGGCTGGATCAAATCATACCAAAAATCAAAGAGCAAAAGTTTATTGATGGCAGAGGTTTGGGGAATGAGATCAGTTTTTATATTTTCGACTATAACCCTGAAGATGAACTCTTAGTAAGGGATTATATAAAACACATAAAAAAGGAATTTGCTATTGAAGGTTCAACAAGAAGTATTGTTGAATTTGATTTATATAAAATGCTGTTAGAACTTGCAAAAGATATGGGGATTTTTGAGGAAATATTCAAAATGGAGCAGCAAGATGGAAAAGATGCGGTGTTGCAGGCATTGACAGAATTTGCTGAGCCTCAAATCTTTCTCGATAAAATGCAATCAGAAATAGGTGGACACAATCTGGTGTTTATAACTGGAATTGGAAAGGTGTTTCCTTTTGTGAGATCGCATAACATTCTCAACAGACTACAAGAGGTTATAGATAAGATTCCTGTAATTCTGTTTTTTCCGGGTGTATATGATGGTCAGTCACTTAGTTTGTTTCGAAAAATAAAAGACGATAATTACTATAGGGCATTTCCATTAATCGACAGAAAATAAGGGGGAGAAGCGATAATGTTTATCAAGCACATGTTTGCCAAAAGCATAGAACGGCCTATAAAAGGAGTTATCAAGGTTGCACAGACAGATGATGAAAATATACATCAGGAACTGGATGAGTATGTTGTCACCCGTGAGATTAATGAGAGACTTTCAAAATTCTACGATAATTATCAAAAAGGGATTGATGGTAAGACTGATAAAATGGGAGTTTGGATTTCTGGATTTTTTGGTTCAGGTAAATCCCACTTTCTAAAGATATTATCTTACTTATTGGATAACAAAGGCATTAAAGGGAAAAAGGCATTAGATTACTTTGATGGTAAGATTCAAGACCCCTTGCTGCTTGGTAACATGAAACGCATTGGAAATGTCGATACGGAAGTAATTCTTTTTAACATAGATTCAAAAAGTTCAATAGATGGAAAATCAAAAGAAGATGGCATCTTAAAGGTATTTACTAAAGTTTTTTATGAGCACAGGGGTTTTTATGGAGAAAATCCGGGCGTGGCGGAAATGGAAAAATACTTATCAAAGGAAGGTAAGTTTGACACCTTTAAAGCTTCATTTAAGAGAATAAAAGGTGATGAATGGGTAAATAGGAGAAGAACCTTCAGGTTTGATACGGATGCTGTTGTAGGTGCATTAACTGAGGCAACTGGAATGTCTCAGGAATCAGCAAGGGAATGGTTCAAAAATGGTGTCAATGATTATGTGATGAGCATTGAAAAGTTTGCTCAGGATGTTAAAGAATATATCGACAGTAAGGGACCGAAGTTCCATCTTGTTTTTCTTGTAGATGAAATTGGTCAGTATATTGGCGGAGAATCAAAACTGATGCTGAACTTGCAGACAATAACTGAGGATTTGGGTACATATTGTCAGGGAAGAGTCTGGATAATGGTTACATCACAGGAGAGCATAGATGATCTGTTCAAGGTAAAAGGCGATGATTTTTCCAAAATTACAGGAAGATTTGATACCAGACTTTCACTATCTTCTATTTCTGTTGATGAGGTAATAAAAAAGCGTATTTTAGAAAAGAACGAAACAGCAACAGATACTTTAAAAGTACTTTATCATGACAAAGCTGCAATACTAAAAAATCTTATAAGCTTTAAAGATGCTGCAACAGATCTTTTGGGCTTTGAATGTGAACGGGATTTTATTGACGTATATCCATTTATTCCATATCAGTTTAAATTGCTCCAGAATGTATTTGAACAGATCAGAAAGCATGGTAGTTCAGGAAAGCATTTATCAGAAGGAGAAAGGTCAATGCTTTCAGCTTTCAAAGAGTCGGCACTTAAATATAAGGAAGCTAAGGATGGTGCCTTAATTCCTTTTTATGCTTTTTATGAGACTATAAAAGAGTTCTTGAACCCTGCAGTTGTTAGGGTTATAGAAGGAGCATATAAAAATCCGGCACTAAAAGACGATGACTTTAACATGGAGCTACTAAAGGTGCTCTTTATGGTTAAACATATAAAAGAGTTGCCTAAGAATGTGGACAATATTGCAACACTGATGATTACACATATTGATGAAGACAAGCTTGCTTTAAGAGAAAAGATTAAAATTTCATTAGGAAAACTAACCCGCGAGACTCTTATTCAGAAAAATGCGGAGGAATATATCTTCCTGACTGACGATGAGCAGGATATAAACCGTGAAATTAAAATAATCAATATTGATGATGACATTATAAAAAAAGAACTTCGTACGTATGTGTTTGAAGAGTTTTATGAGGATAAGAAATTCAGATACTCCAAGCAATATAATTTTTCTTTCAATAAAAAGATGGATGAAAAGGAACACGGTAATCAGACAGCTCATATTGGAATTCATATACTTTCACCAAAGTCAGACCTTTATGATCAAGCTGATACAAACCTTATTATGAGAACCTCAGGTAGTGGAGAAATGATTGTCAAACTTGGTGGGAATGGTGTTTATCTTGAAGAGTTAGAAGAAGCACTAAAAATTAGTGAATACACAAGCAGAAAAAATATAAGCCAGCTACCGGAGAATATTCAAAATATAATTAACAACAAAAAGGCGGAAGAACGGGTACATAGGATAAGAGCAAAAGAATACCTTGAAACTGCGTTGAAGGATGCAACCTTCTTTATAAATGGGCAAAAGGAAGAGATTAAAGGAAGTTCGGTAAAGGAAAAGATCAATGCTGGGCTGAAAATACTTGTAGAAACTGTATATACCAAGCTGTCTTATGTGAAAGTGTTTTGCGAAGACACTCGGGAGCTGCTGAATCTAATCAATGGTGACTTCGAACAGACGAATATTGATGGATTTGAAAAAGTGGATAACAGCTTGGCAACGGGAGAAATTTTTGAATTTATTAAAATTCAGGATGATATCAATAAGCAGGTCAGAGTTAAAATACTTATTGATAGATTTTCTGATAAACCTTATGGCTGGAGAGAATTTGATATTTCGGCACTGATTGCTACTTTATTAAAGGAACAAAGAATCCGTTTGAAATTGAATAGTGAGTACCTGGAAATTGGTGATTCCAATTTAATTAACGGGTTGACAAAAGCTTCCGATATTGACCGTGTTATCGTTACAAAACGTGTTAAGGTAGATGAAGCTTTGATCCGTAGTGCAAAAAACGTTTGCAAGGAACTTTGGAACAGCACTAATATCGCTGATGATGAGGATGGATTGGCTAAAGACATAAAAGCATTGATTAAGTCACAGATGGAAGAAATAAATGCTTTGAAAAATAGGTATGAAGGTAGAAAGTATCCCGGCGAGAGTCTTTTAGACAAGGGCCTTGAATATTTCGAAGCTTTCAGACATCTGGGGGATAATGCAAGCTTGTTCTTCAAGCTTCAGGAGATGGAAGAAGACTTATTGACCTGGGAAGAAGACTTCTCTTACGTCAAGAATTTCTTCGACAACCAAAAGACAATATTTGATAAGGGTTTGGAAGCTGCAAAGAAGTTTGAGGATAACAAACTATATTTAAGTGAGGGCGATGTTAATGAAAATGCAACCAAGCTTAATGATATTCTCAATCACTATTTGCCTTATGGGAGAATAAAGGAAATCCCAGAATATGTGAAGGTAATAAATGAAGGAATTAGCAGGGTTGTAGAACAAAAGAAGGCTGAGGCTACAGATAAGATAAATGCTGATTTTGAAAACATGAAGCTAAAAATAAATCAATATGGCGTTAAGGAAGATACGAAAGAAAGGATTAATAAGTTTTATAATGACTTGCTATCAGGGCTTTCAGGATATAATGATATATATAAGGTAGATGCAACTATTACTCACAGCTCTAATTTTAGAACTAGAAATGAAACTATAATTGAGGACGAAATAAAGCAGTTTAATGATGAACTCCAAAAGGGAGATAATACTGTTACAAAGGAAAAACCTGAAGAAGCAGATTCCGTAGTAGAAGAGATTAAACTCAACAGATATATTTCTATAAGAACTATCAAGACAGAGGCTGAAGTAGATGTGTTTGTAAAAGAACTTTCAGAGAAGCTGAAAGCAGTAATTAGGAATAATAAGCAGATCAAGTTTAGTGAGTAGTGTATAGTACAATGTAAGGCATCGAAATATTTAAAAGCTCTCAGCACTGCTGATAGAATTGAACACACAGAATTAGAGGGGGAATTACTTTGAATAAAACCGCACTCAAGAAATTTGCCATTGAAGCAAGAAATGACTTAAGGGACAAGGTGAAAACAAAGGCTTTTCAGTACGGAATTACTGAAGAAAGCATTAATAATAAAAATACAGTACCCTCCAATGATTTTTTTAAAGACGGAAAGAATGCCTTAACAAGAGAGGAAAAAGACCAAAGGGATAAAGTAAAATCCTTGATGGAAACAAAAGGTTTTAATCAGGTTATAGAAGAAGTCGCCTATACTTGGTTCAACAGATTTACAGCCCTTAGATTTATGGAAATTCACAATTATCTTCCAAGTAAGGTGAGAGTTCTTTCATCAATTAATGAAGGCAGCGTTGAACCAGATATTATTCGGGAGGCATTGAACGTTGATTTGAATGTGGACAAGGAAATAGTATATAACCTGAAAATGAGTACTGAAAATGATGCAACAGATAAATTATACAAGTACCTTATTTTAGCTCAGTGCGATGTTCTTTCAGTAACACTGCCATTTTTGTTTGGAAAGACAGATGATTACACCAAGCTTTTGTTTCCTGATGGATTGTTGGCAGAAGGGTCTTTCTTAAGGAAAATGACTGACACAGAAGCTCTCCCAGAGTCTGATTGGAATCAGGTTGAGATTATTGGTTGGCTTTACCAGTATTACATTGCCGAGAAGAAGGACGAAGTTTTTAAGAACCTCAAAAAAAATGTTAAAATAAGCAAAGAGAATATTCCAGCAGCGACACAGCTTTTTACACCTCATTGGATTGTAAGGTACATGGTTGAAAATTCTCTGGGACGTATTTGGGTTGAAAGTTATCCTGAAACGACTTTAAAAGGTGAATGGAAGTATTATTTAGAAGAAGCTGAACAAGAGGAAGAAGTAAAAAAACAGCTTGAAGAAATAAGATACAAAAATGTAAACCCAGAAGAAATCACATTTCTTGATCCGTGCTGTGGTAGTGGGCATATACTTGTGTATGCTTTCGAGGTCTTTTATGCAATGTATCTAGAAAAAGGATATGTAGAAAGTGAAATACCAAAACTGATATTGGAAAAGAACTTGTACGGATTAGATATAGACGATAGGGCTGCACAGCTAGCATCATTTGCAGTGATGATGAAGGCGAGGGAGAAGTCAAGAAGGGTTTTTAGACAGGAAATAAAGCTGAATATTTGTGCCATTCAGGAAAGTAATTGGTTAACAGATAATGGTAAATGGTTAGTGATGAGTGGAAGGCGTGATACCAATAGTATTGATGCAATAGTAGAATTGTTGATAGATAAAAATGCAATTGAACTTGAGAAGCAACAGCAAAGGGCTACCATAGAATATTTAGCTGAAATATTTATGGATGCCAAGGAATTTGGATCGATTCTAGATGTAAAGCCAGTGGAATTGCACTTTTTAGAGAAACGGCTGAATCAATTGGAGACTGAACCAGGAGATTTATTTGAAATGTTGGCTAAACAAGAGATATTGGAGAAACTTCCGGGGATAATATGTCAGGCTAAGATTATGGGGAAAAAGTATGATGTGGTTTGTACTAATCCACCTTATATGTCTATTAGTGGTATGGGAGTTAGATTAAATAATTTTGTTAAAAAGAATTATCCAGATAGCAAGAGTGATTTGTTTGCAGTATTTATTGAGAAGTCTGTACGGTTGCTAAAGGCAAATGGCTTTCAAACGATGATTACACAACACTCTTGGATGTTTTTGTCAAGCTTTGAAAAGCTTCGTGAAAGGGTTTTTAGATATGAAATTTTAAATATGGCTCATTTGGGATCTAAAGCTTTTGAAGAAATTGGTGGGGAAGTAGTCCAAACAACTGCTTGGGTATTGAGGAATTGTAATATAGAAAAATATGAATCAAGTTACTTTAGACTTGTGGATTTTACAAGTCAAGGAGAAAAAGAGCAGGCATTTCTTACTGGGAGAAACAAATATTTAAGTAAAAAAAATCTTGCATTTAAAATTCCTGGAATGCCAATAGCTTATTGGGCTTCACTGAATTTTATAAGAAGTTTTGAAAAAGAAAAGTTGTCTGATAAATATAAAATATACTTGGGAATGAGAACTGGGAATAATGAAAAATTTCTAAGATATTGGCATGAAATTAATGATTACTTATTTGGAAAAAATTTTAAAAGTGCATTAGACGCAAGGACAAGTGGATTAAAGTGGTTCCCATATAGTAAAGGTGGGAGTTTTAGGAAGTGGTATGGCAACTATGAATATGTTGTTAATTGGAAAGAGAATGGAAAAGAGATCAAAGAAGAGACAAAAATTAAGTATCCATATTTAGGTGACAATCTTGGATGGAAAATAAGTGGTGAAGCATATTATTTTTTAGAAGCTATTACTTGGTCACGTATAGGAACGAATAATTTTGGAACAAGGTATTTACCTCATGGATTCTTATTTGATACTGCAAGTCCTTGCATATTTACCTCAAATAATGACAGGTTATATATATTAGCATTTTTTTGTACTAAGATATTTACCAAATATTTGGAGTTTTTAAACCCGACCATGGCTTTTCAGATTGGTGATATTGGGAATATTCCAATATCTTTCCCTGATAGTAGTGAGCAAAAAATTAGAATTGATGAATTGGTAAAAAACAGTATTTCCATTTCCCGAACTGATTGGGACTCCTTTGAATTATCATGGGACTTCAGTCAGCATCCTTTACTAATACAAAAAGGTGAGAATAAAACAATAGAATCAGCATTTGCGACTTGGTCAGAATTTGCTGAAAAGCAATTCAACCAGCTAAAAGCAAACGAGGACGAGCTAAATCGTATTTTCATAGAAATCTACGGTTTACAGGACGAACTTAGCCCTGAAGTTGACGAAAAGGATGTTACTGTAAGAAAAGTCGATCAAGTTAGAGATATAAAATCATTCATATCCTACTCAGTAGGCTGTATGTTTGGACGATATTCAATCGATGAGGAAGGACTAATCTTTGCAGGTGGTGAATTTGACACATCACGATATAAAACCTTCCCGGCAGATCAGGACAACGTACTTCCAGTAGTTTCAGACACATATTTTGAAGATGATATAGTATCAAGGTTTATTGAATTTGTGGAAGTAACCTTCAGCAAAGAAACTCTGGATGAGAATCTTAAGTTTATCGCTGAAACCCTTAGCAAAAAAGCTGGAGAAACAGACAAGGAAACTATAAGGAGATACTTCCTGAATGACTTCTACAAGGATCATGTTCAAACCTACAAAAAAAGGCCGATATACTGGATGATAACTTCCGGCAAGAGTAAAGCATTTAATGCCTTGATTTATATGCACCGATATGACAAGACAACTCTTTCAAGGGTAAGGACGGATTATCTCCATGTGCTGCAAACTAGGCTGAATGCACAAAGGGAGAAGTTACTGTCAATAATTAATGGTAATGAATCAGAAAAGGAAAAAAGCAAAGCAAAAAAAGAGCTTAAGACCATTGAAAAGCAAATTGAGGAGCTAAAGGACTTTGATGAAGTGCTCCATCATATGGCTGATAAACAGATTGAAATTGACTTGGATGATGGTGTGGCAGTAAATTACATGAAATTTAAAGATCTGTTGTTAGACATTAAGTTGAAGGATTCAGAGGAAGAATAAAAAGGGAGGTGCTGAGTATGTCATTAAAAAAATTAAAGCTATCAAATTTTACTGTATTCTCAAAGCTTGATATGGAGTTTTCGAAAGGTATAAACATATTTGTAGGAGAAAATGGGACAGGAAAAACTCATATTATGAAAACCTTATATGCTGCTTGTCAGGCTTCAAGGAAAACTGTTTCTTTTTCGCAAAAGCTAGTCAAAGTTTTTAGACCTGATGATTTAAACATTAACAGATTGGTTTCAAGAGGAAAAGGCGGGGATACAACACAAATTGAGGTTGTTTCAAATAAGAGTACAATGTCGACTAAATTTACAACAAGAACTAAAAAGTGGGAATCGGAAACTACTGGAGAAGAAAAATGGGAAAATGTTAATGCAGATCTTATAAGTACATTTATTCCTGCAAAGGAGATTCTAGCGAATGCATATCAGTTTGAGTCAGCGTATCATAAAGATGTTATTGATTTTGATGAGACGTATTTAGACATTATAGCTAGTGCAAAAATTGATATAAACCGTGGTCCTAATACTGTTGGTAAAAAGAAGTATTTGGATAGATTAAAGGATATTACTCTTGGTACAGTTACAATTAGTGATGAAAAGTTTTATCTGAAACCGGGAACACAGGCAAAAATAGAGTTTCATTTGGTTGCAGAAGGTTTGCGGAAGCTTGCCCTTTTGTGGCAGCTAATAAAAAATGGTACGCTTGAAAAGGGTACGATTTTATTCTGGGATGAACCAGAAGCAAATTTAAACCCCAAAGCAATACCTGCTCTGGTTGAAATACTCCTTGAGCTTCAAAGGGAAGGTGTACAAATATTTATTTCCACTCATGATTATGTGCTTTCAAAGTATTTTGAGATAAGGTCTACTGAGGCTGATGATATTAGATATTTTTCGCTTTATAAGAATGAGGATGGCTCCGTGTCCTTTGATCAGTGCAGTAATTTCAGGGAACTCAGGAAGAATCCTATAATATCTGCATATGACAAACTGTTAGATGAGGTTCTTGATAAGAATATGGGGGATTAACATGCCGGATAAAATATTTATAGAAGAAAACAAGTTTTTTAAAATTGACTGCAATAAGGCTATGGAAATTGTTGAGTTGCATGACTCATATAATAAGTTTAGTCTTTTGAGTGATGTAGATTTAATTATACTTACTGATAGTAATGTTATATTTATGGAATATAAAAATTCCACTATTCCGAATGCTAATAATCCAAGAGCATTTGAGGAAAAGATTTTTAAAGATGAAGAACATATTAAATATGCAAAAAAATACTACGAGAGTTTAGTTTATGTTAGTAATAAGATTGGAAATTCAAATAAATCAAGAGAATACTATTTTGTTGTAGAGTGTGCAAAAGCAGACACTGTTGTTAGAAAAATGCTTGCTGGGAAAATTAAGAGAAAATTGCCTTTTAGTCTTCAAGAAAACCTCAAAGATCTTTCTCAAAATCTGATTGATCATTTTGAAGTTTTGAATATGGAAGAGTGGAACAATAAATTTCCTGATTACAAATTTGAAGTCTGTGCAACTGAATCGTAAAAGTAGAAAAAGGTCTTGAGGTGAAAGCGTGAATATTGAAGAAATTGTTAAGTCTCTCCAAAATGTATTTAAGGAACCGTTGAAAGATGGACAAGTTCGTAAAATAGTATTTTGGCTGGACAGAGATAAAAAATTTATAAATACAATAGATGAAATAGAACTCGAAGGTGTAAAAAAACATAAGCTTGAAAACAACAACTATTTTTATATAAAGTATCTTCTTGAAGAGGAAGATACTTATTCTGATTTTTTGATTTATACCAATGAAGACCTCAAGGAGGATATCGACAACTGGCTTATTGATTGCTTGTTGTATTCAAAGAGATTTTTTGCTGATAATATTTCATTAATTATGAGGGATATGGGTATTGATCCTTCTCTTAGGGCTGTTGTAAAAGAAAATGAGAAATTTTTTGATAATAAAGAAAGATATAAGAAGTTTAAATCCTTTGCTATTGAGAATTATAATGAGGAAGTTATTGAAATAGCCATCATTAGTGCTTTATGCGGTTTGAAATCACCTGATTTTGAGGAAAGCCTCAGAGTTATTTTAATAGAAGGCTTAAACGATGAAGAAAACAAATACCTTGATCGAATAGATAGCTTTTTTAGCCTTAACAGATTTTGGGGCTATGTAGAGAAAAATTATGGGTATAAACTTGAAGAAAAAACACTTGAAAAGTTAATGATGCACCTTATGATTACAGCACTCAGCCATACCTTGGACGAGAATGATCTGGAAAATGTTAAGGTTTATATTGGAAAGGCTTCCAGATCCAATTGCCTGATTTTTATAGATAGGTGGATGAACCATGTTAAGGATTCTGCTGCCTTTGATGAATATGCCTTGATGATTGAAAAGGAAATTGGAATTGAATTCATCTGTAGTAAGGTAGAGATAACAGATATATTGGAAACTAATGTGTTCCCTTATGTAGATAGAGCAATAATTGTATACATAACCAACGCAATTGAACATAAATTAGAGGATTATGAGCTTTATATAAAGCTGATAGATGCAAGAAAAAGCAAGCATTTTTATAGCAAGTATGAAGCGATTTATGAAGCGTTATATTTTACTGTCAAGATGTTTGAATTCAAGAAGTTATATAATATGGGTATTCCTATGACAGGAGCGGAAGAAATCTATAAAGCTTACTGCAATGAATACTACAAAATGGATTTGTATTATCGCAAGTTTTATGTTGCCTATGATTCAGACAATGACAGTGAAATAATCAAGAAATTAAAAGATCTTGTTGAAAATATTTACACTAACTGGTTTGTCAGTGAGCTTAGCTATGCATGGTCAAAGTCTATAGATGATATGGACTTTGAGGAGGTTCAAATACAATCAGTAAAAAGACAGAGAAGCTTTTATGATCAGGTTATCAGGCATAAAGTAAATTCTGGGGATAGAGTATTTGTAATTGTATCCGACGCCCTAAGATATGAAGTGGCTACTGAAATTCTTGACAGGCTGAATACCGAAACGATGGGAAGTGCGGAAATCACTTCAATGACTGGAGTATTACCTTCTATTTCTAAGTTTGGTATGCCAGCATTACTGCCAAGCACCAGTATAGAACTTAAAGATAGCGGCCTTGTATATGTCGATGGCATTAATTCGAGCTCTTTGGAAGGAAGAAATAAAATATTAAACGAATATGTAAGTGATAGTGTTGCACTTGATGCTAAAGAGCTTTTTGCGATGAATAAGCCAAAAAGGCGTGATTTCTTCAAAGGGAAAAAACTTATATATATATACCACAACAGCATTGATGCATTTGGGGATAAGTATCCTACAGAGATTTATGCCTTTAAGGGTACGGAAGAAGCTATTAATGATATTTGTGATTTAATCAGAATTATCAGGGATGACTTAAGTGGAACCAATATATATGTTACAGCTGATCATGGCTTCATATATCAGAGAGATGCATTAGAGGAAAGTGATAAAATTGAAAAGGAAAAGCTTGATTTTATTGAAAGTGGAAGGAGATATGCACTTTCCACGAAAAAGCGAAGTATAGATGGACTGCTTGGCTTTTCGATGAAGCCTTTGCTTGGAAATGATTCAAATATATCTGTATATATACCGAAGGCAAATATAAGATTTAAAATCCAAGGGCCAGGATTAAACTTTGTACATGGAGGAGCAAGCCTTCAGGAAATTGTATTACCGCTTATAAGCTATAAAAATATACGGCGAGGACAAGTTGGCAGTAAAGATATTGAAAAGGTAGAAGTAAAGCTTACCAATGCAATAAGGAAAATAACAAATAGCATCTTTACACTCAATTTCTTTCAGTCTGAAAAGGTGGAAGGAAAGAGGGTTGAAGCAAGTTATAAAGTTTATATGGTGGATGAAGCCGACCAAATGATTAGTAATGAAGAAATAATTATTGCAAATAAAAAGACTGACACTCCTGAAAGCCGTAATATAAGTGTCAAATTTGTATTGAAATCTATGGATTATGATAAAAATAAAGATTACTATTTGATAATAAATGATGTAGACACTGGAATAACAAAAGAAAAAATACCTTTTAAAATAAGTCTTGGAATCGTAAGCGATTTTGATTTCTAGGGGGTGTCGGGTTTGGAAAACATAAATGAGCAAGCTGTTGATTTGGACAAAAAGCTAAATACTTATTTTGCTGGAAGAGTTGTCAGGAAAGACTTGACAAAGCTTATAAAAGAGGGTGCAAATGTACCTGTATATGTGCTCGAATATCTTTTGGGGATGTACTGTGCTACTGATGACGAGAAGAGCATAGAAGAGGGTGTTGAGCGGGTAAAGAAGATTCTGGCTGAAAATTTTGTAAGACCGGATGAAGCAGAAAAAGTGAAATCGAAGATTAAAGAGATGGGACATTATTCCATAATCGATAAAGTATCTGTGGCGTTGAATGAGAAAAAAGACCAGTACGAAGCTGAGTTTTCAAATCTTGGCTTAAAACGTGTGCCTATTTCAGCAAGCTATGTTAAGGAGTTTGACAAGCTGTTGGTAGGCGGTATATGGTGCATAATGAAAATGGATTACTATTTTGATGAAGAGGCAAAAGGACAAAGCCCCTTTAACATTAGCAGTCTAAAGCCGATACAGATGCCCAATATGGATATCAGTGAGATTTTTGAAGGGAGAAAGAATTTTTCAAAGGATGAATGGATAGATGTTTTAATAAGATCTACCGGTATGGAACCGACACAATTAGAGAACAGGGTTAAATGGCATCTTTTACTAAGGTTGGTGCCTTTAGTTGAGAATAATTATAATACTTGTGAATTAGGTCCAAGAGGAACAGGCAAATCGCATGTTTATAAAGAAATATCGCCAAACAGCATTCTTATTTCCGGAGGGCAGTCTACTGTTGCTAATCTTTTTTATAATATGTCCACAAGAAAAGTTGGTTTGGTTGGTATGTGGGATACCGTTGCATTTGACGAGGTTGCTGGTATCAACTTCAAAGACAAAGATGGTATTCAGATAATGAAGGATTTCATGGCTTCAGGTTCTTTTGCAAGGGGGAAAGAAGAAAAGAATGCTTCTGCCTCTATGGTTTTCGTTGGAAATATCAATCAGAGTCTGGATACTTTGATAAAAACATCACACCTTTTTGCACCATTCCCTGATGAGATGGCGAATGACAGTGCCTTCTTTGACCGAATGCACTATTATATTCCGGGTTGGGAAATTCCAAAAATGAGACCTGAATTTTTTACAGATCGTTACGGGTTTATTGTTGACTACATGGCGGAATTCTTTAGAGAAATGAGGAAAAGATCTTTTGCAGATTCTTTGGACAAGTTCTTTAAGCTTGGCAATAATTTAAATCAAAGGGATGTAATTGCTGTAAGAAAAACAGTTTCAGGTCTTGTAAAACTTCTCTATCCCAATGGAGAATATTCAAGTGAAGATATCGAAGAAATCCTTAAGTATGCACTAGAAGGCCGAAGAAGAGTTAAGGAGCAATTAAAGAAAATAGGAGGAATGGAATTTTATGATGTTCATTTTTCTTATATAAATAAGGAAACCTTAGCTGAAGAATATGTTTCGGTTCCAGAACAAGGTGGAGGTAAGCTCATCCCGGAAGGAATGGGGAAACCAGGCCATGTTTATACTGTTGGCCATGGAGATTCTGGAATGATTGGTGTCTATAAGCTTGAGAATCAAGTGGTCTCTGGTTCTGGCAAATTTGACAAATCAGGTGTAGGATCGCATAGGGGTGCTAAGGAAGCTCTTGACACTGCGTTTAGATATTTCACCGCAAACAGTAAAAGTATAAGTGCTTCGATAAGTACCAAGACAAAGGATTTTTTGATGCATATAAGTGACCTTCAGGGCATTGGATTAACGGAAGAGTTGGCTATTGCAGAATTGATTGGTTTGTGTTCTGGAGCCCTAGAAAGAGCAATACAGGAGAGCACAGTGGTGTTGGGAAATATGACAGTCGGAGGCACTATTTCGAAGGTTGAGGAGTTTGCAAATACATTGCAGGTGTGTGTGGATGCAGGTGCAAAGAAGGTACTGATTCCAGCAGCTTCGGTTGTTGATTTTCAGACTGTTCCTGCTGATCTATTGATTAAGGTTCAGCCAATTTTTTATTCTGATCCCATTGATGCTGTGTTTAAGGCTTTAGGGGCGATGTGAATAAATGGAGTTTACTAACAGATGCTTATTGCTTTGGGTTTCAAGTTGAATTCAGAAAGAGCAGTGCAGTTTCGAATTGATGAGGATAATTCATAAGGTGATAGTTATTGAATTAAGAGGTGGGTTAAATGAAAAACTGGGAATGCTGTGGGTCTGTAAGTGAAAACTTAAGGAAAACTAAGAATAACTATTTTGTATGTTCCGATGAGTGTGAGTTGAAGGTATTGCCGAAGTGTGAGTGCTGTAATAAAACAATGAAAGATTGGATAACTCATAATGGAGGAATGTACTGTTCTCAGCGTTGCATTGATACAGAGAAAAAATGTAGGGAGATTTTTAAAATCAAGGATGGTAAAACCTATAGCGATTCAGCTATAGGTGGAGCTAAAGGGGCAGAAAATGCGGCAGAAACTATGATTTTTAATGCACCTGGAGGTCATGGGTTTGCGGCGGAAAGAGCAAATGATCTTTATGATAAAGCAACAGGAAAAAAATCAAAAATAGTTGGGGACGATTATGCCAAAAATGGGCCTGATAGACTAGTAAATGGAGAATACATACAAACAAAATATTGTAAAACTGGCTCAAGTTGCATAGGAGATTGTTTTAAAGACGGAGAGTTTAGATATTATAATTCGGATGGGAACCCAATGAAAGTTGAAGTGCCGTCAGATTTATATAATGATGCAATTAGGTCAATGGAAAACCGAATTAAAAATGGTCAAGTAAAGGGCGTGACTGATCCTAAGGAAGCGAAAAATATCGTACAAAAAGGTAGATTTACATACGATCAAGCAAAGAATATTGCAAAGTTTGGGAAAATTGAATCTATAACATATGATGCAGTGAATGGTTCTATTATTGCTGCCAGTGCATTTGGAATTTCTGCAGCCATAATATTTGCTGCATGCTTATGGAATGGTGATGGTTTAAAAAAGGCAACTCAGAATGCCTGCTTAGAAGGTTTGAAAGTTGGAGGAATTACTTGGTTATCCACTATAGCAGCTTCACAACTTTCAAGAACAGGTTTGAACTCAGCCCTTAAGGGAACATCGGATGCTATTGTTAAAGTTATGGGGCCTAAAACATCTGCATTAATTACAAATGCAATGAGGGGGGCCGGGAGCAGAGCAATTTATGGTGTGGCTGCAAAAAATAGCTTATCTAAGATTTTAAGAGGAAATCTATTAACAGCATTTGTTACTTCAGCAATATTTATGGCCATAGATATCACTCAATGTGCCAGAGGCCGTCAGTCCAAAAAACAGGTAATTAAGAATTCAATTGTTACTGTTGCAGGAGTAGGAACCGGGACCGCGGGTTGGTTTGCAGGAGCTGCGGCAGGAGCTGTGGCTGGAAGTGTTGTGCCTGTAATAGGAAATGTAGCAGGTGGAATCATTGGTGGCGTAATTGGGGCTGTTAGTATTGGGACAGCAGGTTCAATGCTTTCAAAAAAGGGATTAGATTATATAATAGATGATGATGCAAAAGAAATGTCAGAAATATTGTGTAGAGTATTAAATGAGCTGTGTATTAATTTCCTTATTTCTGAGGATGAATTTAAAGAGATAGAGAAGAAACTAAAGGATATTAAGATGGCAAAAGAATTAGTAAATATGTATGCGTCTGATAATAGGGAATCGTATGCTACAAGCTTATTAAAACCAATAGTATGTGATGTTATTAGTAAGAGAAATAAAATTGCTTTGCCATCGGAAAAACAGATACTCACGGAAACAAAAGATTTCTTTGATAATTTACCAAGTAACATTGTATCAGATGGAGGGTTATAAAATTGAAAGAATTTTTCTTTAAAGCTAATAATAAAAACACGAAAGTAAAAATTGAGGGTGATAAAATTGTAATAGAAAGGGCTGGTATAGATTTTGCTGCCCAAAGAATAAAAGGTATATATGAGTTCAATTATTCTGATATTATTAAAATTAGATTTAAAGAGGCTGGATTGCTATCCTTTGGTTATTTACAACTAATAACTAAAGGTAATGAAAAAATTCAAGAAAAGAACTTGGGTGAAATATGCAGCGGTGATAGGAATTCTATCCTTTTTAAGAAATCTGAAAATAAAGATGCGTATGCGTTAAAAGAGATTATTGAGGAAAGGTTAATAAAATAATATAGGGAAGTACATCCAGCGGTTGTAAAAAAACAATATTTCCATATTTTTGTTGTCCGCACAGAATTCAGAGTGATTAATAATGTAACACTCTACATTGCTCATACGATGTGGACATACGACTTTACAGAGTATACAAAGAGTGAGCTGAGTTCTTGCAATGATTTTTTGGAGGTAGAAAAGCTTTGTAATAAGGAAGCAAGGTCTAGCAGTTGTATATAGTGTATGCCATAGCTTTTGTTCTTATATCATACTGTTTGGCAAACGTTATTTAATGACGGGGTTTTGCTGCTGTAACTGCAGTAGTAAACACTGCAATTATTTTAGCATACAATCTGGTGTTTTTTTGCTTCTCGGCAAAAGCTTATAAGAACTATTAGGAGATATTGGTTATATTGTTGTGGGAGTTATTGGTAATTGGATTGATTTGTAATATATATCACAAATTTATAACAATAGGTTAAATGATGTACCCAAATTATACTTATTGTAAATATTAAGTAATTGAACTGAATCAGGACATTGCGCTATTACTAAGTCAAGTTCTAAATGCTCCTGCGAATCAGTTGAATATTTTGTCAGTACAATATTTCTAAATCCATTCTTTTCAAAACAAGTAGATAAATTTCGATACTCCCCAAAATGTAATTTTTTATCTAACTCTATATAACCCTTTGATTTTAATGAATTAAATAACTCAATTGTTTTTGAACTTATATATTTAGATGCAATTTCTTTTACCAATAAAGAAAAACTTTTTAAATCTTGCTGGTTTGGTGCTTTTATAATAACCGTTTGATCTTCTTCAAAATATCCAATAGATTTTTTTACGACTTGTCTCGAGTTGCGAATGATTTCTCGAATTAGTAACATGTATTTACAATGATCAAATGTCTTTACAAGCCTACCTTTTTCAAAAATCAATTCAAATACATATTCATAACAGTGTGGTCGCCAAAATCCAAATGGGTTATATATCTCATCTACGACATTACGGCCAATAATTATTCCGCCTGAGTAATTAAGTGGTAAGTTCACTTTTTCAAACATCCAATTTGAACTATGTTCTTCAATATTTGTTGCACTGATACCTTGCAAAACTGGAGGATTTTCAGTCTCAAGACCAATATTTAATTGAAAAAGAATTAAATAGTCATTTTCTATTGAATATTTACAAAAATATCCCTTCAAACATGCAGTAGATAAAGGTGTGGGGGAAAAACCGTAGTCTCCTGGTTCAAATATCTCATCCTTCTCACACTTAATAATCGTGTATTGATCATTTAGGTATTCAATTTTATCTTCAATTTGCATTGTCATACCTATCACCTTCAAGTTCTAAGTTTTAAATTCTCAATGAAGTTTACTTATACCTATGGACGGTGGCGCCTTAATTATTTACATTTCAAATCAATTTCCACAAACATTTTTAGTAATTCTCTTGCAAATTTAGTTAAACCAGACCAATTATCTTGATCTTCTTCTCTCCATGTTATACAAAAGTTATTAAACATTTCACCTAAAAGTAATTTATAGTATGTCCCATCCAATATAGCAAACCCTTCTTTAATTTTAGGTTCAGGGTTAGGTTTCAACTCAATAAATTTAAGCTTATTTATAACTTTTTCAACATAACTATTACTTAAAATAATTTGCTTGTTTTGGATAGTTGGGACCAAACTTACTTTGTTATATCTTAACTTTAAATTGAAATTCGGCTCATTCATTTTCTTTTCATCCTGTTTTTTGTCCCAAAGAGTTTTAACTAAATAATACTTAGTGATATTATCATTTTCAAACTTAATAATTCCCCAGTTTATCGACGGCCAAATTGATGTATTCATTATTTGCATTATCATTGAACATGAATCTTGTGTATTTTTATATCCAGCTAGAATTAATTTATGTGCTTCATTCTCAAGATACCTCAAATAAAAATCTTCATCTTTTAAATAATTTAGTTCCATTCGCATCCTCACATTAATCCCAAAATAGCATAACAGTATTATTCAATATAGGTATCAAAATACTCTCTAATATTTTCCAGCCTTGTTATTTCAAAATTTTCGATAACCTGTTTAAGTTCCTTTAATTCATTAATACCAACCTTTTCAACAGAAATCAAATCTCCCTCAATACTTAAAAAACCAACAAATGAGAAAGAAAAATTTCCTAAAGCAACCGCATTAATCTGCCCTAAATAATTCCTTTCATTCCACAAATCTAGAAGATAACTTATTTTAGCTTCCAGGTAACAACTACCACCCTTATACTCAACTTTCTGTAATAATGGATATTCAATGTCTTTTATTTCAGCATAATCGTACTTTAAATCTAAACCATCATGTTGCTAATTCGTCAGTTACTTCAATTATCAAAATTACTTCTTAATTATATTTAAATTATTTTTGTATATTTCGACACCTTCTAGGTCATTGGTTTCTTCACATAGTTTTATCGCAAGATTTGTATAGTCAAGCGCTTTATCCTTGACTCCTATCTGATAATAATTTGTTCCCAATAATCCAAATATTCGCGGTTTCAAATCGTCCACTAAAGTACCTTTAAGCCCCTGTATTTGATCTAGCAATGATCCTAGGATAAGAATTGATTCTTCATATTTTTGTTCATCATACAGTTGCTGTGCTTTTACATAACTATTTTGATAATCTTCTACTATATTCTTATCACTTTTCCTCTGCATAAGCAAATCTAAAAGTCCACTAAACCCGACCTCTTCAAGAGTTTCACCTATATACACCATACTACTAACCCACCAATTAAGCTTTTCCTTATCATTTCTATATTCTTTGGGCACATTATTCCATGTTAAATACTCTTGTTCAATTTGCTTCAAGTTATCTTTACATAAGTTCGAAAAAGAAACCTTATCCATGCTTTGAGCAGCATTAATCAATTTTACTCTTAAATCATTGCAAGTTTTCTTCCCTTTAAAAAAATCGAAAATACTCATAATGTTCCCTTTCACTAAAATCAATTTAATATATCTCCAATTCCCATCTTTCGTAATCCGGATAGCCATAGGTGTGTTTTGCCTTTGAAGTTATTGCAAGCGGTTTCTCTTCTTCCAAACCGGACAGGAACCTTTCGATTCATCCGGCTTTTTAACAAACCAACCTATTTGCCATCCTCGGCTTTCGACTTCCTGCTACCTCACGATAAAATTCTGATCAACTCAAAACTTTTAAACATCTCCCACTTATCAGGTGATGTTAGCGATTTTAACTCTGGGCAGCAAGGGGGATTTCATTGTTCTGTCTTTTCACCACAAAATCCTACAGACTCCCCATATATAATGTTTTCTTCCTCAATCTGTGCTACTAATAATTTAATTTTATCAGTTTTTATATCATCTATCATACCAACCACCGTATATTATTTTTTCTCCAAAGCTAACCCTTATAGCCATAGGTCCGCTTTTCAGCTTACAACAAATCTTTAATACATATCAATTGTTCCAAACATATACTTTAAAACTGCATTGAATCAAATAAGTTCCTAGCTGTTTCACATATCTCTTATCATAGATGATACAAAGATAATTATTAACAATAAACTGAACAGCATTGTTGATATGGATAGCGCTTTGTTTCTATCTCTTTGAAATAGGTCAACAAGTGATAATGTAAAAATTGTAAATATAAATATGATAATCAAATACCCCAATACAATTGGAATGTGCCCCAAAAATGTTGAAATAATATATATCAGCAAAACAGCAATAACTAGAATAAATGCTATTATACTCAGTTTTGAAACTTTTGTATTTTTCATTTTTCTAGTTTTATTATCTTCAGACATTATCAACCCACCTTCAATAACACATTTAATCTTCCTAAAATTTCCGTAGAGCTACAGCTAATTTAGAATTTAAGCATAATTCCAGCTTTCCTTAATTGAGTAATCTCCCCATGGATCTTCACCATTAAATGAACCCACATATAACACTGTATTGTCTCTAATTATCCATTCCATCCCATGTTCCTCTTCCCAATCACAGTTTAATTCTAAATGAATAACCGGCTCATTACCATTCTCTGGCATTGGTACGATTAAGACACTAGGGTAAATTAATTCAAGTACATCACTTGTATTTTTGAATTTTTTAGGTTCTTCGCCAATCATATTAAGGACATCATTACAGTATCTAATTGAAGCTTCACATAAGAAATTAATCACATCACCAGTAATAGAATTCAAATAAGTAGCACACTTTTCTATATACTCAATAGTTACATCTTCGTCATCTGTCGAAAAACTAATATCCTTTTTAAAAAGCTCAAAATATAATTCTCCCTCTAATCCAAATCTTCCAACCCTTACATTTTTCAGCATTAAAAACTCCTCCGTTAAAATATATTATAATAAAATCCTTTCACTAATATGATCCTTTTACTGGTTATCCATTTGAAATTTTTCTTAAATTTGAAAATTTATATATAACAAGTCTATCATAATTTCCAGCAAAACTGAATAAAAGAGACAAGTGAATTCTTCTTCCAATGAAAATTCATAGCAGAATGAAAAAAGATGTAATAAAAAGCCTCAAAGAATTGGTTACAGCATCAACATTGCATAACTTAACTGGCAAGTCAAGAACAATCTATGGATGGGCAACATAAAAATCAGGCTGTTCCTAAAACAGAACACCCTGTATAGATTATTTTTATTTAGAAGAGAATTTGATATCGCTTTTATTGCGGCTAAGTTCTCTGGAGGTAACTCGTTTGAAACCCTATATGCAATATTGGCCCAATTGCTGTCTTTTTCATACATTTCATTAGCTCTTCTGACAATGTTGCCATTTTATTTCATTCCTGAGCATATCAACAAACTTCCCTAATTCAGTTGACATTATAGTAAATATAGGGATAATCTTGGTCTCTGATTTTGTAACTACACCCCATAATACCTTTGAATTGCTTCTGTCAGGTATTTTGAACTACCTTTACCATATTGTGTATCATGAATATCTGCAAATTTTTCATTCTGAAATTCTTTTACAAAATCAAGAAGAAATGCTCTGGGATTATCCAACTTAAGCATATTTTTAAAACTGTTGGCAAGTCTCTCAACTAAGAGATGCTCTGCTTCTACATCTTGAGAATTCATAAGCGTTGTAAATCCTATATAAATCTCATGAAAATCATTTTTTATTTGTTCTGTATTATGTTCAGGCTTACTTGCATTTAAAAAGTTTTCTTTACTTCTATACCACCTTAATATATCTGAAGCAACTTTCTCATCTGTTAATGATTTCAGTAGAAGTTCTTCATATTTTTCTATATCACCGCCGCCATGTTCATTAATAAAAGATTGAAATTGTTCTTCCGATAAATCACTTCTCATGATTTCAATCATTTTTTTAATATCTTGTTCATTAAATGCTTCAAAACTCATTGTATTCACTCCTTCTAACACATCTTTTATCAATTGAATTATTCCATTTAAGCGATTTCGCTTTTGCTCTAACAAAGCTATCTGGGAAAGTAAGGCCTGTTTTTTGTCATAATTGGGATTGTCCATAATTTTTTTTATATCATGCAGTGATATTTCCAATTCTTTATAAAACATGATTTCCTGCAATTTTTCCAGAGCTTTGTTGTCATATAAACGATAGCCGGTATCGCTTAATTTTGAGGGCTTTAATAGTCCAATTTCATCATAATAACGCAATGCACGAATGCTGATTCCAGTTATTTTTGATACTTCATTTACTGTTTTCATGTTCTCCTCCTTCATACCTAATTATAAAGGGTAACGCAACGAGAGAGTCAATACATTTTTCATAATAATATATTATAGTTGGTTAACTTTTTGGAGAAACTGGGTGGTTAGAAATTGAATATGTGTTTAATAGTACTCACAATACAAAAGAATAATGACCATACTAGGAAAAGCAGAGCTAAGATTTATTCATATACAATTCAGATAAAATAACAGATTGAAGATATTCAAATGCGCAAAACTACCCTTGAACGTTGAAAAATGATATAATAATAGATAGGTGATAACAATAAAAAATATAGATTTAGATTCTTTATTAAGGATACATACATTTCCATTAGCGCGTGACCCAGTAAGACAGTATAATCCATCGTTATAATAATGTTCAATATTTGTCCAGACTAAGCTTTTGGATTGATATGGAATTCAAATATTAAACGAGAAAATACGAGCAATTAAAAGTTATTATAAGGAGAAGAGTTAAGTATGTACAAATTAAAAACCAGGAAGCAAATTGTTCTCATACTGGTATTTATGTTAATTGTTAATTTGTTTACAGGTAACAATATACTGTTTGCGGATGATTCGGCAGTTGTTTATGAAGTGGAAAATGGAAGACTGACAGGTACAAATATATTATCTTCCAGGGCTGGTTTCTCAGGAACAGGATATGTCAGCGGTTTTGACAATGATGGAGACTCAGTTGCCATAAATCTGACTATTGGATCAACCGGATTGTATTATCTGTCAATTGGCTATGCATCGGAATTTGGCGACAAGACCAATGACATCTATGTAAACGGCAATAAACAGGCAAGTGTGGAGTTTAAACAGTCAGCAGTATTTACTGAGATTTCAGTAGGGAAAATAATGCTAAACTCCGGTTCCAATGAAATAAAAATAGTAAAAAGCTGGGGATGGTTTGACGTTGATTACTTTAAAGTGGAGAAGGCGCCTGAAGATCCACCGTTATCAGTATCCGATTCCTTGGTAAATCCTAATGCAACAATGGAAGCAAGAAATTTGATGTCTTTTCTTGCTCGTAACTACGGAAAAAGTATAATTGCAGGGCTGCAGGATGTAGATAAAACGCAATGGTTGAGTGAAAATACCGGTAGAGAGCCTGCATTGGGAGGCTTTGATTTCATGGATTATTCGCCTTCAAGAGTGGAATTCGGAACAAAATCCTCTGAAACAGATAAAGCGATAGAATGGTGGAACTCGGGTGGAATTGTAACTTTCTGCTGGCATTGGAATGCTCCCACTGATCTTATAAACCAAACAGGAAAAGAGTGGTGGAGAGGTTTCTACACCGATTCAACCAATTTTGACTTATCTGCAGCAATTTCTAATCCTGATTCAGAAAATTATAAACTTTTAATTAGGGATATTGACGCCATAGCTGTACAGCTAAAAAAGCTCCAGGATGCAGGGGTTCCTGTACTCTGGAGACCTTTACATGAGGCTCAGGGAGGATGGTTCTGGTGGGGAGCTAAAGGACCTGATGTCTGCAAGAAATTATATTTATTAATGTATGACCGCTTGACAAACTATAATAAACTGAACAATTTGATTTGGGTATGGACTTCATCGGATAATCAGGATGCCTTAAAATGGTATCCAGGTGACCAGTATGTAGATATAATAGGTGCTGATATTTATTTAAATGGTGGAGATTACAGTGCAAGTTCGGCTACATTCAGGAATTTGGTGTCATTGTATCAGGGAAAGAAACTTGTTACAATGTCTGAAAATGGAACATTGCCAGATCCTGACAAGTTGATTGCAGAAAAGGCAGGATGGTCCTGGTTTTGCACATGGGTAGATTATATAACCAACAGTACACAAAACGATATGGGCCAAGTTCAAAAGGTTTATAACAGTACATATGTAAAAACAAAGGATGAATTAGACCTATCTGTAAAACCAACGGAAATTCCAAGTGCTACACCTCCTACCCAAACAATAGGAAAAGGCGATTTAAATGGAGATGGTGAATTTAATGCAATTGATTTTGCCTTCCTTAGAAAGTACTTGCTGGGGTATTCTACTTTAACGGATGAACAGCTTAAAGCGGCTGATGTTGATGATAATGGAAAAACCAATTCAATTGATTTTGCTATTATGAAACAAGTTTTACTTGGAATCAAGTCAGGTTTTTAATGCATTAGATTTTAATACCTAAGTTTTAATACATTAGTTATAAAGTACAGTTATTGTACCAATTAAAAGCAGCCAGCTAAATTGATTTTTTGATTTAGCTGGCTGTAAGTTTTTGGCGTTTATATTACAATGGAGAATAAGGCAGCTTTGAAATACGCAGTATCCCTTTTACAAGCCTTTCCATTTTCAGAAAAGTCTAAAATACACTAGCAAGTATGTCGAAATAGTTTATAATATGAAAAGAATTGTTGAACCTAATGGCTACTTAACACCGGAAGAGTGCTATAAAATTTGATATATAAGCTTGGCTACAGATTACACAAAATGTTGAAATCTGAATGATGGTGAGGGGTCTTATGATAAAGATAGCTATTTGTGACGATATGAAAGAGCAGTTAGAAAATCTTTGCAGTTTGACTAGAGAATACTGTACTGAAGTGAAGCTTGAAGCTGAAATTAAGGTCTTTTCACATCCCAATGACCTTTTGAACGCATGTGAAAATGAATTGTTTCATATTTACATACTTGATATTGTCATGCCTATGATTAATGGAATTTTTCTTGGTAAGGAAATCCGTCTGTCAGACAAGGAGGCTCAGATAATTTATACCACAACAGAGCCACAGTTTGCCATTGATTCATTTGCAGCAAATCCAATAAATTACCTATTAAAACCTATCGAAAAACAAAAATTATATGACACATTATCTCTTGCTGTATCCAAGGTTAAAAATTACATAGACAAGAGCCTTTGTATCAGAACTTCAGATTTCTACAGAAATATTGCTTTTTCAGACATTGTTTTCTGCGAATACAATAAGCATATAGTTATATATACTCTTCAAAACGGAGAAACCGTAAAAACTATCTCAAACCGAATCCCATTTTCAGAGCACATTATACCACTGATTAAAGACAAGCGTTTCTTGCAGCCCCACACATCCTTTGTGATAAACATGTACAAGGTTAAACGTATGACTCAGGATGCATTTGAAATGCAAGGGGGATATTTAATTCCAATAGCTCAAAAGCGTAAAAGTCAAGCAAGAGATACTTATTTAGAATACATACTAGGAAAAGGTGGTAACATTATATGACTTATGCCGTTTTTTGGGACATTCTCCGTGGGTTGGTAACTGATGTTATGTATATGACATTGCTTACTAATATGGGGCAATTGAAGTACAACAAAAAGAAAACAGCAATTTTTATAATTATGGTTGTATGCATAGATGTAGCGTTTAATATATGTTTTTATTCAAAAAGAGACTATACAAACTTGGCAAAGTTTGAATTAGTAATAATTATAATGGCATGTATTATAAGCATACCTATTTTCAAGGTTAGATTTATGAGCTGGCTTTTTAATTTTATTACTGTAACAAATGCATATATCATTATAGTGGTGTTAAGCTATACAATATCCAGATATATGCCATATCCTCCATTTTCTCATACATTGCTAAGATTTTTGCTTTTCTTTATTCTTATTATATTATACAGGCGTTATGCTCATTTTATTAATCAAAAGATACAGGAGCAATGGAGGATATTCTTTCTTACGTCGGCAGTTATTTTAGCCAATTTTTCATATTATATATTTCTTAAAGGCAATATTGAAGCAATGATGATAGAAAATATTGTGCCGTTGATGCTTCTTATTGCACTTGCTATAATTACTTATATTGGAGTTTTTATCACATTGAAGACTATGTCTAGTGAATATGAGTTGAAGGAAAAGAACCTTCTGATAAAGGCTAATGAAGAATTGATGATATCGCAGATGAATTATATGCAGAACATGCTGAAAATAATAGATGAAAGCAGTAAGAAGAGCCGTATTGAAAATCATGATCGAAGACATTTTGACAATACAATCATGGAACTTCTCCAAAGCGAAATGACTGAAAAAGCTATTGAACTGCTTAAAGAAAAAAGCAAATATGCTTCTCCGGTGCAAAAGAAATTTTGCAGCAATACAACAGTAAATGCAGCAATCACATATTATGCGTCTGTTGCTGAAAAGAAAAGCATTTCGTTTAATACAAGGTTGGATATTCCTGAGAAGCTGTCGGTAAATGAGTTGGAGCTTTCCATAGTTACTTCGAATTTATTGGAAAATGCTATTGAGGCCTGTGAAAAGATTTCTGATTTTAAAAAAAGATATATAAATTTCACATTTGTTTCTCAACCACAAATAGTATTTGAAATTGAAAATCCATACGTGGGAAATGTGCTTATGGATAATAACGGATATCCGGTTTCTGAAAGTGAAGGACATGGCTTGGGCACTAAAAGCGTCATGATTTTTGTGGATAATTATGATGGACAACTGGTTTATAACATGGAAAATGGAATTTTTCGGGTTAGAGTTATTTTATAGATGAAAAACTTTAAAACTAAATTTAAAGGATGTTTTTCATCTATATTAGATAACGTTTAAGTGCCATGTTGAGTTAACTTTAGTGTTCGTTATCTATATATTCATAGGATTTAAAATTAAACTTTTTAAGTGATAAAAAGGGTCTTTTAAGTGAAAAGTGACCCTTTTTTTGTTTTTTTTAATATTATGTAATTATGCGACAATAAAATCTAAGTTATATTTCTTATATACATTTTATAGTGGTCTAAGAAAACTCGAAAAAGTTTTGCAATAAGATAATAAACCTGACGTAATAAAATAACAATAAACGGATGGTCGGTTATCTATAAAAAGCGAACATTCACTCCTGAATTCAAAACAAAAATTGCATTAGAAGTGCTCAAGGGCGAAAAGAAATTAAATGTAATTGCTCAGAAAATATGAAGAATTGGCAAATGCATACACGTCTATAACTTTGTAAAGCTCCATTCCAGCCTGGAATTAAACACACTTTTTTCTGAGATGATATTTAACTCATTCATTGTATAGAACATCCATATGTAAAAGTATATTCCTATTGTAACCCATATAAAAGGTATACTGCTAAGGGTTTTCTTGTTTTCATTGTGTTTGCCTCCTTCCCAATATTTTGACTCAGCGTTGACGAAACAGTTTGGTACAATTTCTATATCAAATTGCCCTCATGATTTATTACTGTTTGATACACGGGGGTTATAGCTTAACAAGGCGTACCTACGTACGGTAGGTACTCAAAATCCAACAATGTCATATAATACAAATACTTAAAACTTAACCATTCTCCTTTTTTAAGAATGCTAAATCAAAAAATGATACACCTAAAGCCAAACCTAAAGGGGTAACCAAAGCTTTCCCAAAATCTATCTGGGATTGTTTTAAAAAATATTGAAAAACAAAATTTATGCCGCTACATAAAACAAACAAAGAAAAAAATTTAAGTAACCTTTTCCTTATTTCAACCCATTTTAATTTTTTAACTCCTACAATGGTATTTATAATAAGATAGAAAAAAAGAGAAAAAGAAAAATTACATACCCAATTATGACACTTATATCAAATGGATACTCAAGTTGCTTATAAACTGTAAACAACATAACTGTAGTCCAAACTATAAAAAGTATATACATGATGTAAGTAAAGTTCATTGATAATCGCTTTCTCATTTCTTTCCTCCTAAGTTCTAGGCCATTTACTGAATTAACATAAAATTAATAAAGCCTACAAAAAACTGCCAAAAAATCGCCCCATGGATGGGGTGTCCGTACAAGAAATTTCAACTAACGTCTCAGGTATCCCGCTTAGCCAGAGCTACAACAGGGATGTTGTGTTTAGTATAATAAAAGTACATAGTTTTGCAGCATAAAAATACATAGCATAATTGCAAATATAATTTTTTAAAAAGGCACTTGTCAGCATCCCATAGATCCCATATCGTTGTTTATGACCAGTAAATAACGAGGGGGTAATGAAAGGATGTTGAAAATGCCACAACAACAGTATATCAAATATTTACGAGAAATAGAAGGGTTAACCATTAATGAAATTGCTGATATACTAAAAATTGATTGGAGAACAGCAAAAAGTATGCGGACAAGGATGACTGGAATCTAAAAGTTAGCCCAAGGTACAGAAAAAGCCTGGTAATGGAGCCGTATAAAGAAATCGTTGATACCTGGCTTATTGAGGACAGCCATGTACCTAGAAAGCAAAGGCACACAGCCTCACAGGTATATGCTTGTCAGGTAACATTCGTTTAATGGAAGTTTACGGACCGTCTGTGAGTATGTAAGAAGGAAAAGACGGGATATGGAACTTGAAAGAGCCAAATCATTTGAGAGGCTTGAATGGAATGGTAATGTCCTATTAACAAAATGTTTAGATTGTGATATTATTTTGGTGAATGTTGAATATGTTGCACTTTAACTAAAAGAGAAGCAAGTATTATTCTAAAGGCATTCGAACAATGCCTTTTTAATTTAGGTGCAGGTTTAGGATGAAAAGGATTACTCCTTTGTTGCGTTTTTTTTGTATTACTATAGGAATTTTACTATTCCAGCAACCTATCAATAATACATCTGCTTATGATGTGACAGAACAAAAAACACCTTCAGCACAATACAGTTCTTTAGTAGACTCAGCATACAAAGAAAAAGAGGTTGATAGTATTATAGTCTTTGAAGATAAAGATTTGGAAACAGCTGTACGTAATGTAATAAATAAACCTGAGGGTAATATTCTCAAAAGTGATGTGTGTAATATTAAAAGTTTGGTGCTAAATGGTAAAGAAATAGAAGATATAACACCACTTAGTAATTTCACTGAATTGACTGACTTAGATTTAAGTGTTAATCATATAAGCGACCTAACACCACTGGGTGATCTGACTAATTTGACAAGTCTAAAATTGTGTGTTAATGAAATAAGCGATTTAACACCACTTAGGAATCTTACTAACTTAAATAAGCTATGGTTGCATTGGAATTCAATAAGCGACCTAACACCACTTAGTAAACTTATCAACTTGACTGAATTGGATTTAGCTGTTAATGAAATAAGCAACTTAACGCCACTTAGTGACCTTACTAACTTGACAACGCTATATTTATCTTATAATCATCAAATTAAAGACCTGACACCACTTAGTAATCTTACCAACTTGAAGGATTTAGAGTTAGCTGATAATCGAATAAATGATATAGCCCCACTTAGTAATCTCCGAAGTTTGGATTATTTATATATAGATGATAACCCATTATACAATTCATCAACTCCTAATGCTATACACAAATCAGAACTGGATTTTGCAGTAAGTGGAATGAAATATGAAGTGTGGATTATAGAAGTTGCACTAGGTGATGTTAATGATGATGGTAAGGTAAATTCAATTGATTTTGGGTATATGAGAAAGTATTTACTTGGACTAATTTCTGAGTTCCCCGCAGGTGAAAAGGGGTTAGAAGCGGCAGATGTTGATAGAAGTACCAGTATCAATTCAATCGACTTTGGACATATAAGGAGTTACTTGCTAGGTAAAGGGACATTACCACCATCATGATGAAATCATTTTTATAGCAGGCGATTAAGCCTATATCTTTGGCTATGGCAGTTGATTATTCCCTTGATAGTAAAGGATATTACAGGGTTAATTAATAAGAGAATCTTTAGATTCCGTTGAATCTGAAATCATTGATGAACCAAGCTCTTTTAACGTAGGCGATGTTCTTATTGTTACAGCATCTACTAGATAGAAACACTTGATTTATATGAATTAATGGTTAATATAGTATATGAAAGATGGTGGTCAATATGGATAACACAAATAACCAAGAGATAGTGTCAGATATAAAGAAAAAAGAAACTCATTTTTGGGGATTCTGGAATAAATTTTTTAGAGGAGAAGAAACCGAAGAGAGTCTAGCTGATAGGGTGACACAACCATTTTGGCAGAGTACACAGATATCAAAAAAGAGGCTGGATCAAAAAGGCCTTTTATTGGATGTAAACATTTATGAAGATGGAATGCTAAGGATGGTTGATACTGGTGTTGTTGATGCTCAAACAGATGGTAGTAATATTGTTCAAAGCAATAGTAGAGATGTAATAGCAGAACGAAAGATATATCGTGGTGAGAAATTAATTTATAAGCAAAAGAATAAAGAAATATCTCATGTACACTTGCTGAAATCAAAAGTAATTGGAGATTCGGCTGAATGTCCAAATTGTGGTCATCTTGGGAAGATAGCTGCCTTTATTGATGGATGCGATTACTGTGGTGCAAAATATGTAGTAAATGATTTTGAAACTAAAGTATCTGGATTTTCACTGGAGGAAAACACCTATAAGAAGTCAAGAAGTACCTTTTTTAAAGGACTCCTTGCATTAGGTATAATAACAGTTCTGATTGTAGCTTTAGGGATATTTTCATTTATCGTACTGATTTCACTGCTCCAAGCCGGAAATAATGGGAAAGAGGCTATTGCATCACTTCTTCCTGGACTGTTTGCAATAACATATGTCCCGGCACTGTTAAAAAGCCTTATGCTCATGTTATTTCTATTTGCAATTTTGGGTGTTTTTTTATATTTATTTTATCAGAAAAATATTTTGGGAGAAGAAAAAGTAAAGGCTGTAATTCCGAATTTTTCTGCGTATGATTTTTATCAGAACCTGGAATATAAGCTTCGAAGTATTCATATGGCAGATGATGCTCATAAGGTATCTTCCTTTGCAACATTTGATCTTGGAAACTTAGTGGCAAATTATAAGAATGTAGTTGACTGTAGTATGACAAGGCTGGTTTTTCAAAGTGCTGGAAAAAATGGAAGTCAATATGAAATAGAGGCAGTAGTAACTTTACGACTGTTTTGGTATGATGGCAAAAGGATAAAAAATTGTTATGAAAAGGTGAAATGCAGACTGTCGGGAACAGATGCAATTTTGAAAAATAACTATTTTGCCATACAGGAATATAAATGTCCGGACTGTGGCGGAAATATCAACATTCTGGACGGGGGTAACTGTGAATATTGTAAAACCAAATTGGATTATAGCAAAATCGGATGGATGCTTTCAGATTATCAGATAATAAAGAAGAATAGTAATATATATAGAAATATCAAAGTTGTAATGATTCTTCTTTATATAGCCGTGTTGGTATTCCAGTTTGGGGCAGCAACAAAGAAGGATGGTACTTTTAATCAGTTATTTCAGTTCAATCAACACACAGATGAGATTATGGACATTGTGTTTCATATGGTTCCACTTCCGGAACAAATGGAGCCTTCTTTGAAGCAGATTTCATATACAGATCAATATAGGAAACGACTGTATTTATATGATGCATCCTGGGAAAACTGCACAGATTATCGTGACTATCTGTTACAGCATGGTTGCAAGCTTGTATCCGAAGAGGAAGAGAGCAGCATTATTCTAAATAAGATAATAACGGCAGAAGATTTGGAACAACAGGCTTTAAAAGAAACAAAATCCGATGCCTTGACAGATCTGATTCGAACCTACGTAGAAGAGGATGGAGTAATGCAGATAGAGATTCGATTTGCAGAAGGAGAGACGCAGATAATATTTTCGGTAGATGAATTATAACCAAGAGTGTCCCAAACAGGAGGTTACGGTATGCACAAAAAATTATATTCTGCATTCTATAAAAATGCGGAAATAAAACTTCATTACTACGAAATAAAAAATGACCTGCAACCCATTGTAATGATTCATGCACAGGGCGTTGACAGCACAAGCTATGCCAATGTATTTAAGGCATTGTCAAAGAAATACCATGTCTACGCTGTGGATTGTTACGGACACGGAAAGAGCCTACACGATGCTGAAAAATATAACATTAAGGACATCTCGGAAGCGATATCCCAATTTATTCGAGAAGTGGTAAAGGATAAGGTCGTTTTGGTGGGTCACTCATCAGGAGGGCTAATTGCGGCCTATATTGCGGCCACTACAGAGTTGTGTTCGAAACTGTATTTGGAAGATCCTCCGTTTTTTGCTTCTCAAGGAGAACGAAGATTCCAGACTTTCAACTATGTGGATTTGTCCACAATCTGTCATCGATTCAACAACCAACTTGATGAAAAAGATTTTGTGCTATATTACTTTTCCAATCAGTATGCCTGGAATTTCTTCCCCGAAAAGTCTAGAGAAAAAATAAAAGAGAAGCTGACTGCTGCCGCAAAACGTTATCGCGAAAAGCACCCAGATAAAAATTTGAAAGTTCCGTTTTGGCCCAAAGCAGCACTTAGCGGTTTCTGTGGGATGAATGATTACGATCCGTTATTTGGAGAAGCTTTTTATTGTGACAGTTTCCATTCCGATATTCCTCATAAGGAGATTCTAAGAAATATTCAATGCGAAACTGTTTTTATGAAAGCCAAAACCAATAAAAACGATGACGGTCTACTTTTGGCGGCTCTTGATGAAGAAGATTTGGAACAAGTCTTACAATTGAACCCTAATTGTAGCAGTGTACGTTTTGACTGCGGACATGGTATTCATATCGAAAAAGAAAAGGAATTTCTTCGAGTTTTGATACTTCAGAAAAGTTTGCAGAGGAAGTAACCAGTACCATTTTTGAAAAAATTCGTGATTAATCATTTCAAAAAGAATATAATAATATGTAAGAAGTTTGAAAAGTAGACTAAAGAAATGGGGGTTGCTTATGGAGAATAAACGTCCGAAAATTAAAATTTCGTTGACTATGCTAGACATTTATCTGGAGGTTATGGCGGTAATTGGTGTTATTATTTATGTTGCAATATTAATTTATGGTTGGGTCAAACTACCTGATATAATTCCAAAACATTTTAACGTTTCAGGGCAGATAGACAGTTATGGCAGTAAAAGTACGCTGTTTATTTTATTGCCAGTTATTATATTCTTATACACACTATTAACTGTTATGTCAAGGTTTCCGCATATTTATAGTTATCCAGTTGAAATAACACAAGATAATGCAGAAATTCAATACACAAAAGCAGCTCGGTTGATGAGAATTTTAAAGCTGGTAATAGTGGTCATTTTTACTTATATTCAGTATGCCATTATGAATTCAGCGCTGCATCAGAAATCAGAGCTTGGAATTCTTTTTCTTCCAATTACTTTGATTTTGGTATTTGTTCCTTTGGGATATTTTATATACCAATCAGTTAAGAACAAATAGGAAATGTAGCAAATAACAGTGGTGAGAGTAAGTGGATGACGTTATTTTAGCACTCCCAACAAAGCAACCTTAACAAATGGCAAATCAATTAGAAGAAGAATTTTTCAAGAACAATGAAAAACTAATAATTAAGTTTCAATACAATGTAAAGTCCTTGATTTCAGGGGCTTTTGTTGTTGTTACGCACACTTACTTTTTCATTGGCAATAAAATATTAAAGCATGTCCCTTTGCCTTCCACGAAATCAAACCATAAATCTCCTCCATATTGTTTGATTGTAGAAAATGATAAATAAAGGCCCAAACCTGTACCTTCAGTACCTTTAGTTGTAACCATTTCTTTAAACAGCTTATCTTGAATATCCTTACTGATACCTCCAGCAAAATCTATTACAGATATCATAACAGTATCCTCTGTTTTTCTGATTTCGAGATTAATAATGCCTTTTTGACCTTTATATGCTTCTACTGAATTAATAATTAAATTGTTCAGAACTTGTATTAAAGCATTCATATCGCCGGATATAACCAAATCATCTTCGATATAATTGTTAACTTTTAACTCACAGCCTTTACTTTTGACCACATTAATCAATAATATTTTGATGTTCATAAGAAATTGTTTATATTTGAAATCACTTTCCTTGAAGTTGTTCAGGTTCAAGGTTTGGCCACTAACTGCAGATATTATATCATTCATGTATTTGCATTGAGGTTTTACTTTTTGTATCCATTCATTCATTTCAGCAGCAATTTCGTTATGGTCATCTTTTGTAACTGTTTCATTAAAAATAGAATCCTGATATTCTTTTACAAGGTCTTCCAACTTTATTGCTACTCCGGACAAAACCATTATTGGTGTCTTTAAATTATGTGAAATACCTCCGATCATTTGCCCTAAGCCTGCGAGTTTATTGGAATGAATTAACTTATCCTGAGTCAGTTTGAGTTCTTTCATGTTTGCTTCAAGTTTATCATGCAGCATTTTTAATTCCTTATTTTGCTCTTCATAGTTCACAATTAATTTTACACCGAAGGAAAGTATAATTCCATTAATAAACAAGAAACCTATAAAAGCAATAAATTGATCAAAACTTAATGCTGAAAAAAAGGCATCTGGAGACACTATATACATTAATATATTTAGGAGTACTGCTATAGATGTAACAAATAATAGATATATATAATCAGCACATATCATGGCAGAAACTAAAATTGTAAATGATACAAATGTATTATCTATAGAACCGTTCTGAAAATATGTTGTAACAGGTAAAGACAGATATGCAAATATAGCGTATAAATACTTTTTTTTATAAGACGGTATAAGTTTTGAGTAATATACAAATATTGTGATGCTTATATCAAGTAGCATCAAAGCAGAGCTAACCATTTTGCCTTTTGGCCCGATTTCTGCAAACAGCGTTATTATCAATGAAAATACAAACGAACCAATAACTAACAAAAACAAGTAATAGTTACCTTTCTTTTGTACTGAATCGAGAAATTGTTTGGAATTAATATTTTTCATATGCAACTAACCCCTATTATATAGATTTTTAGCTATTTACAACCCATGCTATATATATCATCCAGATAATATTAATAAATTATGTGTTTGCTAATATAAAAAGAGTAGAATTTTTGCTTACCATAGCAGATGAACAGAAATTGAAAAAATAGAACGGCGTTGAAATAAAGGCATACGTTCATCTTGTTACCTTGACGAAATAATTATTTATTGTTTTACAATAAAAAATTATTGTGGTTTGTTTATGTATGTGATATGATATGCTTAATAGAAGTCAAGTTAGGGAGGAGTTTTTATATGTCGTCAAGAACCTTGGGAAGCCTGATGCGCATTTCAGTAATGGCCACCGCTATATGCGGTTTGTTCCTCTGCATCTATGTCATACCATCTTGGGGCGGGAGTATTATCAATGCAAATCCTGAATTTAGTGGATGGTTTTGGCCGTGGTTAATATTTGCATGGTTGGTCTCACTGCCGTGTTTTGCCGTACTCGTTTTTGTATGGAAAGTGTCGGGTGCAGTAACGCAAGAAACTGTGTTTACCGTCTTAACAGCGAAATGGGTCAAGATGGGGTCGGTATTGCTTTTGTCCGACGCAGCATTTCTGTTCATCGGCAATGTTGTGTTACATTTGCTTGATATGAATCATCCCGGCATCCTTCTCTTGTCCATTATTGGGGATATTTTTGCTGTCGCTCTCGCCCTCTTAGCAGCTGTTCTTTCTCGCTATCTAACGAAAGCAGCCGTCCTGCAAGAGGAAAGCGAGGGAACTCTATGATAATAATAAACGTGGACGTTATGCTGGCGAAGCGCAAAATGAGTGTCACTGAACTTGCTGAGCGCGTCGGTTTTACAATGGCAAACGTGTCAATGATAAAGACAGGCAAAGTTAAGGCACTCAAAATGTCTACGCTCGAGAAATTGTGTGAGGCTCTCGATTGCCAACCTGGGGATATTTTGGAGTACAGGAAAGAGGTAAAATAAAACGGTTAGGGGTTACTTAGTGAAGACTGGAGTAAGTATAACAGCAAGACGGTAGTGGCGTTTCAACCGAAGAATATGACCTCGGCCGAGCTATTTGGTGGCTACTTACACTTCCGGCGAAATTTCTTTTCACTCGGTTCGTTTATGAAAAGGATGAGAGTCTCCAAGACCAATATTGCAGTAAATTTTATAATAAACTTCGGATACTGGCTTGGCATTCGCAGAAGTTAATGTTTGTTTCGTGAATATTTGAATTATAATGAATCCATAGCTTGATTGAATTGCTATTAGAAGCACATATAGGAGATGTTTTAATACTATGAATAAAAGTTTTGAAAAGATAATTCTTAAGTCTACCCATTCAAGGGAACTATATGAAATTGAAGAGGTACAGGACCTTTGGGGAGGGTATGGGAAAATATTGCGTTATGGACTAATTGGTTCAGATATAAAAAATGTGGTAGTAAAAAATGTATGCTTGCCTAAACGGTCAGTACAATCCAAATGTGTGGATAACTCATTTCAGAGGAAGCTAAAATCCTATAAAGTAGAAATGGCTTTTTATGAGAATTGGAGCAGCAAATGTGGGAACGAATGCAGAGTTCCAGGGTGGTATGCTTTTGAATGGCAGAACGATGAGTTTTTACTGGTTTTTGAAGACCTTGACACGGCTGGTTTTAAAAAGAGAAGGCAAAGTATAGCTTGGAATGAAATGCAGTTATGTTTGAAATGGCTGGCTTATTTTCATGCAACCTTTATGGGTGAAAAACCGGAAAAATTATGGGCACAGGGTACTTATTGGCATTTGGATACCCGCCCTGACGAATTAAGAGCTTTAAAAGATACAGTATTAAAAGGTGCGGCCAGAGCAATAGATAGAAAACTTGGCAACTGCACATTTAAAACCTTTGTTTATCAAATCAAAGCGTGTACAGGAAAAGAATGCTTTTTAGGTATTTTAAAGGGAATTACTATTTTGTAGCAATTCCCTTTATATTCTGATTATTTTACTAAAATATCAGTATTTACCTTGGTGTCTGTGATGGTGTGGGTGATGGTGTCGGTGTATTTGGCGAAGTTGTCCTCTGTGGTCCTCCATTATTTGAGATTATTGCTTTTGCAATATATTCAACCGCACTATATTCTTCATCTCCATCAAAGTATATACCTATATCAACCTCATAGGTACGAAACGGCACTTGATCTGTATGTGCTTGGTAAAATGTAAAAGTTGCACAACCGTTTTCATCAGTTTCAGTAGGGTTTTCTACATTATAAAATTCACCAGGTTCATCACATCGTACTGTTTTTCCTGCTAGTGGGTTTCCAGCTTCATCACGTAGCATAACAGAAAATTCCAATACAGCAAATGGAGAGTTTGCTACTAAATATAACGGTTCCTTTTGTATTGTTGTTATAACTGTATTTACCACTTTGTTAACTTTTGGGAATTGCTTTCCTTCTAAAAGCCACAGTCTAAAATATGCAAAATCTAAGGAATTAATCATACCATCTCCATTAACATCCGCTTCCCATAGACGTTGTCCAATATCACTAAATCCCTCCATGCCGAGCAGATATGCCCTCATATATCCACAATCCAACGAGTTAACCTTTCCATCCCGGTTTATGTCTCCTATATCATACACCCTATTTTCATTAGCTATAGCAGTTGATGGCGAAATTATAACTCCCATAAGTACTAAAACCATAATCCAGATAAAGTACTTCTGTTTGGATGAAACTAGCATTAGATTTCTCATAACTATACCCCCAAAAAAAATTAAACTGTGAACCCAGTATATCCTAGATTATCTAAAATGATTCTATCACAGAGCAATATTATCAACAAGTATTTTATGTTAATTAATAACAAATATATGTCTTATATTGACAAGTTAACAGTTGTTAACTATAATAAAAGTTAACAACTGTTAACTTGCTTCTTAAAGGAGAATGATATGACGACAAAAGACAAAATTATGTTTGAAGCACTATCTCTTTTTTCAGTTCATGGCTATAGTAGTGTATCTGTCAGAGATATTACAAAAGCCATTGGAATAAGAGAAAGTGCAATATATAAGCATTACAAAAATAAACAAGCGATATTTGATACCATTATTCAGGTATCAACTGAACGGGTAAATCAATTGCAACAGGAACTGATTCATTCATTTGGACATGAAGAGCAGGATGATTCTAATTTTTCAGTAGACATTCAGAAAATTTACTGCAGGCTTTTTGAATTCTATCTGACTGATGATATTTTGTCAAAATTTCGAAAGATGATGATTATTGAACAATACAAAAGCGTGGAACTAAACGCTGTTTTTATCGAGACTTTTATGGAAAAAACATTGCGCTATCAAACAAAAGTTTTTCAGCAGTTAATTAGTGAAGGAAGAATAGATGGTGCCGACCCTGAGATAATGGCATTGCAGTTTTATTCGCCTGTCATGGTTCTTCTTTTACGTTATGATGCGAAGACAGAAAAAATAGATGAGGCACTAAATTTAATTGCCAAGCATGTACAAGAATTTTTTAGATTATACCTAAAATAAGGAGATTTTCATGAAAAATAGAATGTTAAAATCAATAAAACAATGGGCAGGCATTCTTACAGCAATTATAAGTTATTATATTGTCCACGAAGGAACTCATCTATTGTTAGCACTATTGTTTGGTGTTTTCGAGAGAGTCCGGTTTGTAGGAATTTGGGGAATCCAGATTGTTATAAATGACAGAGGACTAGAAGGTATTAGTATGGCTTTATTTAGTGGGCTAAGTAGTATCGTAACAATATTAATAGGGTACATTTTAGCGTTTTCACCATATGTCTGTAAATTGAAAAGCAGATCGATATTGATTTCTCTTTATTATATTACATTATGTTTTATGATACTTGATCCCATTTATATATCTGTATTATCTCTGTTTGTAGGAGGGGGAGGAGATCTCAATGGAATAACGTTTGGTCTTCAAACCTCAGATATTCCTTTTAGAATTATATTTGGAAGCATAGCTATTTTAAACATTATTCTATTTTATAAGAGAGTTTCAAAACAATACAAAATCATATTTAACTGACCTTTAATATCATACTTAATCCCGCAACTAAGAATAGGATAGATAAATAGTACTAATGGCGAGAAACAAAAAACACTATTATAGACATTATAATAAGCATAATGCCAATAATCGTAAACTTACGGCAACTAAGATAATCAGCTGAACTGCTTTTTGTACTATATTTATTTGGATTGGATACTGCTTCAATTCTTGTACTGCGGGGGATATAACCTGGTTTGTCATATACAGTTATTTCTAACCATCCCTTAATATCTCCATGATCTACAACTCTCATTACAGTAATCTCTCTTCCTTTATTAAGTGTTGTAAAAAAGTCAGAACTACTTATCCTAGGTATTTTATATACATCTACTGTGTCTTCAGCAATATATGCCTTATATGGTTTAAACTCATTTGGTTGAATATGAGCATTGCCTTGGATATACCCACTTATGCCGAATTGGTCGTATATCTTAAGCCACACCTGTCCCATTTTATCCAACTTTTCTACAAGATAGATTTCTTCGTCTCGTTTTAATTTTATGGCAATTTCTGAATTCTTGTCTGGCTTTTCATAACATAATAGAATATCCTGGGTGACATAATAGTATTTTTCTGGGTTTAATAATGTAGCATTACCGTTTATATAACCCTTAAAGAATAAATCCTCATAAACCTCAATCCATTTAACTATAGTGCTTGTTATCTATATTTTTCAGCTGGGGTTTATATATTTATTGAATTATGATACCTTGATATAGCAAATAATAAAAATATATCAGAGTTGAATGAATAATAAGAATATAAACGACTTTAGTAAATTTATGATTTTATTGCGTATAGGATATATTGATTAAAGAATTTATAAGACGCTTAATATGGGGAGATGAAAAGGTTGAAAAAATGTGTAGATATTTTCTCAGAAGACGGGAGACTGATTGTAAGAGGAAGAGGATGTTATGAGACCAGAAAGGTAAACGACCTTAAAGAACTCATACAAAAAAGTGCCCAAAATTATGGTGATGCACCTGCTTTTAAATTTAAGGATAAGAATGGAAAGATAGTTAGTAGAAGTTATATTGACTTTGAAAGAGATATAAATAATCTTGGTACTGCTCTTATTTCCATAGGATTAAAGGGTAAAAGGATTGCAATAATAGGAGAAAACAGGTATGAGTGGGGAGTTGCTTATTATTCCATAGTAAATGGTACTGGTATAGCAGTTCCCATGGATAAATATCTTCCACCGGTTGAAATTGAGAATTTGATTGAACGGGGTAAGGTTGAGGCCATTTTTTATAGTCCAACCTACCATGAAATAATGTGCGGTATCTCAAAAAACAATACCAGAATAAATCATTTTATTTGTATGGAAGATATCAGTCAGGAAGATGATAAATTTTTAAGTCTTCCTCATCTTATTAAAATGGGAGAACAACATATAAGCAATAAAGATATGAGTTTTATTGAATCTCGCATCGATAGGGAAGCAATGTCTATACTGCTTTTTACATCGGGTACAACAAGCCTTGCCAAAGGTGTTATGCTTTCTCATACTAACATAGCGGCAAATGTTACAAGCATTACAGGTGCCATAAAAGTTTATCCAGGAGATGTTTACCTTTCACTTTTACCATTACATCACACTTTTGAAAATACAATAGGTTTGGCATTCATGGTTCATAGCGGTATATGTGTTGCCTTTAGTGATGGTATAAAATATGTTGCACAAAATTTACAGGAATATGGAGTGTCAGTACTTGTTGCAGTTCCAGCCATTTTAGAAGCAATGTATAGAAAACTGCAGAGTGGAATAGAAAAGTCCGGAAAAGCAAAAACCTTAAATCTGCTTATAAAGGTCTCGGAAATATTGAGATCAATGGGAATTGATTTAAGAAGGAAATTTTTCAAAAGTGTTTTCAATAAGTTGGGTCCAAGATTGAGGCTTGTTATTTCTGGAGCAGCACCGCTTGACCCTGAAGTAATTAAGGGGTTTGATAAATTGGGCTTGAAACTATTGCAAGGTTATGGACTCACAGAAACATCCCCGGTAGTGTCCACAAATAATGACTTTGTAAACAAACCCGGTACTATTGGCCCACCACTTTGTGATATTGAAGTTGCAATAGACAATCCTGACGAAAACGGTATGGGAGAAATAATTGTCAGGGGCAAAAACGTAATGTTGGGTTATTATGAGGATATAGACACAACAAGGGAAGTCCTTGATGAAAAGGGATGGTTCAGAACAGGAGACCTTGGCAGCATAGATGGAGATGGAATTATTAAAATTTCCGGACGCGCCAAGTCAATGATCGTCTTTACAAATGGTAAAAAAGCATTTCCTGAAGAATATGAAGTTTTATTAAATGACCATCCTTACGTTAAAGATTCTTTTGCATGGGGAAATAGAACCCCGGACGGAGATATACAAGCGTGTGCAGAACTGGTAGTTGATATGGATGCGATTAGGTCGGACAAAAAAAATACCCCTTCCGATGAAGAATTGGCATCAATGTTTGGAGAGGCAATAAAAAGCATCAATAATATGCTTCCTAAATACAAAATTATTAGGTATTTTGTATTAACGAATGAGGATTTAGTTAAAACTACTACTCTTAAAATCAAAAGACCTGTAGAACTGGAGAAAATTAATTCTGCTCTAGGCAAAGCTGGTATTGATATGAGAAAAGCAAACGGGAAATTTATCGAAAAATTAAATTCTGCTAAATAGGATTACTATATTTAGATGAAGAAGTCACAGGCGAGGCTATAGCACAGCTGTTTATCACTATCAAAAGGAAGGTTAACTGTAAAAGATTAAAATATGTGATATCTTTCAATGAACGAGTAAAGAATTTGAGTGTTGGCTGTTAATGAGGTATTTGTAGTGCTGGTAAGGGATGGGGGAACAAGGGCTTTCAGGATCACACCCCTGAAAGCTTTATTACGACTCTTTCGAACGAAGTGAAAGATGCAAAAACTGAGGAGATTGTGTATTTATAAAACCTAATGACAACCACTACAAGTGCTGCAATTTTTGCCGCAACTTACAAGCTCGTCAATAAGCGTGCTTTCTGTTACTTCAAAAACGCAATTTGAAATCTTGTATTTATATTTATTATTAAATAAAACTCTATTTTTGTTAAACTCAATAATCAATGGAACAAGTTCCGACTTTCCTAAAATTAAAGGATTTGGCTTTAACTTTGGCCCAAAACATAGCTTTTTACCTTTGGAGGTTGTTCCTATAATTTTATTGGTAGACGTCATAAGTGACTCAATGGTACCGTCTTTATTTATGTTTACAGAGTTTAAATCACCATTTATGCCTGAAGCTAAAGTATTGTAGGCTATAATTCTGCCTATTTTGGTATTGAGGCTTGTCGGAACACTTGGTTCAAAGGAACTAACTGTTCCATCCTCATAGAAGGTTATGCCAATTCTTACACTAACTTCTCCAAAGGGCAAAGGAACTGTCAAAGAGTCTTTGGACCATAGTGTAAGGCCTTTTATATTGCCGGATTCATAAAAATAAATAGATATAACCTTGGTTTTAATTTTTCCAAATCCCAAATTCAAATCCAGTAGAGGAGATATATTATATTCGTCATTTTCATCCCAATAGCCAGTTATTTTTCCGTTTAAGGGAAACAACCTTTTGATTGAGCCACTTTCGTAAAAAGTCAGCAATTCTGCTGGGAAAGTTCCTGTTGAAGTTTTAATATATGTTTGATTATTTAATGAAATACTTTTTAAAGCACCGCTTTTATAATAAGAAATGGAATTGGTAAATTTCTTGCGGTCTTTACTATCATCAAATTGAGGAGTCAAGACACCATAATTTGTTTTTATCTGGTTAAACGTGTTTAAAGTACACTCCTTTATAATATTGTCTTCATAGTATTCACAATATGATACACCGCTAATAATTCCATATCTGGTTTGTAGATTACAAATCATTTTAGTCACCTCTATTCACAGTTGCAAGTCTTTTTGTATATCTTCACAATATACTCGTTTTCTGATATTTTTGTTGTCTCTTTACAAAGAGCTAATTTATCAAGCTCAAAATCAAACCATGGTGGAGCATGGCTGCATAAAACCTCCAATACATGGAATGGCGTTTCTTTTAAGAAAGGAAGCAAGGCTTGTTTTGAAGTCAGCGAAGTTTTTTTAGCAAGAAGCTTCTTTAGATCCAAGAAATAATTACCTGCAATTTCACCTTCAACAGGTGTTGTATCAATGTAAGCATCAGGACTTTCGCAGCATATATCATTATTACTTTTTGCTTCGAGTATTTTATCCAAAAGTCCTATTGAGAATTCTTCATTTTCGCAAATATCAAAGCCCTCCTGTTCGAAAACTTTATAGGGTATGCCTGAAACTTCGGCAGCAAGAATTACAGTAGCATCTTTTATAAGGGAAACGAAATCTAAAAGGTCTTTTCTGAAGTTTACAATTCCTTTTTTCATATCCAAAAATACTTGAATTTCTCTGTCAGTGACCCATTCATTATTAAACTTTTCTATAACTTTAACAGTACTAGGCTTAAAAACTGATGAGGGTTTATTATCTTCATCAAAAAAAACAGCTATCTTAGTTGACATGTTATCATCTCCAATATATTTATCACAAAGTTGTCACATAAACATTTGTGGGGTTAAGGAATAACTGAAAATAACTTCGGATTTTTCACATGTATGATTGTTCGGCTAACGTTGCATGGTTCGCCAATGCAACAGAGGCCTCTGTGGACAAATAAGGGGAGGGTGAAAATTTAGCCGAAGTTATATTTTCAGTATGCCTTAAAATGTTGAATTATTTAATGTATTAACCTATAGCTTTTAGATATTATCCTGCAAAGCGTCATAGCCTTCTTCGCCTGTACGTACCCTTACAACGTTTTCAACATCATATATAAATATCTTACCGTCACCAATATTTCCGGTATAAAGGACTTTTTTAGCGGTTTCTATCACTTGTCTTACAGGGACTTTGGAAACTATAATATCAATCTGAACCTTTGGAAGCAAATTCATTTCTACTTCGACACCTCTATAGAATTCAGTTTTACCCTTTTGAATACCGCAGCCTAATACTTGAGTGACGGTTATACCAGCAATACCTATTTCATTCAAAGCAGCTTTTAGGGCTTCAAATTTATTCTGCCGTGTAATTATTGTAACTTTGCTTATCTTGATGTCTGATCCTACAGCAGGTCCGCTTGTAGAAATAACTTGGACGGGAACTGCTTTATCAATACTAACTTTTTTAGCAACAGGTGCAGTGGCATCTGGTTTTTTTGGCAGTTTACTTTTCTTAAATCTGGCAAGCTGCTTGATATCTGCATTGTCGGTTGAATCATAGTCAAGATCGCTTCTTATAAGCTGACTGTCTGGATATGCTAGAACTCCCATCTCAGGTATATCAAGACCTTCAAGCTCATCTTCGGGTGATACCCTGAGTCCCCATACTTTATCAAGAACTTTGAAGAAAATAAAGGATACTCCAAAACCCCATATAAATAGTACAGCTACTGCAATAAGCTGTGCGATAAGCTGTGAACCATTACCAAAGAACAAACCTGTTACTCCACCAGCTACGCCATTGAGTCCATCACCATATTTACCGTCAGCGAATAGTCCAACAGCTATTACACCCCAGAGACCGTTGACGCAGTGAACTGAAATTGCACCGACCGGATCATCAATTTTTAATTTGTTTTCTACAAATGGTACGGAAATACAAACCAGGATAGCAGCTACAAGACCGATTATGAATGATGAAATAGCATTTACAAATGCACAAGGTGCTGTGATGGCAACCAGTGCAGCAAGTGCTCCGTTGGCTGTCATTGATGGGTCGGGTTTGCCGTATTTTGCCCACATGTAAAACATTGCTGTGAGACCACCGATAGCACCCGCTATCATAGTGTTTGTTGCAACCACCGAAAGCCTGAAGTCGGATGCACTGAGTGTTGAGCCTGCATTGAATGAAAACCAACAGAAGAACAAAATGATAGTACCGATAATTGCCATTGGAATATCATGACCAGGAAAGGCTCTTGCTGTTCCGTCTTTTTTGAATTTTCCGATCCTTGGACCAATAACTATAGCGCCTGACAATGCAATCATACCTCCCATTGAGTGAACAACAGCAGAACCTGCAAAATCCACAACACCATGACCTAATCCAAAGTTAGAGCCAAGAGTAGCAAGCCATCCTCCGCCCCATACCCAGTTGCCGAAAAACGGATAAAGGAACATGGATATAAAGAAAGCTGTTATTACCATCGATGAGTATTTTATTCTTTCAGCCATAGATCCTGTAGGAATGGTAACGGTTGTGTCCATAAATACCATTTGGAAGAAGAACAGTGCATATATGCCTGCATCATATGTTCCGCTCAACGCAAAACCTTTGTATCCAATTATCCCACCTAGTCCCGGGATTGAAAGCATTGCATTAAGCACTGAGCCACCGGTGCCAAGGTTGGCTGAGCCGCCTGACCCGCCAAACTGCAAAGCAAAGCCTACGAGAAAATAACCGATTGCCCCAACCAAAAATACCATAAAGTTCATTGTCATGGTATGGGCAGCATTCTTTCGTCGGCAGAAGCCTGTTTCAACCATGGCAAAACCGCATTGGAAAAAGAACACCATAAAGCCGCAAATCATTACCCAAACATAGTTTGCACCCAAAAGCGCCTTGTTAGCTGTGGTTGCAACATCGTTCAGAGTTTCCTTGCCTGTAGTTGCAATGTACGAGGAACCGGTAGGATCAGCCCAGACCCCGACAGCAAGTATCATTGTGAAAAAACATACTGTAAAAATAAAGAAGAAAAGTTTTTTTAGATTTTTCATAAATATCACCCCTTAGTTTAATAATCATTACATTTTTGAACTTTAAATTACGTGTTGCTTTTTTTGAAATTACTCCAGGAAAAGTGTGTTTCTTCCTTAAAAACTTCAACTTTTAGTTTCTTGACTGCTAAGAAATACCTTGCTCCAAGAAATGTTATTGCCAGACCGAAAACAAAGCCAGGAATTTGGGAGCTAAGTACGGTGAAACTAATATTGTTGATCAGGCTAAAAATGCTTAGTGCAAACCCTAGTAAAGTTATTGAGGTTGCTAATATAAAAAGTCCAGCCATAACAAATATTTTCTTTTGTTTAGAAGTCTGAATAGTATACTGATCCATCAAAAGACACCCCTTTCATTTTAGTTAGATACAAACAGAGGTGCTATGGTTATTATAAAAAACGACGTGATCAAATGGCAGAAAGCATTTCATAGCTTTAACCATTTTGACAACGTCGTCCATTTGTCGACCGTAGCACATATGTTTTTTAGATTTGCGATTCATACATCAAAAAGAGTATAAAAAAGGTGCTACAGTTTTTGCTGTAAGCACCCTCGCATTTATTAATTTAATATTACTAGCATATTATAATATTGTCAATATGTTATTTGATAAAAATGCAAGTTGCAAAAAAATAAAATTCACAAATGTGTAGTTTCGGTGGATTTAGGATAATGCCGTACAACCTGAGATATTTGCGGCTCTAAGAATGATTTTGTAGCATTTTGAGGCGAGTTGCATTAAAATGATTTTAGAAGACGGTGAACTTTCAAAAATTAAGGCTGAATTATTATGCAAGTTATTGAGAAAATAGTCCGAAAATATTTTTCAGGTAGAGGTGAACGCCTTGAATTTGATGAAACAGTTTGGTGCAATTTCTATACTAGCCTAATTGGATAAATAAAAGAAATTAGGACTATTGACTAGGGATGTTCCTGATACAGTAACTGATATGAAGGTATGGTAAAAGAAAGAATTACCAGGATCATATTAGTGTTATAGGCCTATACCTTTTTACATATAGTCTTATGTAGTGGTGTGAAATTTGTGGCTTAAAATTGTTGGAAGATCAAGTAGATGGGCTTATAAAATACGAAGTTCTACAAGCCCATTTACATGGTGAAGCGATCTGGAAATAGTATAACTACTTCATTTTACTTGTAACCTCTGGAGCCGAAAAAGCGTTATTCTTGAAAGTACAGTTATTAAATATGATTTCTGAATCTTTGTTTTTTAGAGATTGCAACTTATTGTCTATAAAATTACTATCATTTATATAGATTATACCACAGCGTTCGAGTTCAAACATATTGCATGAATAGGTGCTCGAAGACTTATTATTAGTAAAGCTGCAAGCTTTAAATAAAATATCTTCACATCTGCACATGTTAACCATACATAATTCTTCATTATCTTTAAAAATGTTGTTTTCAAAGTTGATACTTTTACAGTATCCTAAGTCCATAATTCCATAGGAACAGTCTCTTATAATGGAACCGCTCACTAGCATATTATTGACATCAATTGCAGAAATACCGTAAGTTCCACACCCATAAAAGTCACAATTATTAATACTAATGTCGGAACAATAATCGAATGAAGCAACATCTCCGGCACAATAACCTTTGTCAGGGTAATGACCCATGGTGATATTATTTAGGGTAATCCCTTTTGAGAACTTAAAACTTAGCACATCCGAATAGTAAGTCTCGATGCTGATTTCTGTTTCCTTATAATCCTTGCTTTCTATTGTAAGATTGTTTACATCGTATATTATAAGCTCTTTACCATCATATGTATCAACCCATTTGATATGTCTGTTATCTGAAACATCATAGTTTCCGTATTCAGATAAGTTATACCTTCCCGGTTTTAAAATTATCTTTCTGTTTGAGCCTATGGAATCAAGCAGTTCCTGAACATTTGATACTGTTATTTCCTTATACCCTGTATTTACCTTGATATTGTTCATTATCAAGTCTGAATCGGCCTTATAGGTAGATGCCAATTCTGAGTTTTTAAGAAATAAGTTAATCGAATAATACTTTTTGCCTGTCTTAATAAGGATCACTTTCACAATTCCTCCGCTTTTAGGCTTGTAAGTAAACTTTATAGCTTCGCAGCCGTCTATAGTGTATTTCTTTAAGTCAGTTGCACTAACTCGGCTTTTGTCAATTTCATAATAATCCAGGAAGGATTGATATATATCTTCAATGGATAAACTGCTATAGTCTTTGCCACCCTGCGACTTCTTGACACTAAGCTCTACGCCCTCTTCAATGTAGAGTGATAAAATATCATCTTTGTTAGGCTGGTTAAAGTACCAGGTGCCTGGAAACATTAGCTCGATAACATCATCATTTGAAATCGCATATGAAGCGCCTGCCATTTCACCATAACTAAAATCGGATACTATCTTGTATGAGTTTTTATTACAATACGTACCGATACCATTTCTATAATCTTCTGACCACTCACCTACATAGATGTCACCGGTGTTCCACGTGTATTTTCCGGTACCACTTAATTGGTTATTCCACAAATGACCTTCATAAGTTTCTCCGTTTGGATAGTACATAATACCTTTGCCATGCATATTTCCATATACCCATTCTCCTTCATATCTGGTTCCATCTGGCCATAGGCAGATACCTGAACCGTTTATTGCTTGTATTGTATTCCTTTCACCCTTGTAAGTGGGTTCTGTAAGACTTATCAATATGCCAGAATCTGAAGGATCCCAATAAACCGCTGCTCCAAAGGATTCACTGACAAATCTAAGTGGCACAAGTGTTCTGGAATCCACTATTTTGGCCGGTACATCCAATTTAATAGTGCTTCCGTTTATATCAGCTGTTTTGCTGCCAATCTTCATTATCAATTCTGTATCCTCGTTTACAGCAGTTACAGTCTTTGTTTTTTCATCCCATTTAACAGTTGCTCCTAGTTTCTCGAAAATTGCTCTTAAAGGAACCAGCGTTCTTCCGTTTTCAACTATAGGATAAACATCAAATACCACTTCTTCATTACCGATATAGACCTTTGGAGTCGATGCAAATACCAGTGATCTGGTAATAATCATACATAAAACTCCAAACAGCACAGCTGTCAATAGTTTAAATCTCATATAATTTCCTCCAGTATTGAATATATAGATTCCATTATACTATTATTAGCGAATATGGAAAATATGTTTTTTACCAAAAACAACTACAGGACCTTTGACATAATATATATGATTGGAGTATAATGAACATTGTTCGTTAAAAGGAGGTGAAATTATTGCCTAAAACTTTACCAAATATAAAGCAGGATATATTGATTACAACAAGGAAGTTGCTCGCAGAGTCAGGATATGAAAAACTTAATATCAGAAATATAGCTTCACGATGCGGTATAGCCACCGGAACACTATATAACTACTACAAATCCAAACATGAGATTATTGAAGAAATTCTTGATAATGAATGGAAGGTAATGTTTAGATGCGTAGAACAAGGAATAAAAGACCAGGTTAGCTTAATTGGCAAATTGGGAATAATTTATACAGAACTGTGCATTTTTATGAATGATGTTCATAATATATTGCTAGATAGTTTTTCATTTATGTTCAATATAGATGAGTTTTCGAAGATAAAATGCCATAGAAATATTTTTACAGAGGAATTATTGGAGAAAATATTTTTACTTATTCAAGAAGGTAATGAAGATAAGAATTCTAAACTTTTGGCGGATGTAATATGTAAGTTGTTTGTTTCATATTCTTATCAGGGAAACGTAGAATTTAAAACGTTAGAACCTGTTATTTTATCAATATTGAAATCGGAGTAGTTAAGTGAACATAATTCACATATATTTGCTTGTTATAATTTAAAACCAAAGTGGTAAGTAAATTATATGCAAAGCATTAAAAATAGATTTATATCTAAACTAAATAGAAAAGGAATGGTAGCTATGGAAAGTCTAACGAAAAAAAATCAGACTAAAAAGACTAATTTCGGCATGATTATGGCCATTTATCTGGCCGGAATATTCATGGGGGCTATTGACACAGGAATTGTAACCCCTGCAAGAACGGTAATACAAAATAACCTTATGGTTGGAGACAAGACAGGTATATGGATGATCACTATATACACTCTGGCTTATGCTGCGAGTATTCCAATCATGGGTAAGTTGGCTGATAAATATGGAAGAAAATATATTTATCTCTCGTGTATTTTCCTTTTTGGATTAGGTTCACTATTATGTGGAGTGTCCCAGGAACTTGGAAGTTTTTCATTCCTGCTTTTCGCCAGAGTAATACAGGCTCTTGGTGGTGGAGGCATCATGCCTATTGCTACTGCTGAGTTTGGAACAACTTTTCCTCCTGAAAAACGTGGTATGGCGTTAGGCCTTGTGGGAGGAACGTATGGAGTGGCTAATATATTCGGCGCATCAGCTGGTAGTGCAATATTGGACTTATTTGGCAAAAATAATTGGAAGTTTATTTTCTATGTAAACTTGCCTATTACAGTGTTTATACTTGTTGCAGGTTTTATTTTCCTTACAAATAATCGTGAAAAAGAAGTTAAAAAGACAGATATATGGGGGATTTTGATACTGACATCTATGGTGTTGTCATTAATGTATGGTCTGAAAAATATTGACTTTTTTAATTTCCTTACAACAGTAGCTAACCCAAATGTTTATGTATTCCTGATTATATTTGCTGTTCTTCTTCCGATCTTTATACTAGTTGAAAAGAAGGCGGAAGACCCAGTTATGAACCTCAGCTATTTTACGAATCCAAGAATAGTGGTAACGTTAATACTTTCGTTTGTTGTAGGTATAGTAATGATGGGAATGATTTTTGTACCTCAGTTTTCTGAAAATGCTCTTAAAATTGCTTCAGGAAGCGGCGGGTACTTCGTAATTATCCTAGGTTTATTTGCAGGTGCGGGAGCACCAATGTCAGGTACTTTAATTGATAAATTTGGTGCTAAGTTGATTTTAGGATTAGGATTTCTTGTTTCAGCGATTGGAGGACTTTTCCTGGTTTTTGTTACAACAAACCATCCGAGCACTCTGACAGTTGTTATAAGCCTCATTCTTATAGGACTTGGTATGGGATTTACCATCGGAACACCGCTAAACTACATGATGCTTGAAAATACTAAGAAAGAGGAATCCAACTCGGCTCTAGCTACACTTTCACTTATCCGTTCGGTTGGAACAGTAATTGGTCCTGCAATTATGATCGGGTTTATATCACATGCTGGCGCAAACGTTCAAACAAATGTAATGGGGTTGTTTCCAACAGAAATCAAGGTGCCTGCATTACCATATGCTGAAGAACTGACAGAAAAGATCAATGAGCTAAAAGCTAATCCAAACATGAAGGATAAACTTGCTAATGTTGAAATGCCGGATTTAACTTCCATGACTTCTGTAAAGATTGACATGAGCAGTAAAGGTGATTATAAAATGCCGGAGGATCTTGTTGACCTTATGAGATCTTCTGATGTTACTACCATCACGGCGAACAGTAAGACACTTACTTCTAGAATGTTTGATGAAAAGAATCCGGAAATGATTGCTAAAATTCAAGATGGAATTCAAAAGGGTATTGATTCAATGAGCAGTGGTATGACTGATATGGATAATACCATAGCTGAAATGGAGAAAGGATCTAGTGGTATCGGTGAGGGTATTAAAGGTATGCAAACAGCTGTAGATTCTCAAAAACAGGCTTTGAAGCAACTTGAAGGCCTATATGCGACAATATCAAAGATGTCCAGTACAATGCCGTCAACAGGAACAATGCCAGCGATGGGCACAATGCCGTCAACAGTAACAATGCCAACGATGGGCGCAATGCCATCAACGGGTAAAATGCCATCAACAAGTAAAATGCCGAAAAGTATTCTTGAGATGATACCGGAGCAGGTAAAGAGTAAAATGCCTGAAAGTGTTCTTGAGCAACTTAAAGATGTAAAATCTGCAAAAGATGTTGAAAAGAAAATAGAAGAATTAAAGACTGCAATAGCAACATTGGAGACTAAAATAGCAGATGCTCAAAAAAGTAAGGTTGATATGGAAAAAGCAGTAGATTCAATTAAATTGGCACAAAAAGACATGAAGGATACAATATCTAAAATGAATACCTTGAAAGCTGCTGTTCCCGGTGCTTTTGAAACAGCAAAGAATGATTATTTAAAAGCGATTGACAATATAAGTGCTAATATTGAAAGTGAGTTCCAGACAACTCTTAATAAAGGTTTTAAACAGGTGTATCTCACTGTAGCTATAGCATCTATAGTTGCACTGTTAATATTGACACTGTATACAAAGAAAAAGGAAGAAGAATGTCTTGGGGCAGTTTGCAGTGAGGAATAATAAAATGCGTTACTTATAGATGACATTAAATACAAAGTTGCTGTTAATGGTCTGGAATAGGTCATAAGCAGCAACTTTTTGTTTATAAGAGAAAATATTGATATAGTTGATTGTGATATTATGGAAATTAATCGAATAGAAGAAATAGAAGAAATAAATGATCAGTCCGAAATTAAAAAAAAGTTAACTTTATGCAATGATTTGTCGAAAAATATAAATTAAAAACATAGGAGACTGTTATGCAAAAGAATATACAATCAACAATTTCATATATACTTATAATTGCGGCATCTACTTTGTTTATGCTTCTTTTTGCATACAACACAAGCCCTCTCTTGAAAAGAAGCTGAGTACAGCTTGTTTAAATTGTGAATTCCTATATTGAACATTGTTAAGGAATATTCAATTTATCTCAATCGAATAGTATAGTTTTTGTTCTTTTTTTGTATATTTACATAAGCGATAAGTTCTGATCAAATTTTTATGAAAGATTCTCCAAAAAAGATTTATAGCTTTAATACAGTTTATAAAAACCCCTTATTATCTAAGAAGAAAAATGATTATTCTTCATGTATTCATCCATGGCATCTGCGACTTCTTTAGAATAGCTTACGGCTTCAACTACTGTTTTGGCACCCATTACTACGTCACCGGAAGCAAATACTCCTTTGCGGGTGGTAGAACCGTTTTCATCAGTCAGCAGCAAGCCGTTTGCAGCGACATCTATACCTTGCGTGGTCGATATTATGCGGTTACGGGGGCCCTGGCTGATGGATATAATGATACTATCAGCTGAGTAAAGCTTTTGACTGCCTTCTGCCTTGAAAGCTTTGCCGTTTTCATCATAAGCCATATCCTGAAAAATTACGCCCTGGTCTGTAATTTCAATAGGGGTTTTGTCAAATTCAATATGCACGCCATCAATTTTTGCATATTCTATTTCCCGTGGGCTTGCAGATAAGCGCTTGCTTCTGGCAAATACGGTAACATCTTTTGCTCCTTTGCGAAGAGCGGTTCTTGCAACATCCATTGCAGCGTTGCCTGCACCGATTACTGATTTTCCAAGATTGTAAACATCGGGATTTGTCAGATAATTTATTGCATAATGCACATTCCCAAGAGTCTCACCTTTGATACCCAGGCTGTTTGGCTTCCAAACTCCTGTACCAATAAAGATTGCTTTATATCCATCCCGAAACATTTCATCAATTCCTATGACGGTTCCAATTGAAGTGTTGGACCAAATGTTGCCCAAATTTGTCTTGAAGCATGCAAAAAGGCAAAGGAAAAGGGAATAACCGTAAGCTTTGACCTAAACTACAGAAAGAATCTTTGGACCAGCGAGGAAGCTCAAGCAGTAGTAACAAAGCTGACCCCATATATAGATGTTTGCATCGCCAATGAAGAGGATGCTGAAAAGATATTTGGTATTAAGGCTGAAAATACTGATGTAACAGGCGGAAAGCTCAGTCATGATGGATATAAACAGGTTGCACAAAAGATGGTTGAAAAGTATGGTTTCAAGATGGTTGCAACAACGCTCAGAGAAAGCCTTTCTGCCAGCGACAATATCTGGTCCGCTATGCTGTATGACGGAAAAGAATTCTACTTCTCCAAAAAGTACAATGTTCATATTGTTGACAGAGTTGGCGGTGGAGATTCCTTTGGTGCAGGCTTGATATACTCTCAAATCAACGGATATGAACCGCAGGCTTCCATTGAATTCGCTGTTGCAGCAAGCTGCTTGAAGCACTCAATAGAAGGCGACTTCAATCTTGTTTCAATAGCTGAAGTAAAGGCTTTAGCAGGTGGAGATGCTTCGGGTAGAGTACAGAGATAGTTGAATAGCAATTGGAAGACCCAAGGGTTAGCACGTACTGACCCTTGGGTCTTCTTCTTTATCTATAAAATTGATTGTACGTACAAAAAAATAAAATCAGATTACACTTTTGAGGATAATACTGTAAAATTATAAAGAAAATGTTTGAAACAATAATGCGGGAGATGTATAATTATAGTAGAATTATATAGTATATGTAATTTTGGAAACATAGTAAGAGTCTTTTGAAATAATTAAAAAAAGGAGGAGTTTATTATGGCAAATGGAACGCAAGCAGCTGTAACAGAGGCGACCAGGTTGGGCGAGATTGGCTTTCCGGAGTTCACTGCCAAGCTGATCAGTGATACTTTTGATGCTATTGTGTCGGCCAATATCAGACAGACTGAGGCCTACATTGACCTTCTGAATCAGGTTTCCAAGTCGCTAAGTACTTTTATTAATGACACCAAGGATGATATAGGAGGAGACCTTATACTGCAGTTTCTGGCTAAGGTTTTACCCGACAAAGAGAGTGATTCAGGGACAGTTGTGGCAAATGACAGCACTGCAACTCTTGATGCTTCGCAGGCAGCTGCTTTGAACAATGCTATAGCAGTAAAGGACGAAAATGGAAACGAAGTGCAGGGCAATGTGGTTAGTGATGGTGATGTAATTAAAAATAAATATGATGCAATTTTAGATGCTGTTGCTAAACGTATATCGGCAGACAAGTATTCATTATTAAAAGAGATGGTTAAATTAGGAGTACTTCGTCTTGTAGTAGAGCATGGAGTTATTGAAACAAGACTTACCTTCAATACATATGGATCTACATTTTATGAAAAGAATACCTCAAATTATAACAGAAGTGATTTTAATTTCAGGGCAAAAGCTAAAACCGGATCTTTTCTGAGTCCATGGGTTAAAGCTTCAGCTTCAACTTCTTATAGGAGTGTCAACATATCTACTACAAATGAGTCCAACAGAGATATTTCAGGAAGTCAAGTACAGATTTATGGCCGTGTTCAGATAGATTTTAAAACTGATTACCTACCGCTTAACGCATAATACGGTTTTACAGTATATTAATTAAATAAAAAAGGTTTGATTTTGTTAAAAAGTTTGCCTCAAAGGCAAACTTTTTAACAAAAATTGCATAGGGAGGTGGAACTTTATTATGGGGAATACACGTCTGGAAGAAGTGGGATTTTCAGATTTCACTACTCTTCTGATCACTGAAACCCTCAATGCCGTTATAGTCAGCCAAATCCAGCAGGAAGAGAAGATTCAGGAGTTGAACATGGCATTAGTAATGTCACTTGAAGCGTTTTCTAAAGCATATATTTCAGATGATGAAGTTAAATCAGAATTGACCAGGCTTTTTACTGATCCAGGCATTCCAGATGAAAAGAGTTCGGTAGAGCCGGGTATGCCTTATGTACCTGTTGGTGAAAATAATTCAGAGATGCCCTGCATTAGAGAAATATGCGGGTATGATATGATAAAAGGGGATTATATCGAGAATAAGAATGGCTTTGAGATAACGGAAATGGGATATAAAAACATAAGTAGAGCAGTTTTAATGCGGATTGCTTCGTTAAAGCAGGAAGGTCTTAGGTATGTTGTTTCTAGAGGAATACCAAGGGTCCTGGTTGATAATGGTAAGGTTTCAGCCAAACTTACTATGAGGATTGAAGAACAAAAGAAGACCTCAAAAAACAGTTCCAAATTTTTGGGGTCAAGAAATGACTTCATTGGAGGGAAGCTGGTTGTAAGACCTGTTAATGCCAGGGGACCAGAGTATTTGACCGTTAAAACCGATATAACAAGTGAAGTTGAGATAAACTTTAAAACTATTGTTTTATAACAAGGGGGAGTATAATTTTATGGCTAGCAATGAACCTCATCTGACAGAGATGATTCTGGCAATACATAACGAAATTCAGAGTGCTGTTGACTATATATCTGAAGTTGCTGCTAAAAATGGTACAGAGTTGGGTAAAAGTTCGGCTGTAATGTGTATAGAAAATTTAAGAGTAAAGCTTCCGTTTTTAATTGAACTTGAACAGAAAATGGGAGCCCATAAAGATATAAACGAAGTTATTGATGTAGATGATTTAAAGAAAAACCTTTCCAATAGAAAAGGATTTATGATTGATAAAGGTAAGAAAGGAAAGATGGTACTTTACTCTAAGGTAAAAGTGTTGCCAAACCTGAATTTGCAGGAAGATAAAGAAGGCAGGATTTTTGAAAAAGGAGAAATTGAAATTGTTTTTTCTCCGGTAAATAGAGACTAACCAAAAAAGCCATATTTTCCGGTCGTCGAATCCTGGAACAATGGAAAATGCGGTCGAGCAAAGGTGAAAACAGTGAAAGTGACTGCTAATAGGATTAGTATTGCAACAGAAAAATACAGGCAATACTGGCTGAACCGAGCATATTTGTATAGATGAAGCGCCATGCATTGGGCCATTTTGGTTAGAAATAATAACAAATCTAGTGAAAGCAATGGCGGATTCTTTTCTTTTTCTACTTGCTACTATATTGTTATCAAAGGAGACAGTGGTGAATAAAGCTCCGGAGGATATTATCCTTTAATTAATAACAATAAGAATTCCAGCATTGACGCTATTTGGCTTTGTGTGATAAAATCATACATGTTACGTAGATATAGCAATAAATGATGACAAAAATCAAGGCAATAAAGCCAAGGCATTTGAATGACTTGACTTTGTTGCTTTTTATCATAAGAGGATCATCTCTTTTTAGGAAAGGATTGTTATGAATAATATTATTTCCGAAAACATTATTGAATTAAAAGGCATCAAAAAATGCTATGACGACTTTGTTGCTGTCAAGGATTTTAACCTTGAAGTAAAAAAGGGAGAGTTTGTAACATTTTTGGGCCCATCGGGGTGTGGCAAGACAACAACGTTACGAATGATAGCGGGATTTGAACTTCCTTCAGAGGGTCATATTCTCTTAAATGGCAAGGATATCAGTGTTCTTCCGCCTAACAAAAGGCCTATCAATACAGTATTCCAACGATATGCATTGTTTCCTCATCTGAATATTTTCGATAATATTGCATTTGGTCTGAAAATGAAAAATGTAGATGTAACTTATAAAAATAATGAGGGTGAAACTCTTATTCGGAAAGAAAAACTATCCCATACAGAAATTAGAGAAAAAGTGAAGCGTGTATTAGAAATTGTTGATTTGGAAGGTTTTGAAAAGCGAGATATTTCTACTCTTTCCGGTGGGCAGCAGCAGAGGATTGCCATTGCAAGAGCGATTGTAAATGAACCGGAAATTTTATTGTTGGATGAACCGCTTGGTGCTTTGGATTCAAAGATGCGCAAGGAAATGCAGTTGGAGCTAAAATCCATGCACGAAAAGTTTGGAATTACCTTTATCTATGTAACACATGATCAGGAAGAAGCTCTTACTATGTCAGACAAGGTTGTTGTAATGAGCGACGGTATGATTCAGCAGATAGGAACACCGGAAGAGATTTATAATGAACCGAATACAGTCTTTGTTGCTGACTTTATCGGAGAAAGCAATATCTTTAACGGCAAGATGTGCGCAAATAAGAAGGTTCGTTTCTGTGGAGCTGAATTCGCATGCCTTGATGATTTACGTATTGGGTCAGATGTGGATGTCGTAATAAGACCTGAAGACATAGAAATGACAACCCCTGAAAATGGGCAAATAAAAGGAAATGTGCAAGCTGTTAATTTTAAGGGAATGCATTATGATATTACCGTTCAGTCCGGAGATAATGAAATTTTGGTAAAAAGTACAAAAAATGCAGGAGTGGGAGAATTACTGGGGCTTAGGATTGAACCTGACGGAATTCATGTTATTCATGCAGAAACCAATATTAACATTTATGAAGGTGTTATAACGGCGATCGATAAAGTAGCTTTTGCAGACGGAGAATTCGATTGCAATATTACGAAATTATATCCGGGATCAAGTATCAGCAATAATAATTTGTGCGATAAGGATGGAAACAGGATCAATGTCATTGGAAGTTCTGTAACGGTAAAAGTTCCTGTTGCTGCTCCATCCATGAGTGATGATATCGATGCGGGTGGAACAAAAGGGCATATTGTTTCTCTTATATATAAGGGAGACCATTATCATTATATTGTTCGTACAAAAAGCGGAGAAGATATTCATCTGCATGACCAGAGCTTATGGAATGAAAATGACTATGTCAGTATCCTTATTCCGAAAGAAAGCATTGATTTGTCACTTAATGCAATGGAGGAGCAACATATATGAAATATCAGTTTTCGCGTAAACAATTGTGCATCCCTTATGCATTATTTCTGATATGTTTTGTTATTGCACCGCTTGTTGTTATATTTTATTATGCCTTTACAAACGGAGATGGCAGATTTACAATAGCAAATTTGACAGGTTTCTTTAGTAGCAGCAATACAATAGGAACTCTGTTTTATAGTATTCTGATATCGGTTACAACCACCTGTGTGTGTTTGTTGATAGCTTATCCGGTTTCTTACATACTTGCACGAAGTAAAATGAAGAAAAAAACAATTTTGCTGGCTATATTTATAGTTCCGATGTGGATTAACTTTACCTTGAGAGTCTTAGCTTTAAAGGAAGTTCTCACTATGTTGGAAGGAAATCTGGCTTACCATCCGTTTTTGAATACCATAATTGGTATGACATATGATTATTTGCCGTTTATGATTTTACCTCTATATACAACTCTAATGAAGCTTGACAACCACCTTTTAGAAGCAGCATATGATCTTGGTGCAAGCAAATTAGGCGCATTTACCAAGGTTACATTGCCGCTTTCATTACCTGGAATTATAAGTGGTGTTACTATGGTGTTTTTACCAGCAATGACCAATTATGTAATCCTTGACATGCTTTATAATAATACCTATATAATGGGTAGTTTAATTGGAAGCTATTTCAATGCTTATGACTGGCACAGCGGTTCAATGATATCCATTGTGTTGTTGATGATCATATTTATCATAACGTGGGCAACAAAAGGATTTAGTGAAAATGAACCAGAAAGGGAGGCAATTCTATGATTAAGAAAATAGTAGGTTCTTCATGGCTTGGAATTGTATTGCTTTTTATGTATTTCCCTATTCTGATTCTAACAGTTTATAGTTTTTTGGATACTCCGATAATTGGGGCTTCGGGCAATTTCTCCTTTCAAAATTATGTGACGCTTTTTACTACACCGGAATTACTCGAGATGATTATAGGAACCTTGACCTTGGCTTTACAATGTGCAATTATCTCTACGATTTTGGGAACATTGGGTGCCATTGGCGCTTTTTATTCAAAAAAAGGAATGAGAGGTTTTGTGGTTACATCCAATCAGATTCCTGTTGTTAATGCAGATGTTGTAACCGGATTTTCTATCTGCGTATTACTGATTGTTGTGTTGGGTTTTAATAAAGATTCCTTTATACCCTTGATCGTAGGTCATGTTGTTATGGCTTCTCCGTTTGTTTATCTTTCCGTTGTGCCAAAACTGAAACAAATGGATCATAATCTTTACGAAGCCGCCCTTGATTTAGGTGCTAGTGCGAGACAGGCGCTAATAAAAATTACAATTCCACAGATTATCCCAGGTATTGTTTCAGGATTTTTATTGGCGGTAACACTTTCTTTGGACGATTATTTTATTACTACATATACAAAACCTGCAACATTTAATACTATCAGTACCTATGTGGTTAATGCGACAAAAGGTTCCAATACAGAGCTAAAAACTGCACTTTGGGCATTATCGGCTTTAATTTTTGCAATCATTCTTTTTGCAGTACTTATTAGTAACATTACTACCAATAGAAAGGCTGGTGAGAAGAATGGCAGAAATAAAATCTAAAAGAGAAAGCAGAAGATGTTCTTTGCTTTTATTGGGATTGATTCTTTTTATAGTATTATTGTCTGGAGTACCTAAAGTGTCGGAAGTGAATGCAGCGACTGATGATACAATCGTTTTGAAAATCGGCAATTGGGAAGAATATATCGATCAAGGCGACTGGGGTGATGACGGAAAGATAGAGCTTGACAGCGAGACAATTACAAGTGAAAATGGCTTGATTTCGGATTTTCAGGATTGGTATTATGATACTTATGGCAAGCATGTGGAAGTTGAATACTCAACGTTTGGTACCAATGAGGATCTGTATAGCAAAATTATTCTTGGAGATACTTATGATCTTGTTTGTCCGTCTGATTATATGTTTTCGAAGCTTTTGAAAGAGAATAGACTGGAGCCGCTGTCAGAGAGTTTTTTTGATACATCCAATGAGTATAATTATTATATAAACGGAGTATCACCATATATTAAAGGGATTTTCAGCAGCAACAAGATTGATGGTAAGCCATGGAGAGCTTATGCAGCAGGGTATATGTGGGGCACTATTGGAATTGTATATAATCCGGATGTGGTAAGTGAGGAGGATGCCTCAAGCTGGTCGCTTCTTGCTAGCCCCAAATATAATAAAAGAGTTACTATAAAGGATAGTGTCAGAGAATCGTATTTTCCTGCGTTGGCTATATTACATAAGGATTTGCTGCTTAGCAAGGAATTTATAAACAGTGGGGATTATTCTGAAAATTTGGCGAAGCTTTTGAATGATACTAGTCCGCAAACTATTGCAAGGGCTGAGGATTTATTGCAGAAAATCAGACAGAATGTGTATTCTTTTGAAACCGATAGTGGTAAAGCAGATATGGTTACCGGAAAAATTGTTGCCAATTTGCAGTGGTCGGGAGACGGGGTATACACAATGGAACAGGCAGAAGAGGAAGGCTATAAATTGAATTATTCTGTTCCTAAAGAATGTACCAATCTATGGCTTGATGGTTGGGTAATGCTTAAGTCTGGAATAAACGGCGATATGGAGAGGCAAAAAGCTGCAGAAGCCTTTATTAATTTTATTTCCAGACCGGATAATGCAATCAGGAATATGAATTACATCGGCTATACCTCTAGCATTTCAGGTGGAGATAATCCTTTAATCTATGAATACATCAACTACAAATTTGGAGCAGAAGGCGAAGAAAATACAGTAGAATATCCGTTGGGCTATTTTTTCAGTGGTGATGATGAGGATGAAAAATATGTAATTAAAACTTCTGAGGATCAGGCAAAACGACTTTTATTTGCCCAATACCCGCCGAAGGATGTTATCGATCGGAGTGCTGTAATGGTGTATATTCCAGATAATGTCAATACACAACTGAATCAGATGTGGATTAATGTGAGATGTTTTAATTTTGATCATGTTTCTAAAGTTGTTTGGCTTAAAGCACTTGCTTTAATTTGCTTGGTTTTGATTCTGATCATTATTTGGATCAATCGTTATAGGATTTTTAGAAAACCGATAAAACCCGGATATTACAGGGTGAAATAATATAGATAAGATTCATATACAATGAGGAGGGTTAAAAATGAATGAAGTATTGAAAGTAATAAAAAGTAGGAGAAGCGTTAGAAAATATAAACCTGAGCAAATTAAGCAGGAAGAACTGGAAATGATTATTGAAGCTGGTATTTATGCTCCGAGTGGTCATAATTCACAACCTTGGCGTTTTACAGTTATACAAGATCGAAAGGTTATTGAACACATCAATGACATTTCCAAAAAGGTTATGGCAACGGTGGAAATTGAATGGATTAGGAATGCAGGATTAAATCCGGATTACGATATTACATATAAAGCACCAACGCTAATTATAGTTTCAGGGAGAAGAGATGAAATGAGCAGCCAAGTTGACTGTTGTTGTGCTGTTGAGAATATGCTTATTGCAGCAGAAAGCTTGAATATAGGATCAGTATGGCTGGGATTTGCTTCATTTGGGTTTAAAATAGAAGGAGAGGCTGAAAAAATAGGTATACCGAAAGGTTATGAACCTTACTATGTTTTTGTATTGGGATATAAAGAAGAGGAATACCAACCGTCTGTACCGAGTAGAAATTATAATGTAGTTGACTATATACGTTGAGCCACCCAGATAAAAATGTTAGAAAGATTAAAAGGGCCCTGCTTTTTTAGGTCAAGTGCAGCAAAATATGATTGTGTACGAAACTGCAAGTACAATATAAATAAACGATCAAAAAGGCAGGTTGCTCTTATTAGTTTCAATTTTTAGCACATTCTTATATTTTAAGTTTTGAAATAACACATTCCAATTTTCCAGAGCTTTCCTTTCACTAACTAAATTCCGAACGTAATTGGCATCCTTGAAATACTGCTCACCGATTTCAACTACTAGGTTATAGTCCTTTATTACAGTAAAATTGATAAATTCTAATACATGGATTCTAAGTCAATCTCTATACTTTCACGGAAATCATTTGCAGACTTTTGTGACAAACCGCATATATTTATCTGACAAACTGCATGTATTCATCTGACAAAGTGTATCTATTAATTTGAAAAAAAGTTTTATATAATAATTAACATAAACTGTTTATTATGCTACTCAATTACAAATATACATATACGACCTTTTCGCTATAAAACATCCGAAGTATAAAACTTGTAACTTTTATCCTATCCGCCAAAATCTATAACCAGCAATGTTCCTAAGCTCTCTCCTTTATGTTAAATATAAACGAAAGGCGGTGATCAATAAAACAATTCTTTAGAGGTTTAATAAATGACTTCTATAAATCTCTGTTTGTTCAGCATTATCGGATTTCAATCAGGAAAAAAGAGAAAAATAACGAAACGATTAGGGGGAAATCTATATGATGAGAAAAAAACTATTTTCTGTCATGATCTTAATGAGTGTTTTGTTGTCTATGTTCAGTGTAAATATTGCAAGCGCAAATGACCAGAAAAATCTTAAAAAACTTTCAAACTCCACAGTTTCAGCTAGAGAATCCAAACTGCACGACCATATCCAAGGAGAAATCATTGTCAAGTATAAGTTCGGAACACATGATAAAAAGAAAGCAGAACTTGAAAAGAAAGTTTCTGCGGATACCATCAAGTCAGGAAGAGACAATGTTAAACTGCTAAAGGTAAAGGAAAACGACCTTATAAACACCATGGAAATGCTGGAAGCCAACCCGGAGGTTGAATATGCAGTTCCAAACTATATAAGAAAGGCAATGTCCTTCCCTTCTGACCCGCCGAATGACCCACGATATACCAACCAAAAGGGCCTTCAAACGGTAAAAGCACCTGAAGCCTGGGCAAAGATGGGTGATGCTGCAGGTATGAGCGAGATAATAGTAGCGGTTGTTGATACAGGAATAGACATAAACCATGAAGACTTAAAAGATAAAATTTCTCCGGATGGATATGATTTTTGCGATTTAGATAATGATCCAAGCCCTGGACCGTTTAATATGAATTAGAGCATATTGATTCTACATTAACAAATATGTATGGAATCTGTGAATTCACAGGTGCATCTGTCATTAATGGAAATGAATTTATATTATTTGCACAATACGATATCAAAAATGCTGATGGAGCCTATTCGGTATGGCAGGTAAAGAAGGTATCTGCCACAGGCAAGGTTGTTTTTGACGAGAGTGAACTTATACCTGTAACCCTGAACATAAGTGATAGTTTACATGAGTGAAGGTATTTACCAATTTATGTATGAAGGATCCAGATTCGCTGATCTTGCAATGGATTCGTTCATGCTGCTAACTCCTGATACTTCCATTTCAAGTACTAACAATACTATCACGTTTGATTCACAAATTGACCATTTAGCTAAAATAAATGTCTGTTGGACTGACATGAACAATTTTTCACCGACTATGGTGTATTCATATTTTAGTGAGGGTTGGGATGCTTATGTAACTGGTATCTCCAGAGAACAACTTGCAGCCGGAGATAATTTCTATGTAACCCCGGGATTCTACAAACCTCAATTCTCTATACGGAACAATTATGTGGAAATGAGGGAGGAAGGTGACGCCAGACAATTTACGACTGGAGAGAACACTGTTTTCTATGGAGGAGAAAACATTACAGCAAAGGTTGAACTAAACAAATATACGTATTTGCCTGGTGAAATTATGACAATTACCCCTACACTAAAAGACGAGTACGGCAATCGTTTTCTTTCAATACTGAACTCAACTAATAATTGGCAACAAATGACGGTTGAGATTCTTGACAGTTCAAACCAGGTGGTTTACAGCAGATCAAACACTCCTTACAATTCTGCATCTGTGGAATTACCCCAAAATATGCTTGAAGGTATATATAAGTTAAGGATTTGCTCTCAATATCCAAAACCAATAGAAGCTGAAACCTGCTTTACATTAAGCAGAAATATAGGAAGTAGCGGTGTTAAACTTACGGTCGGTACTCCTGGAAATTTATATGCGAATACATTAACAGTACAGATGCTCAATTTGAATACTGGAGAAAAAATCAATTATCGAGCAAGCAACCTTATAAACGGAGAAGTCTTTATACCTGCTTCCGAAGGGGAATATCAAGTATATATAAATACCCCGACTCAAGATGGCCCCAAAGCAATATACTTAAGAGATGTCAGTGTACCCGGAGAATATGTCTTCAAGTCTTCTACATTAAACAAAGTAAATCTAGCGGTAACAGATGAACTTGGTAATGTATTTGGCAATTAAATGATTTTTACATCTTGACTTGGAGAATTTTGTAATTTAACACAAATTAATAGTAAATGATTTAGAACTCCAAGTAGTAAAGCGATCGAGAATTTATAAATTTTTATTGATTTTATATATCAGAGTGATATAATAGATATGCAGTTTATTTTAATTGAGGAGTTCTAAATATATGGCAAATGTAAACAAAACTAGATTTGCAATCCTCGGAATTTTAAATAATATGCCCGGATCCGGTTATGACATCAAAAAAAACTGTGATACTGGAATAGCTTATTTCTGGAATGAGAATTTTGGACATATTTATCCTGTTTTAAAGCAGATGGAGAGGGACGGAGTAATTACAAAAAAAGAGGAGAAGAGTGAAGGAAGACCATCAAGGAATGTGTATTACATAACCGAAAAGGGAAAGAATGAATTGATAGATTGGTTAATGCGTCCTGTTGAACCTTCGCCGCAGCGGCTGGAACTTCAGCTAAAGCTTACCTTTGCAAAACTCATTCCTGTAGAAAAGACCATTGAAGAACTTGAACGTGTAAAAGAGAGACATAAGAAAAGCCTTGAAGAGTTTAGAAGAGTTGAACAAGAGTTTTTTAACAGCGAAGATGCGCAAAATTATGAAAGTTATCCTTATTGGTATTCAAATTTACGTTATGGAATAGGTGATGCTGAATTCAGAATCAGATGGTGTGAAGAAACCATTGAACGCATTAAGTTCCATAATGCCATTAAAAAAGATAAGTAAATTCTATATTTTCGTCCAAATAAATATTGTTCAGGTTATTTATTGAAATGCTATATCACCGTGATATAGCGTGTATTGTGCTAAAATGGAAATAACTTAATCCTCAGGAGGTATCCTATGGAAAATTCATGTTCGAACGTGCTCGAGAAGGTAGAGTGTAGCATTTTGTGGCCTAATGATGAATCCTATAAGTTCTGGAAAGCAAGACTTGTACCCTCCGGTTGTTTTATCAAGGATCTCAGTATTGATAAGGTACTGGACGAGGTCGGGTTTGAAAGAACTGACCGTGAAAAAATCGGACTGTTGTTTGAAAATCCATGTACTAACGAAGAGGTATTGCAGTTCAGATTGGACATTATGCAGGACTTTTCAGAAAATGAATGGCTTGTAGAGAACTTTAAAGAGTTTGTTAAAACTATGGTTTTTATTCGAAATTGCTCTAAGGAAAAATTAGCAGATATAAAGGGAATACATGTTCAAACATATTTTTTTGAAAAAGCATCTGCATATGCTTCTTTAATTACAGGCATGAGAGTATATTTGGAAGAAAGAAATGAGAGCATTCGGTCTTACGGTCTTCAGAAGCTGCTCAAATATATCACACAGATCTCAGAGGAACATAATTTTAGAACAATGACTGAGGAAATAAAGAAGATAACTGAAGAATATGAAAGTGTATCGGGGGTGTATCTCGAATTTGGATATTATGAAGGCTTGAAAGATATTGCAATAAATTTGGAAAAGACAAAAAAACATATTGAAAGTGAAGAGTCATGGATATCGCAGATACTTAGCAATGGTGCTGCGTTCCTTAATGATATGGATAAGAGGTATTGTAATATATACTACGATGCGCGTTTTTCCAGGTTGGAGGAAATTGTATTTGAAAGATTGCAAATGAAAAAAGCTGCGGTTTTTGAAAGCTTGGATAATTTCTATAATAAATATTCGGAGCAGGATTTTGAAGAAATATGCAAATTAAAAGTTGAGGTAGAGTTTTATATTAAGTTTACCGAATTGATAGGGCGTGTAGAAAGGCATGGGCTTAAGTTTTGCAAACCTGTAATTGGAAAAGACAAAAGAAAAAACACCAAAATCGAGGGCCTTTATGATTTAGGCCTTGCTTTGCAAAGGGTAGAAGACGGAAAATATTTGCTTTCCCAAGAGGTTGTATTAAATGATTTGAGTTTTGATGAAGATGGAGAATTTTTTATATTAACAGGACCTAATAAGGGAGGAAAGACAACCTACATACGATCAATAGGAATTGCACAGGTTTTGTTTCAGGCGGGGTGTTTTGTTCCGGCATTAAGGGCGGAAATGAGTATTGCAGATGCTGTATATACCCATTTCCCTGAAGAAGAGACTCTGGGAATTGATAAGGGCAGACTTGGCAAAGAGGCAGAGAGAATGTCGGTAATTATAAATAATTCCACTTCAGAGAGTTTGGTGCTTTTAAATGAGACTTTCTCAAGTACAAGAAGAATTGACGGATATTATCTTGGAAGAGATGTACTCAAAATATTAATGAAGATAAAATGCAAAGGGATATATGTTACTCACTTCGGTGAGCTTGCTGATGATATTGAGGCATTAAATGAAGAAGTGCATGAGGGAAGTAAACTAGCATGTCTGGTTGCGGGTATAGTAGATTCTGACAATATGGGATTGACAGGAAACAGGACGTTCAAGATTCAAAGGATGAAGTCGGTTGGACTTGGATATTCAATGGACATAGTTTTTAAGCATGGCCTTTTGCCAGAGCAGATTACGGCACTTCTCAAAAAAAGAGGATATATTCCAGGATAGGGGGATATTTATGGTTAAGAAAGTCAGTCTTTTGTACAAGGATGCCAATAGAAAACTTCAATTAGTGGAAGAAAAACCTGAATTTATTAAAGATTTGCAGTTTGATGAAATTCTTCAAATTATGACTTCCGGAAGTAATAACACAAATTCTGAACGTGTTATTGTTTCAGTGTTTGCTGAACTATGCAAAGATATAAATGACATTGCATACAGGTATGATATTCTTCAGGATTTTATCAAACAACCGCAAATGTTCTCAGATATAAAGAGTGCTTTCGCTACAATGATACCTATTGAAAGAGAACGACAATTATCAAACAGGAAGAGAGCTGAGGTATCGGCAGAATATAAACTTAGTAATGGTATTAATATGCTGTTGGGATACTGCAAGGTATGTAAAAAAGTTGGAGAGGTCTTAAAAGTTTCAGAGAACAGCTATTTATCCGATGGCTTGAATAATTTGTCGGAAGCTATATTGGGTTATGTTGGAAATGACAAATTCAATAAGCTTGAAAAGATTTTAATGTCACTCAAAAAGTGTGTAAAAGGGTATATAAGACTAAAACTGGATGCAAGTCTTACTACCTCTTTCAAACTTAAAGAAGCTATTGTGTTAGATATTGATAATAATGGATTTGAAAAGAGTGAATATATAACAGCACACCCATCAATAGGAATAAAGAAGCTTATGGGACTAGGACGAAAAAGAGAGTATAATTATGTTGTTAAGGAAATAGATTATATTCTTGAAGAAAATGTAGATGAGATTAAAAATAAAATTCTTACTAATATTGCGTGTATATTGGAAGCTATGACAGTTAATGTTTCGTCTTTTTTGAGAAATCTTTCAGAAGAAATTCTGTTTTATGAAGGAGCTGTAAAGCTTGTACAAACGATGAAAAGCCTTGGTATGATAACTACAAGAGCCGAGATGGCTCCAGCCGAGGAAAGAACTCTGACAGCTGAGGGTATGTATGATTTGAGCTTTGCTTTGTATCTTTCGGGTAAAGGATGTTTAAATCCACTTGGAAACATTGTGACAAATGATGTTTGCATTAAAGGAGAGGAAAGGATTCAGATCATTACTGGACCGAATCAAGGCGGAAAAACGACTTACATCCGAGCAATGGGGATTTTGCAAGTTCTTGCACAAGCAGGTATACCTATTCCGGCAGTTAATGCTGTTGTTAGTCCGGTAGATCAGCTATTTACTCATTTTCCTGTAGATGAAAAGCCTGAAAGCAATGAGGGTAGATTAGGCGAGGAACTTAGCAGAATTCTGATTATACTGGAAAATGCAACGAAGCATAGTCTTGTTTTAGTAAATGAAGCCTTTGCTTCCACCAATTCTAAAGAAGGAAGCATAATTGCACAGGACATACTGATGGCACTTGCAGTTATAGGTGCTAGATGTTCCTTTGTCACACATCTTTATGAGTTGGCCCTTAGGGTGGATAATATGAACAATGGACTTCTAAGATTTGGCAGAAAGTACAGACCATTTATAAGTATGGCAGCTCAATATGAAGAAATTTGTAGTAACTTGGATGAAGATGCAGATGGTGAAATTCGAAAGAGAACATACAGAATAATTCCCGGAGCTCCATCCAAGTCAAGTTTTGCTGCTGATATTGCTGCTCAGTTCAATATAAGGTATATGGATTTTGTTCAGAAACTGATATAAAACCATCTCCAGCTTTCGATTCTTGATATAAAGATAAAAGTTTTGTGGTTTTGCATATATGATATTGAAGCTTTTAACAAGAATAGTTATATCAACGCTGACATTCTCCCGGATTTTCCGGAATGCCTGAGTCAGATAGAATCTGAACTGCAGTGGCTGGACCTAAGTTCTTCCAATCTTTAAGAACCCATACTACTTTTTTATCCTGTGTAACTTCAATTAGCTGCGGATTATTTCCGCTGTTACCTCTTGAACATAGTATAGTGTTACCGTTGTCTAGACGGACGCAACTTTGGGAATCTGGAATACCATACTCAGGTGGTATATCAGACATTTTGAATTCCCAGACTGTCTCGCCTGCAGTATTAACTTCTCTGACCAGGCCTAACTTTTCACTACTAATTAATGTGTTGCCGTTTTTTAAGCGAATGGCAGCCCAGGGGCTTCTAACTTGATAAGACCAAATTTGGTTAAAATCCTTATCAAACTCTACTACCTTGCCAACGGAGAGATACGAAACCAAATATGTACCTTTGTCAGTAATACGAACTCTGCGGAATTGTCCGTGAACATCCTGTGGTTTTTCATGTGGTAGAGTATGTTCCATTTCAACCTTTCCAGTAGTTTTGTTGATAATAACAAGTTTAGGAGGATTGGCATTTACGGCCATAAGAACCTTGTCTAGTCCGATTGGCTGAGCCGAATGGATTTCGGATCCACTTGGGGCATTATAACGCCAAACTTGTTTCTTTTGTGGATTTACCTCTGCAACATAAGATTGGCGCGTATATAGAATATTTCCATTAGTCATCATCCAAACATCGTCATACTCCTCACCTTGTCCCGTTGAGTAAGTCCAAATAACCTTGCCCTCGTTAACAAGAAATATTTTATTATAGCCTTCTCCGATGTAAAGCATTGGATATCTAGAAAGTCCTCCACCCGGAAGTTCAGAACCATTTCCATTAGGCACGCTCCAACTTATGGAGTCAATCTTCGTTTCCTCAGGGCCAAGTGCTGGTACATCAGAAGCAGTAAACTCAGACAAAATTTCCAGCAACGGGGCAGGTGAACTTGGGCTAAATGTTGGGGTAGTTGATGGTGTTTCAACAGGGGTTGGTGTCGCAGATGTTTCCCCTGGGAATACTTTTATATGTCCAAGCAGATACATTCTAAAATATCCAAAGTCAATGGAGTTTATACTTCCGTCACCACTCACATCAGCAGCTTTTGCAGCATTCGATGATGGAAAGTCCTTGATATTTCCTAAAAGATACATTCTGAGATAAGCAAAGTCTATTGAATTTACACTAATATCTCCGTTCAAATCACCCAGAACTACATTTCCTTGAGTAGACACGAGTGTTTCTCCAGTAGCTTTAATACTCATTGCACTGAAAAAACTAACTAGTAAAGCAAGTATAGCAACACTTACAACCGACGTTTTTGCTTTTTTTAAAATAAAATGTCTCATTACTCCCCTATCCTTTCCTATTGAAATTATTTTCTAGCAGTTTAGTTTTGCACTGCCTAATATATGCGTAATAGTCTTATATTTTAGGGGTATTGTCTAAATCTTGCCGAGTCAAAACATTACCAACATTTTGAACATTACACACACATCATCTAAGTTAGTCGGTAGACATTTTCCCAAGCAGAAAAAAAATTGTGGAAAATATTGTATCACACAACATGTATGTGATACACTCAATTTAGTATTTATAGGGTAGTAAATATAGGAAGGATGTGCAATTATGGAATATCGTGTTTTGGAAAGAACAGGAATTAAAGTCGGTGCCATTGGTATTGGGGGTGAAGGGTTCGAAAATAAAAGTTATAAAGAATGCGAAACACTTATTGACTGTGCAATCAAAGAAGGTATTAGTTTTATTGATATATATAATTCAAATCCTGAAGTTAGGAGTAATGTTGGCAAAGCATTAAGCAAATATCCACGAAACAGCTTCGTTATTGAAGGACATCTATGTACTACTTGGGATAATGGACAATACCGGCGTACGAGGGATATTAATGAAGTTGTCAAGGCATATGAAGACTTTTTAACCAGAATGCAGCTAGATTATGTGGATGTGGGGATGATTCACTATGTGGATGACAAAAAAGATTTTGACAACATTTTTAATGGAGAGATCCTTCAATATGCAAAAGAATTAAAAGAAAAAGGGATTATAAAGTCTTTAGGAATATCAACACATAATAACTGTTATGAAAACATACGCGGCAGGAGTGTTACTAAGTGATACGCAATCACCTTTTGAAAAGGCACTAACCCCAGTGCAATGCATACATTACTGCTTAACCAGACCGGCAGTTGCTTCTGCAATGGTAGGAGTATCTAGTACAGATCAAATACTTGCAGCAACCGCCTATAATACTTCCAGTAATAAGGAAAAGGATTACAGCGAAGTGCTTGCAAATGCTCCTAGAAGTTCATTTAGCGGACATTGTATGTATTGTGGTCATTGTGCCCCATGTTCGAAAAAGATAGATATTGCATCAGTAAATAAATATTTGGATTTAGCATTAATTCAGGAAGATATTCCTGAAACATTAAGGAATCATTATACCTTACTGGAACATCACGCAAGTGAGTGCATAGAATGTGGGTTATGTATGAAGAACTGTCCGTTTGGGGTTGAGATTATTAATAAAATGAAACAAGCTATTGAATTGTTTGGCAATTAAATGGCTTTTACATATGTTACAAATATATAAGTTACGACGATTACAAAAATTATAATGAAGTAACAGGAGGGCGAATATGACAATTATAGAAGCAATGGAAAAAAGGCACACAGTAAGGAAATATCAAGACAAAAAAATTCCAGTGGAAGTAGTGGAAAAATTGAATCAGCGTATTAAAGATTTGAATATGGAACATAACACAAATATGAGTCTTGTAACGGAGAACACAGAAGCATTTAATTTTATGATTAAGTTAATTCTTGCAAAGGGTGTAAAGAATTATCTTATACTTGCTGCAAAAGAAGGTTCAGATGAAGCACTTGGATATTGTAGTACGGACATTATGTTATATGCTCAAACATTAGGATTAAACAGTTGGTGGGTAGGTGGAACATTCAGCAGAGGCAAGGTTGCGGATAATGCGAATTTAAAAGCAAATGAAAAAGTAATCGGGATTATTGCTTTGGGGTATGGTACAGAACAAGGAAAACCACATAAATCAAAAGCAGCTAGTGAAGTATCTATATATAAAGGTGATGCTCCTGCATGGTTTGACAATGGGGTAAAGGCTGCACTCTTAGCACCGACAGCACTAAATCATCAAAAGTTTATGATTACAGGAGAAGAAAGTCGTGTACAAATAACCTGTGATAATGGAATTTTTACTAGTGCTGATCTTGGGATTGTAAAGTATCATTTTGAACTTGGTGCAGGTAAAGATAATTTTCAGTGGGTGTAAATTTTTAAAAATAATTCTGGAATAACAAAAATCATTCTGTGAAATGTACAGGGTGATTTTTTTATACTCAAAACTGGACATATTATAAACAAATAAAATTAAGAGTGTAATTAAGCCAGTTCTAGGCATCATGCTTATAGCGGGCTTTTTTTGTAATGATTTGATAAAATGCATAGAATACTAATTTGTAAAGAACTGGATTCACGAAATTAATATAATGTGAATATATTGAAATAGCTTCTTAAGATAAAACATTCTTTAGGGAATTTGCACATTCTTAAATCTGTGAAAAATATATACTTTGTCGGAATTAAAATAAAAAACAGCCATATTATCTAAAATTTATTCACGAAAATTATTAATAAAACACACTAAAAATTACGGTTATTTGCTTTTTCATTTATTCTATTGCAATACCTATGGCACTAATATATTATTTACATTGTACATTTTTTAGTACAATGTATTATGCCTTAGAGGCATAACGCTTCCTGACATAATAATTTTTAAGGAGTGATTAAATGGGTCAAAATTTAATGGCAGTTAAAGCACCAAATCGTGTGTTGCCTTTAATCGCAGGTATCTTGATTCAGATGTGCTGCGGAACAGCTTATATCTGGGGTATATTTCAATCTTATTTAATTATAACGAAAAATACTCCTAAAGCACTTTTCAACTGGTCACCAACTTATGGAACACTAGCATATGCACTACTTTTAAGTGTACTTACTGCAGGTAGTGTTGTTGGTGGAAAAAGTCAGCAATCAGGAAAAGTTCAGCCGAAAGCAATTATCGTTATTGGTGGATTGGTAATGGGAGGCGGATTCCTACTTGCTCAATTTACAACTGATGCCACACCTTGGCTTCTTTGGCTCTCATATGGGATTCTAGGTGGATTTGGCATGGGTATGGTTTATACAACTACGATTGCAGTTTGTCAGAAATGGTATCCGGATCATAGAGGTTTGGTAACAGGGATTATTGTTTCAGCACTTGGTGCGGGTACTGTAATATTTACAAAAATATCGGAAATAGTAATTCCAAGTGTTGGAGTATTACAGACTTTTGCACTTTTAGGTGTAATGTTTATAGTAGTATGCACATTAGGATCCTTTTTTATAAAGAATCCGCCCGAAGACTTCAAACCAGCTGATTGGAATCCTCCAGCACCTAAAGCTGGGGTAATCAACCAAAACTTTTTACCTGGTGAAGCATTAAGAACACCGCAGCTTTATCTAGTAGCTGCAGCACTTATGTTTGCTTCAGTTGCAGGCTCTATGGTAATACCTATGGCAAAAGTTTTCGGTCTCTCAAATGGTTTGTCAGCATCGGTTGCTGCGACTGGTGTTTTAATTATAGGGGCTTGTAACTCCTTAGGAAGAGTTGTATGGGGATTTGTATCAGATAAAATTGGTAGGAAAAATACTCTCTTAGTTCTTCTGATTTTAGCGGCGTCGTCTATAATAACTTTATCGTTTGTACCAAAAGACGCTATTCTTATTGTATTTGCACTGGTTGGTTTCTCCTACGGCGGATTCCTTGGTGTATTCCCAACTCTTACAGCAGACTTTTTTGGAACTAAATATGTTGCAACCATATATGGAATGGTGCTACTTGGATTTGGAATAGGTGCAGTTGCATCAGCATTCATCGTAGGTGAACTCAGCAAGATAAAGGCTTTCTCGACAGCATTTACAATTGCTGCAATTGCTGCAGGTATTGCTTTTGTTATAGTCTTATTGCTTAAAGCACCTAAAGAAAAATTACAGTAATCATCTATAAGATTAATCATTCAGCTAAGGTCTGGTTTCGATATACTATCGGAGCCAGGCCTTTTAGTTTCTTGCTCAATACGATGAGGCCTGGAGAAATATTAAGATTTTCTATAAAACTGTCGAAAAATATAATAACTATAATAGAAAGTTGAAAGTGAAGGGCTAAATTGTGGATCTAAGAAGATTAGGGAAAAAGATCAGTTCAAATTGGCGAGTGCTGCTTATCATTTTAGTTTCTGCTATGATGCTCTATAGCTTGGTCATGATGTTATCACCAAGTTCGGTCATTACTCATGACGGTAGGGCAGATTTGTCAGGTATAGATTTCAGTCACAATAAATTAGTTTCATTGGATGGACAGTGGGAATTCTATTGGAACAAACTGCTGATGCCAGAAGATTATAATTCCGGACAGAAGGTGAAAATGGATTCGTTTATGAAAGTTCCAGGCGTATGGGCTAGCAATGCCGGTACACATTATACCACTCAGGGTATCGCTACCTACAGGCTGTCGCTTTACTATCCATCGACATTGATAGACCCAGCTCTTCGCATTCAATATGTTGTCGGTGCGTATAAATTATATGTCAATGGACGACTTGTGGAAGAGGTCGGAAGCTCGTTGAACGACAAGGTAAATTTCAAAAGCGATGATAAAATAGCCATTATTGATTTGCCAAAGGATACGCAAAAGATTGACCTGGTTTTTCAAGTAGGCAATTTGAATTGCGCCTCAGGAGGGCTTCGTGCAGCTCCTGTATTTGGCTCAAAGCAGGTATTGGAACAGCAGAGAACAATTATGTTAACCTTGCAGTTGATCTTCATTGGCGGCGTTTTAATATTTGGAATCCATTATTTTTTTCTGTTTCTCCTCCAGACAAAAAACAAGACAGCCTTACTTTATACCATTTTTTGTTTTATAACCGTTTTGCGTTCCATGATATTTGGTGAAATTCCTTTGCAGATCCTTTTCCCCGATGTATCCCCGGAACTGAGAATGTATATCAACTATTCGACTGGCTATAATTATGTGGCGATTGTGATTTTGTTTGTTCACAGCATCTATCCTTTGGAATTTAATAAAAAAGTAATGGCTTTGTTCCTGTTCCCAAGTCTTGTCTTTGATGCATTCCTGCTGATTACAAGCCCTTACACTATGACATTTTATACAATGTACCTGTACATTGTTTTACTCATTCAAATGCTTTATATTATGGTCGTGTTGATTAAATCTGTTCTGAGAAAAAGAGACAATGCGATTTTTGTATTCATAGCCATCTGCATTTTGATTTGGACTATGAATGGAGATATCATCAATTTTATAAAGATTGGCAACATCTATTTAACGTGTATGTTTCTATTCGGGAATTTGGCTGTTATTTTGGCGATGTCATATGTTCAGGCGAGACAACAGGCCATGAACCATAAAAAGCTTATTTTATACAATGAAAAGTTACTCGAGGCAGACAAACTGAAGGATCAAATAGTGGCGACGGAAATGTCGTTTTTGCAAGCTCAGATCAAGCCGCATTTTCTCTACAATGCACTCAGCGCAATTGCCAATGTGTGTGAAAAGGACGGAAAGCAAGCAGGCAAACTAATCATAGATTTGGCGCTCTATTTAAGAAGTAGTCTGGAATTTAACAATCTGGATAAAATGGTGACGATCGAAAAAGAGCTGGAGTTTGTCGATACATATTTCCATATTGAACAAGCGCGTTTTGGACAGAAGATACAGCTGCAAAAAGAGATCGAAATACCTCTTGATGTTCAAATACCAGTGCTTGTCCTACAGCCCTTGGTTGAAAATGCCATCCGGCATGGCATTTCAAAAAAGCCAGGCGGCGGTACTGTAAAAGTACGTATGATGCAGAAAGATAGGAACACTTACATAGAGATTGAAGATGACGGGGTTGGCATAAATAGCGAAAAACTGGCTGTGCTTTTAAGCGGAAACAATATTGGCCAAGGTATCGGACTTCTTAATATCCACAACCGGCTTCTCAAATTGTATGGAAGAGGTCTTCAAATTAGCAGTGAATCAGGACATACCTGTGTAAAATTATTGATACCAGGGGGGATGTTACAATGAGGATTGCAGCAGTGGACGATGAAACACACGTACTGGAACGGTTTGAAAGAATGGTTTCAGAAATAAAGGAGCTTGAACTATGTGGTTTGTTTGAGACAGGAGAACAGTTGCTGGCATATTTGAAAGAGAATCTCCTTGATGCAGTTTTTATGGATATTGAAATGCCGGGTATTAATGGCCTTCAACTATCCGAGCAAATACAAAACCTTAATGAAAATATAGAAATTATTTTTGTCACAGCCTTTAGTCAATATGCTGTAGAGGCTTTTGAAGTGCAGGCTATGGATTATATAATGAAGCCTATGACAGAAGAAAGGCTGGGCAAAACCATACGGAGATTATTAAAGAATAATAGAACGGTAACTCGTTCTGGGAAACCGTTTATTCAATGCTTTGGTGGCTTTGAGGTGTATTCAAATGGAGAAGCATTGACATGGAAGAACTCGAAAGCAAAGGAAGTATTAGCGTTTTTGGTGCATAAGAACGGCGTGCCGGTCAGTTGGGAAAAGATAGCGGATGCTGTTTGGCCGGATTATAATTCTGAAAAAGCTCAGACTAACTTTCATGCAACTACCTATCTGCTGCGGAAAAGATTGTCGGAAGCAGGCCTGTCTCAAGTTCTTGAAAACGTGCGGGGCAATTACAGAATCGTGACAGATAAAATTGATTGTGATGTTTATCAGCTTGAAGAGATGATTAAAAAGAATCAGATGAAAAGGAAAGAAGACTTACTACTGTTTGAACAGTTTATGCAAAAAGGATATATGGAAGCCAACGGATATGAATGGAGTTATCCGAGAGCTGCAGAACTTGACAAAATGTACCGAAAGGTAAAAACCAGCGTAAAAAAAACTAATAAATATTAAATATTTTTTGATAACATTTTAAATATTTTGTTGAAACACTTTAAATATAAGATTTTGCATTTAGTGACCTATCTATGAAGATGGTTATGATGAAAGACAAATGGGTATGGGAATGGGTATGATGGGCATTTCAAGCAGTGATTTGCTCTTGATAAATGACATACAAACAGCTGTAATACTAGAGGTTCAAGCTTTTAACTATTATCAAAGATTAATGGCTCTGACTGCAAATGAACAGCAAAGACAGATTATTACAAGCATACAACGGGATGAAATGAGGCATTATCACTGGTTTACTATGATGTTACGCATGATGGGTGCACAACAACCTCTAATTCCTCCTGGTGAATTACCTGTGAATTTTGTCGAAGGTACCAGAGAGGCTATCCGTCTTGAATTAGAAGCTGCAGTTTTTTATCAAACGATTGCAAATAGAGCAACCGCTCATTTTATTCGGATGCATACCACACGTGCGATTTATGATGAACAACGCCATGCAACTTTACTTCAAAATATATTAATAAGTTTGTAAAAAATAGTTAAAAAGTAAATTGTTAATCACAGCATATATGAGTATTATCTAATACTCATATATGCTGCATTAACCAAAGTTACTGAACTTTACTCATATTAACCATTTTTCTACATTCATCAGCACATTGCTTGCATGTTTCTGCACAAGTTTTGCAATGTTGATCTTTAAACATTTCACATTCTGAAGCACACTTTGTGCAGATATCCGCACAGAGATTACAAATTTCGTTTAAGCTTCCGCTTTGTCTTGAAACATAATGAGCAGCTGTTGAGCATATTTCGGCACAATCCTGAAGTGTTTTCATACAGTTAGTTCTGGCCTTAACATCTGCCTCCTGCATACACATATTAAAGCATTCTTCACAAATTTGAGCACATTTCAAGCATGCATCTATGCAGGATTGGTGTGGGTTTCCGTTCGGCATGAGTGACATCGCTGGCATATTTGTTGCCAATTGCATGTTTATTTCCTCCTAAATAGTTATTATTTTTTCACTGTATAGGGTCTGCTTCTTAAGATAAAATATTCATTAATTTATTCGTTAATTGGGTTATTCTGATGCATACTATTATAATTAACAAAGTTTCATACTTTAATGATTTCATACTCTTTTAATTTGAATTTCTTAATTACAGCATATAAAAGGGTTTCTCTTACTGAAATGTAAATTGAGCAATCTTTGCTGGATAATTGTGATAGCAATTGGTAAAAGCCTTTTTCCTGTAGTTCAATAGGCCCGATTTCATCAACAAAAATGGGGGAGATGTCCTTTTGGATAACATCCTGTATAGTTTCAAAAGCAAAATCAAAGCCTTCTTTAGAGAAGCTATAAACATCAAAGCAATATTTCTCAACCCAGTTGTATGGTGCATAACCTATCTTGAATGAAAATGGTATGCTTATCCCCGTTGAAAGCCTGATAATTTTCTGGCCGGCGTAATTGCCTTTAATTTGACATGAATTCTGTTAATATCCATTCTCAGTTTTTCAGCAAGTAACTGAGCCAATGTAGTTTTCATTCCCGGACCGATCTCAACAGCTCCGCTATTCAGGTTGATACTGCCGTCAGTATTAAATGTTAGAAATACGCCTGAAACAGCATCAGTCGGAGAATCGGAGGTCTTCCAGAAGCAGCTTATGCCTTTTGCTCGGATTTTATTATTTCCTAAATCTATTCTCATACCTTCATTCCGGCTTATTGATTCTTTCAATTTCTCAAGACATGCAGTAAGATTTCCAATATTGCTCGAGGTTGTTACAACCTGCGTTGGAGTTATCTTCCCTGGAGTTATTGCATTCTTCATTCTTAATTCCAATGGGTCAATCCCAAGTGTGAAAGCAAGTTTATCGAGTGTCCGTTCGATACAGCTTGGGTAGATGAACTGATAACAACCTGTCCGTCTGCATGAATTTCTGCCCGGACGTTCCTTGTCTCCATTGCTATATGATCTGACTTGGGAAGTGCGTAACTAGCTTCAATAACCACTTCGCTTTCGGCCCAGCCTTTTGCCATATCACCTTTTCTAATTTTAATGCGTTCAGCGATATTAGTATTTGGTTCTGGAGAAACATCTTCAGCAAGCTTATATTGGCCCAAATTTTCATGGATAATGGTGGCACCGTTCTTAATTGCATCATCTGGTGAATTTATTACCGGTAAGGGCTCATATTCTACTTTTACAAGCTTGACTGCATGCATAGCTTCACGTTCACTATTAGCTACAACTAAAGCAATAGCCTCTCCAAAAAATCTTACCTTATCTGTTGCGAGGGGAGGGCGATCCTCAATTATAACTCCGAAAAGGGTAGGGAAGCTGCTGCCAGTAACTACAGATTGAACGCCAGGGGCTTTAATTGCATAAGAAGTATCAATTGATTTGATTTTTGCATGTGCAAAAGGACTTGTGACCAGTTTTGCATGCAAAATGCCGGGTACAATATAGTCATCAGTATATTTGGCAATACCTGTTACCTTATCCCACGCTTCTTTTCGCTGAATACTCCTGCCGATAGCTACTGTTTCCAAAAAAAGTCCCTCCTATATATAAACTAGCGATTTTCATAATTAATATTGTTAAAAAAATATATACCACTTACATATATTTTCCGAAATTATGGGGAGTTATTCTTTTTAATTTACTATGCTAGCTTAATATTTTTAGATTTAGCAGTTGCTTCATAAACTTGGATTATATACAAGGATATAGTTTGACTTGGTGCAAACAAAATATTATTAAATAGTACACTTGAAATTCAAAAATAATTTAAGTCATGCTATAATTAAGCAATGGATTACGGATTTCTATATAATTTTTGTATCTAAAGAGTAATAATGAGAAAATAGGAGAGTGTTAAATGCCATCACCAATGATTCATCTACTTGTAGCATATGAAATAAACCCTAAAGCACCAGATTTATTCTGGGTTGGGAATTTTGCTCCTGATTATATAAATGATAGACAAAAAAAAGATGAAATTCATTTTAGAAATGCTGAAAACCGTTTGGAAGCGCTTAGACAACTAAGAGAAAAGATTGATAATAACAATCCATTTGAAGCCGGATGGTTGTTACATTTATTTGTCGATACTTGTTGGGATGAAATAATGATACCAGCATTCCAAAATAAATACAAGAATAGCAGTGCTTTTGAGGATTGGTTTATTAAATATAGAGGAGAAACAGCTTTAGCAAGTTATTACATTTATCATCATATGGATTGGGCACCGCAAATATGGACTCAAATTTTAAATGCGGATTTGTCAACTATTAAATCGGAGTTGCCAATAACACAATATGATGTCGAATTGTATAGAGATAGGGTTTACAGGAGACATTCAGAAAGTGATAAAAATTCAGTATCACAAGAGTATACTGAAGAACAAGTATTGGATTTTTCCCGAGAAACCGCCTGCAAATACATTAAGTGGAAAAACCTCCCTGATAATTAATGGAATCAGAAGAGGTTTTTCTTGCTGAGGTTCAATTTTCAGAGCCTTTATTGGATATAGAAGCTATAATTTTTACCTGAATTATTGTCCCAATTGTTTGCACTATCCTTAAAAGCAACATTTATTTGCCCGCTATCTTTTGCAGGGATAGATAATTCAAACATATGCTGGTTTTTATTATTCATAGGAGAAGTTGAAACGTTTTGCCAATTTGTATTATCGCCAAACCCAATTGTTGCAAATACTTGATTTGCACCACTTTTTGCAAGCAGCCCGTTGTAGGTTAGTATTACTTTATCACCTAAAGTTGTAAGCGAAACACCTTTAGAATAATTGTCGTATATTACTTCATCTGCAAACTCTACGTTAAAGCTTTCACAGCCACATTCATTACATCCGGATGACTTACAACCCGTGTTAATTTCAGGTATACTGCTTTTTGTTTCAAAAGCTCTATATATATCCATATTGTTACCTCCTAAAAAACTATATTTTTATAGCCAATATAGTTTTTACAGAGATATAAAAAATTATCTTAAAAGAATAATGGCAAATAATATGTATAGATTGTTGAATTTGGAAAATTATGTTTACGATTGAATTAGATTAATGTATAATTAATAGAAAAGAGAAGATAAATTATAAAAAATTAAGTAAAGAAAGAGGACAATAAGATGTCAATAAAATATGAGTCGGTTGTTCCATGGGGAAGATCATTCGATGAATATGTAGAAATGTTTAAGTTAACAGAATTAGATCTTGAAAAAGATATATTAGGTTGCGGAGATGGCCCGGCAAGCTTTAATAGTATAATGAAACAGAAGGGGAGAAGGGTGGTTTCCGTCGACCCTATATATCAATTTAGCAGACAGGAAATCGAAAATCGTATTGAAGAAACTTATGAAGAGGTCATCAACCAAACAAATCAAAACAAGGATAATTTCATTTGGACTAAAATTAGGGATGTAGAACACTTAGGTGAAATAAGAATGTCTGCTATGAGAGAATTCTTAGTTGATTATGATGTTGGTAAAAGTGAAAATAGGTATGTGTTTGCCGAGTTACCATTCCTTCCATTTCATGATAACGAATTTGATCTAACCCTTTCATCGCACTTTTTGTTTTTATATTCTGATAATTTATCTTTTGAGTTTCATAGAAAAGCCGTAAATGAGATGTTGCGTGTATCAAAAGAAATTAAAATTTTTCCGCTGCTGGATCTAAATGCAGCAAGATCAATATATGTAAATGAAATCATTAAATTATATTCAGATTATGGCTATTATGTCCAGGAATTAGGCGTTGATTACGAATTTCAAAAGGGTGGCAACACTATGTTAAGGATTTCAAAATATCGTTGATCCAGCCAAAACCCTAATGAACGTTCAGTAGGTGGGGGAGAGACAGTCTGTTGATAAGCTACATATCATCTTTATTCATAAGACAAAAGAGTTCTAAATGGGGTGTAAAAAAACAATTGCATGGAGCTTCCCAAAAAGGTAAAATTAACATAAGATTCATCAAAAATTCATCAAAAATACATCGAAAATACATATATTGTGCAATGAAAATAGTTTTAGTTGCATTATACTTTGTTTATATTGTGCGCACATATAATTTTTGAGAGGAATTAGCTTGAAATAATATCTCTGCACAACCTAAGAAATTGCATGTTAAATAAAGATGGGTTTGACCTGAAAAATTAGTGTTCGGAGGAGTGATTTTTATAATTAATGTAGTTATAGCTGATGATATTGCTCTTTTTAGAAATGCAATGAAGACTATTATAGAACAGGATAATGGAATATCCGTTACAGCATGTGTAAGTAACGGAAAAGAAGCAGTTGAAGCATGCCAAAAGCATGATCCCGATGTAATCCTAATGGATATTAAAATGCCAATAATGAATGGTATTGAGGCAACAAAAATTATTAAGAAAAAGAATAGCCTTGTAAAAGTATTGATATTAACTACTTTTCATGAAAATGAAAACATCTGCGATGCTTTTGAATTCGGAGCAGATGGCTATGTACTAAAGGATATAGAACAAACAGAACTAGTCTCTGCTATAAAAAACGTTTCAAAAGGTTTAAATGTTTTTCAAAGTAATATTTTTGAAAATGTCAGAAAACAGTATAATTCAAAAAAATACCTGGAAGATACAGGGGAAAAAGAACAAAACAGCTTTGGACTTACACAAAAAGAACTCCAACTTATAAGATTAATAACTGAAGGTAAAAAGAATAAAGAAATTGCGGAACAAATATTTGTTACAGAAGGTAGTATCAAAAACATGTCTTCTAAAATATTAAAAAAGCTTAATCTTGCTGATCGGACTCAGCTAGCAATTTTTGCAGTAAAAAGTAATTTGGTTTAAATGCCAAAAGATGGTCATCGTTTGAGTTGTACATGATAAGCAAAGGACAAATTGAAAGACCTTAATATGTCCTTTGATTAAACATGTTTTTTTGCGTTAACAAAAAGTTATAGTGCTTCACTGCAAAAGAATCAACTATTTATCTGAATAGTAAGGGAGACAAACTGGAAACATACCTTTTGTGTGGCTAAATAAGTCCGGTCCATTATTGATGTAGTTTTCTAATATTGTTAAATCTCTTGAATCGATAACACCATTATTATCCAAATCTGCACATACTTTCTGAGCGATGTTTTCAAAATAATTGAACATTACTCTTAATGAATCAGCAGCAGTTACCATTCCGTCCTCATTAGTATCTCCGTAAACAATAAGTTTGGAAACACCTACCGGGAATCTGGTTATTTGGTTGTTTATATACTTTTCAATAAGTATGTAATCTTCATTTGTTATCTGACTGTCCCCATTCACATCATAATCTAATATAGTACTAATGTTTGGTGTTGAAGAACCATTCAAATAAAGTCTTATGAAATTCAAAGTACTATTGTCAAAGTTGTTAAAGTATTGGATATTAAACTGAAGAAATTTGGATATTCCAATTATTTCTCCCGATGCGTCTTTTGCCCTAACACGGTAAACATGATTACCGCAAGTTGCTGTATAACATTGTCGGGTACTTGAACCGACATTGACATATGGTTCCGTATCCCTGCTTATTTCATATTCTGTAGCACCACTCATAGCATCCCAGCTAAAAGTTGTATATATCCCATTTAGTGTCACTTTTAAGTTCTTTAACTCTTCTCTCATTTTAATCTCAACATTCATTGAAGAACTGCTTGTACTTATAACTTTTACAGATACTCCGCTTGCTTCATTATAAAAATTCTTACTAGTTGAGAAAGAAGATGTAATGTCTAAAGTATCATCATATTCATTATTATATAAGCTGCCGTAAATCCCTTTTTCAAGTCTTAAGTTTCCAATATTAGGATAATCGAATTTTTCACTGAGAGGTTTACTAACATGCCATATAGCAACTCCACCCTTCAAATTGTTTTTACGTAGTATTGTATCGAAACCATTAAATTGTCGGTTTTCAATTAACAGATATTCTTGAGTAGTTTCTCCTGAAATCATGGGAACTAAAAGAACATCATATATTCCGGGATTATCCGGTAAACTCGAATTAACCGTATAAGTACCAGACGAAGATACAATTGTAGGTGATACAAATCCCATTATCATTTTATTAAATGGGTCTAAGCTAGGCGGTGGAAAAGAATAAGAATCGACCATAATGGATTCATTTTTTATATTGTTGTTTGGAATGCGATATAAATCTTTAGCCCCAAGACTGTGTGACAGTTCATGACAGTAAATACCAAGCGTACTTTCTCCATAATATTTACTGGAATTTACAAATATCATTCCCATATCCTTCATATTCACACCATCTATCATAACTGGGAGATTAGAAGCTGGTACAAGTAGAGCATCAGGACTAAAAAAAGCTCTTGTACCAGGAGTTTTATATTCATCACCACTTGCAAGAACTAAATTTATTTTTAGTTCATCTATAGTGAGTTTTTCATCAGAATTTTTATCATAATATGGAAAATTTATATACGGAGCTGCTTTATTCATTGCTTCTTTGGTAATGCTTCTTCTGGCGGTATCTGTAAGAGATCCCGCATCATCTCCTGAGGTTTTATAAACGTTTGGATGGGGAATATCAAGTGTAACTCTTATTACACCGTCATTTGCAGTCCCAGAGGTTTCAAGGGCTGGAGGTAAATCTAATTTTCCTCCGGATTGTTGTCTGAGGTAGTTTCTAACTGAGTATACGTTATTATTAGCTAAATTGAAAAAAAGGTCAGAATAATATGAATCACTCTCTTTTACATATCCACTATATCCTGTATCTTTATATGTTGTTGCGAAAATATTTGGATCTTCTGTAAATTGTACTAAAATAACAAGATTGTCTTCAACTCTTTCAAAGGTGCTGCTGGCAAAAACATTTGTACTAAACAAGCTGGTAAAAATAATGACAGAAAAAATAACAAATGAAAAAATTTTCTTCATTCAAAAACCTCCTTTAAAATACTATCATTGAATTGTAATACTAAAAATCTTCTATATGTCGACATATTTTCAATTACATTTTACGTCATTGAAATGTAATTATAAAGATGACCAAAGTAATAACAATTCTTGGAAAAGTGTTACTTTGGTAATATTTTTGCATGTTTAAAGAATAATGGAACGGTGTTAAGTAAGTGTAAATTCTACTATAATTAACACTAATTAATGGCTAAAGAGTTGCTTTTTGTTGTGTTTTTTTGTAAAGTATTAAATATGAAGAAAACATGTGATAGACTTGCAATAACTATTTCCGAATTTATTTCGATTTTAGGGTTTAGTGAAAAAATTTGTTTTCTTATTTTTTCATTAAACCAAGCAGTAACTTAATTTTTAGCCATACCTAAATACATAAAAGGAGAAATTAGTAATCCATGAAAAAACTTAAAAAATTCACTAAAGTATTAGTTTTATTTTTGATTGTATTTTCAATTGTTGGGTGTACAATGTTCAACAATAACCTAGAGCAAAATATTACAGTGGCTTTTGAAGCTGGAGTTCATACGCTTGACCCTGCAATACTTCAACGTATGAACGAACAGTATATTGCATGTAATCTATGGGAAGGTCTTGTAAGAAAGAATCTAAATGGTTTGATAGAACCCAGTATGGCAAAGAGTTGGGATGTTTCGGAGGATGGTTTAACTTATATATTTCACCTCCGAAAAAATATACATTGGAGTGATGGACAAGCAGTAACTGCAGGTCAATTTGAGTATGCTTGGAAAAGGGCATTAAACCCGGAAGCGAAATCAGATGTTGTTTTTATGATGTATTTTCTTAAAAACGGAGAAGCATATAACAAAGGAAAGGCAAGAGCAGAAGATGTTGGAGTGAAAGCATTGGATAATAATACTTTGGAAGTAAGGCTTGAAAAACCTGCACCGTTTTTTTTGGAGATACTTAACTATCATACATATTATCCCGTAAGGCAGGATATAGTTGAAAAAGATTCGGATTCGTGGTACTTGAAGGAAAAAACATTAGTGACTAATGGTCCTTTTTGCGTTCAATCTTTGGATTACAATAAAAACATTATGTTGGTAAAGAATAAATATTACTGGGATGAAAAAAATGTTAAACTTGCTTCAATAAGCTTCAAAATCGAAAGACAACCAGATTCTATATGGAAGCAATATCTAGAGGGAAGTGTTGAATATGGAGATACTTTCCCGAACGATATGGATAAACAAAAAGAGGTAGAATCAAATAAAAACAATGTTATTGTTCAGAATGCTCTTGCTACTACATATATATGCTTTAATTCAAGACGGGCTCCTTTAAATAACATAAATGTCAGAAAAGCTTTTGAAATGGTTCTTGACAAAGAAAAGATTGTTCAAGCACGTAAAAGGTCAGAAAATGTAGCCTCTGGTTTTATTCCTCCTGGGATGCCTGATGTTAAACCTGGTACTGATTTCAGGGAAATTGGCGGCAAATATATGAATGAAAAATTTAATAAGGATAACGTAAAAATAGCTAAAGAACTTCTCGAACAAGCTGGCTATTCTGATCCGAAAAAGTTTCCAACAGTTGTGATACTAGCAACGGATCCTTGGAAGCAAACTGTTAATATTATTGCTTCGCAACTAAAAGAAACTCTTGGAATCAATGTAGATGTGCGTACACATGCTTCTGAGATATTTTATCAACAATATTCTGAAGGTGATTTTGATATTGTATTCAGCAATTGGGTAGCAGATTTTGTTGATCCAATCAATTTTATGGGATTTATAGCAGGTGACAAAAACCTTAAAGGTATATTTACTGAAAAGTTCTATACATTAGTCGATAAAGCAAATTCTATGGCTGATAATGAGCAACGTATAAGTACATTACATGAAGCAGAAAATGATTTGTTAAACTCTTATACATTAATACCATTGTTTTATCTTAAAGATATGTATTATACAAAACCTTATATAAGAAATTATTTAAGGACTCCAACATCAGAATTATATTTTAGAAATGCCTATATTGAAAAACACACTAACTAATACATATCGCAGCTGTAGCTGCAATTGCAGAGCAATGACTGCTGGGATAGACATTCGAAAATATCTTCTGAAAAAGCTTGTTTTTGAAACAAGCTTTTTCAGAAGAAGTGTATAAAATTAACAAATGCAAATTTTTAGATGTTATTGCTTTTTGTTGCGGAGTATAAAGCAAAAAGGGAGAAATAAGCGTGATAGGATTTAAAAGACTAATAAAGCAAAAAAAATCTCTTTTAGCAAAGATTTTAACGGCTATCTCTTTATTTATATTATTAAATTTAATTTTATACCTGGTACCAAGTAAATCAATAAATTACTACTATAACAATCTATTGAAGAATAGCGTTGATCAAGAGCAAATTATGGCAGACAATTTTTTAAAATATCCTGAAAATATAATAAATATTCTGGTCAGAGAAAAATCATTACCGGAATATAAGGGTAAAAATAGTAAATTAAAAGAGGAGATTATTTCGTTATTTGAATCAATTATTATATCTGATTCTCGAATAAGTAATATTTACTATGTTTCCAATAGTAGTGATTTTGTTGCATATAAAAACAAAAAAGAAGTTGGGGCTGAAATTATTCAAACAAGTTGGTTTCAGAATGCCGTGAAAGAGGGAACTCAAACAATTTGGGTATCACACAAGAGTGAATTTACAGGTGAAGATGTACTCAGTTGCTTACAATTAGTACTGGACAAGAGTGGAAGTGCAAAAGGTGTTGTTGGCTTGGATATAGTAGGATATAAGCTAAACGGTTTGGTGAATAATGTTAAGTTCGGTGAAAATGGGTGTCTTATAATATTAGATGGCAATAAAATACTTGTACAGCCTGATAGTAACTATATTGGAGAGGTATTTGATGATAGAATTGCAAAAGAATATAAATATAAATCTCTAGACTATAATAAATTTAATTGGAAAATTGTTGCCCTCGTTCCTGTATATGAAGTAAATAAAAAAATTAGAGCACCATTATTATGGGGCAATGTTTTTTATTTAGTTAGTTTCATTGCAATAGTTGCAATATATATAAAAATTAAGTCGATTGAAATAAGAGAATTGAATCAAACTCTTGAGAAAAAGGTTCTGGAAAGAACTGATGAAGTAAATAAGCTATATCGTGAACTTATTGTTGTCAACGAAGATATTAATATAAAAAATCAAGAGCTAATGGATGCAAATGAAAAGTTAAAAGAACATGCAGAAATTGTAGAGGAACTTGCGATGTCAAAAGAGCGGAATAGGCTTGCAAGGGATGTTCACGACACTATTGGTCATACACTGACACTATTAATAACACTTTTGCAAGTAAGTATTTTGTCACTATCTAAGGATGACAAGCAAGAGACTAAAGATACCTTGGAGACAGCAATTAAGGCTGCCAGAGAAGGCTTAAATGAGGTTAGAAGGTCAATATCTGGTTTTAAGCCTGGAAAGTTAGATGAAAATAATTTGTTTTTAGAGTTGGAAAGATTAGCTGATAATTTTAAGTCGGCAGGAATAAGTGTTGAACTTTCAGTTAGTAAGCTAGTGGAAACTTTAAATAAAGATTACTCTGAAACAGTTTTTAGAATATGCCAGGAGGCTATTACAAACTCTTTAAGACATGGGAAGGCAACCGAAGTCACTATTATAGTCAAATTTAGAGATGGATACATAAATCTATTTATAATTGACAATGGGATTGGGTGTAAGACTACCAATCATAAAGTGGGATTTGGACTCGAAGGAATGAAACAAAGAGTTAAGAAATTGAATGGAAGTATAGAATTTGGATCAAATGATGAGGGTGGATTTAATATTCATGCTGAATTACCTATAGTAAGCTGATGTTTATAAATGCTATTAATCAAATGCTGTGGAAGTTTGGAAGGTGAATAATATGAGTAATGCTTTCGGAGAACTAGGAAATGGCCGATATAAAGGAAATATTATATACCCTATTGAAAAAAATAATAAAATCGGGTTTATTGATAAAGATGGGAAAATAGTAATAGAACCAGAATATGGGGATATGCTATTTGTTAATGAAGGCATGATTGCATTTTTAGATCCTCTTACTGATAGATGGGGCTATATGGATAGCAACTTTAATGTCATTTTTAAACCCCAAATTAAAATTATAACACCCGAAAAATTCAGTGAAGGGTTGGCTGGATATTGTGATGAGTTTAAGCAAAAATGGGGGTATATAGATAAATATGGAAACGTTGTAATAAGCCCAAGGTTTGCTGAAGCATTTGAATTTAGAGATAATTATGCAACAGTTGTTGTTAATGAACTGCAAGAAAGCTGTTGGGGGCGTCCTATAAGTGGTGACAGGTGGGGAGCTATTGATATAAATGGTAATTTTGTTATAGAACCTAAATATGATTTCCTCAAAAATAATTGGAAGGGATTATTTACTGCAAGTAAGGATGACCTTTGGGGGTGTATTGATAAAGACAATAATACTGTTATACCCTTCATTTATGAAAAGCTTAGTCTAAATGAATTTGGTGAGGGCTTATCCCTTGCTAAATATAAAGATAAATGGGGAGTAATCGATATAAAAAATAATGTTGTTATCGATTTCAAAATAGATGATTTTCTCGACCCGTTAGAAGGGTGTTATGGTATTGGTTGGGGTGAAACATCATCCGGTAACGTTAAAGCTTATAAATTCGACAATAAATGGGTACTGTTTAATACAAACGGAATTCCAATAAAAACTTTAGAGGGTTATTTTGTTGTTAAGGAATATATTAACGGTTATGCAATGGCAGTTACTGAAAAAGAGGAGTGTCATATTATTGATGAAGCAGGAAATATAATCTTCTCACGTAAACGAAACTACGCAAAGACTCCCGGACCTTTTAGCGAAGGATTGGCTGCAGTGAATGCAAGTGATATTAATGATCCTTTTGAAGAAAAATACTGTTATATTGATTGTAATGGGAAAGTTGTTATTAATCCTGGTTTTGATTCTGCAGATCCATTTTATGAAAATTATGCTGTAGTAGGAATGTATACATATGGATATGAAACTCAATATGGGATTATAGATAGAAGGGGAGAATATTTAATAAAGCCGTTTTATGATTATATAACAAGATTTTATAATGGAATTGCGTGTGTTAAATTAAATAATAAACATGGATATGTTAATACTTCTGGAAAGCTGATTTACGAACCGGAAGGTTTTCTTTCTGATAGAAACTTTAAAATTTATCTTGTCAAAGGGTGCTGACCCAAATCTTCCTGATAACAAAGGAATGACACCATTAGGAATTGCCGAGGAATATTATTACCAACCTATGATTAAACTTTTAAAAGAATGGGAAATCTAATTATTTAAAATATGTTGCTCATGAGATAGACAAGCTTGATACACTCTCTAAAAGCTAGCTAGCCTTGTGTGGCAAGCTGATACGAGTATTCTATGAAACTCAATGTAGAAAAATAAAAAACGTTGCAAACTAACTGAAAAGTTACGTCTGCAGCGTTTATTTAGATTAGAAAATAGGAGTGTTTTAGTTTTTAACAAACCTACACCATTTTACTAACTCTTAATGCAATGGGTTTTGACAATAAATTTATCATCATAAATATACAAAATTTTCAAATGCCTTTTAACATAATAATCCCTCCTCTTAGTTCTCCTCAAAAATTATGTGTGCGCACATTATGAACAAAGTATAAGGCAATCAAAATTATTTTGAGTGCACAAAGTATGTATTTTTTATGAGTTTTTTATGAGAATTAGGTGACTATTACCTTTTAAGGATTTTCATATTGACAAACTGGAAGTTGTATGTAAAAATATTTCAAAAGTGAGTATGCATAATGGCGATTTTGCTTGAGCTGCATAGGGGTTTACAGCCTTACACGTGGATATATGCCCACGGAGTCACGTAATGGTGATTCTGCGGGCTTTTTATTTAGGAAGGGGATTTTACATAAATCCGAAAGTTGAGATTTGGGGAGAAAGAAAAAAATTATGAAGGATTACGGTTCATATATTTAGAGAAGGAAAGGGTGCATACTATGGATACAGTGGATTCAATGGACAAAATTAAGAATCATTTTGAGGAGGAAGCTGCGCAGTATGACGGTATTATAAAAAACCTTATACCTTATTATTATCAGATGGTTGAGGCAATTGTAAATACTTTGCCTTTTAGCCGTTCAGAAGATTTTGAGGTTATTGATTTGGGTTGTGGTACTGGTACTATATCACGTGCAGTAAAAGATGCTTATCCCAAGGCTAAAATAACATGCGTTGATATTTCAGGAAAAATGCTGCAAATAGCTGCTGGAAAGCTGAATGATGTACAGGATGCAATTTATATCAACAGTGACTTCTATGAATTTAACTTTGGTAGAAAATATGATGTTGTAGTGTCTTCGCTTGCACTCCATCATCTTGTGACAAATGAGGATAAACTTGATTTTTATAGAAAAATATATTCATCCCTTAACACTGGCGGCATATTTATAAATGCAGATGTGGTACTTGCATCCACAGAAATACTTCAGGAATGCTTTATGGAGCAGTGGAAAAATTTCATGTGCATAAATGTGCCTATGGATGAAGTTGAAAGCAAATGGATTCAGACATATTATGATGAAGATCGGCCGGTATCAATGATGGAGCATTTTGATATGCTTAAGGATGCCGGTTTTGAAACAATGGATGTAGTTTGGAAATATTACAATTTTGCTGTATATATGGCAGTAAAGTGAGGAGTATTCTAAAAGTTTTAATATTCGTGGGTATAGAAGTGTTTATAGAAATAATATACGAAAAAGTTTACAGCAAAATCTAACCACCCTTTGAAAGGGTGGTTTAGAGTAATTAACCTTTATTGTTTTGATCGTTTTCAACGATTATAACTGTGCTGCCTGTAGGCTCAAACCCGGTTTGAGTTGCAAGATAAAAAGTTATAGTGTGCTCACCAGCCATGGTGAAGTGAACATTATTCCAAATAAGTATATTTGAAAAAGAGTTCTCATTAACTTCTACACAATTTATATTTGATTCGTGCATAGTTTCATTCAAAGGATTAGATATTCTAAATTTAAAGTTAACGATGCCATTAGGTACATTAAATACTGTAGTATAGGTTACAAATGACATTGTAATTTGCGGTGCCTTAAAAAACGGATTAAAAAGAAGATCCCGTCCTCGAAGTTTTGTAATTTCATCAAACACAAGGATATTAACAATTGCCGGTGAAATATTTAATATAATAATCCCCACCCTTATATAATTTACTTTTGTATTCAGTGTATTTTAATATCAAAATTTACTTTCTAGGTTATATTTCTCGCATGTCCTGAAAAATCATATTACGAGGTTACTAACACTATTAATTATTCTACTGCATTTTTTTTATTTCTTCAATAAGCAAAAGGAAGGCAGGTAAATATATTGAATTTGGAGGATTTATATATTAAAATATTGTATGGTTATATCAGGAAACACAGTATTGGGATAAGCCAAAAAGTAAAAATGTAATTATAATTATAAATGAGGTGTCGATATGATTAAACGCGCTAATGAAATGGTTAAGGAGATAAAGGAGCAAATGAGGGGTGGAAAGGGTTCTGTTGAAATCCTTCATGTTTTCCAGCAGGAAGAACTTAAAGGGAAAGCTAGACTTTGTGCCAAAATTTCAATAGGGCCAGGCTCATCAATTGGACTGCATCAGCACGATAATGAAGAAGAAATTTTCTACATCATCAACGGTAAGGGAATGGTAAATGATAATGGAACCTTAAGTGAAGTTGGAGTGGGGGATTCCATTATAACGGGAAATGGGGCTTCACATGCTGTTGAAAATATTGGAGACAGTACTTTGGAAATGATGGCTGTAATTTTACTTTACTAATTTGGGATATTTGCTTTGCACTAAGTAAAAAACAAAAAAAGATAGCTGCAGCTTCAAGCAGCAGCTATCTTTAACAGTTTATCAATTATTCTATCAATATTATCAAGGTCAAATTCGACAGGTGCAAGGTCGGGAATAGTAGCAAGCAGATATTTAAGTTCTATAATAAGGTTATCCTTTTTTCGAACAAGATCTTCATAACTATTGAATTCCTGGCCGTTCCTTATTTCATGCAGGGCTTTTACACTAAGTTCCTGTTCCCAATTGATAATCTTTTCCCGTATAAATCTGTTTTCAATTGACAGATTTGATATCTCTGCATTCATTTTAGTAATACTATTCTTCAGATCTTTTTTCATAAAATACATTTTTATAGGAAAGGTAACTTTTCTTATTTCACTGCTGTCCTTTATAAAATCGTACCATTCATTCAATTTTGCAGTGATGTTCATGTTTATTTCCTTCATTTTTTCTAAATTGGACTTAAAGCTGTCAATATCGCCCTGAATTTCAACTTTTGATGAATTAAATATACTTTCGTAAAAATTGTCAGAGTTGCTTTCTATCCCTGAAGAGAGTTTTTTCAGCTCTTTATAGACATCATTTAATTCGTTTAGCAATGAGAGTACAAAGGCAGACCTTTTTTGCATATTACTATCCTTCATTCTATTCACCTCTAAATTCTTTCAAATATTTAGATGATACCCAACCGGATATACCGTCCTTTGTTGTTATTTTATACCAGGCTCCGTCTTCGGCTTCCTTTATTACAATTGATTCAAATGGAAGCTGAAGTAGCTTTTTTGAAGAGGCATTGGGTTTTTCTCTAAGATTAAGTCCGGTTTCTGCAGTGATTATATATTTAGACTGAACAATACTATCATTAGATTCTGTTGTTGGTTTATAATCAGTTTGAGCAGCAACAGGCTGCGGAGTGCCGCTAATATCCAGTATTTCATCCCATACATAAGATACAATTCCTTTAACAGTATAGAATGCTTTAGTTTGTTCATCCATAAGATCAAGACCTGCATATTTGTAAGTAAGGGCCTTACCGTAGGGGAAGAAGCATAAAAAACAGTAAATAGCAGCAATGCCTATAAAGGCTAATTTTTTATGCTGAATAAAAAATCTTATGGGCGTACATAGTACATATGCTACGGACAAGAATGCTTTTTTTACGTGTTCTTTTGCAGTAATTTTTTCTTCATGAGAATTTTCATAAGGTGACCCGTTAAGTGAATACCTGAGTGAGTGGAATTCTCCTGCCTGTGACCTTATGGCTTTGTAATCCTGGGATGAAGCATTATATGTGCACGATTCCTTTTCGGTTTCAATATGGTTATTTTCACTTTTTACTTTTGAGGGTTGTTTAATTTTACTTATAAATCCGATTAATGCTTTGAATATATATAAAAGTCCGCCAAAGATAAATACAGCTGAATACTTAAGACCTTTTAGCAATAGCAGAGGCAGCCTGATCAGGAGAAATTTCAGATCTGCCAGGATATCATGAGAATATTGTCCGAACCATTCCTTAACTGAAAAAGGAAGGTCAAAGTCAATATCCTTACTGGTTCTGATATCGCTGCCTTCAATATTTAATTCGGAATTTAATATTGATGAGGTAAAGTCAAACCTCAAAGATGGCAAAGTATCTTTGATATTTACCTTGCAAACATCTTCATATTTTTCCTTGCCTGAATAGTTATTCAGGTATTTATTGGTGATAAACAGGTCTGTATTCCAATGATTGCTTACTACTTTAATTGTCCATGCTGCCAGCTCTTTATTGCCAATAGTTTCAAGAGGGTCATCAAGCAATTCTTTTAAAGCAACCAATGAATCCTTAAGCCTTAGTTCATTTATTCTGATAATGGAAAGTCTTCTTATATATTCATCTGAATTGCTCAAGTATGGAATTATTTCTTTAATTGTAGTCAATTTTTTTATGATTTTCTCAGTATCCTTTTCTATCCTATACCAATCCGGGTAGTTTTCGATTGCCTTTGATACAGCCATTAATTTTCACCTCGCTTATGGTGAGATTAATTTTAAGGAAATACCTTCCTAAATATATAATAGCATGGTTTTGCGAGGAATTATGTAGATAATTTCTACTAACAAGGACTAGTAAATACGGTCCATTTTAACGTGGGAAACGTAGTTCTAATAACTCATGTAATATAAAAATAATGAATCATTAGTAAGAGAATAAACATATTTTATATTAGATTTATTTTAAATATGGTATAATTAATTATCACTATTCTTCATTTGTTTGTTTTGTAGTAAAGAATGCTATAATGAAAAAATGCAAAATATCACACTTTCATTTATGAATTGCAACTGTAAGCCCTTAAGTTTATAGGAGCAGCTCATACAAATTTATAGGGATAGGAGCGATATCTATTGAAGAAAACATTCGTTCTTGACACTAATGTACTACTGCAAACTCCCTTCGCGCTGTATTCGTTTGGTGACAATAGTATAGTAATTCCTGAGGTTGTTCTGGAAGAATTGGATAAATTCAAGAAGGACAATTCAGAATTAGGCGCAAATGCACGCCATGTAGCAAGGATATTGGATGACTTGAGGTCTAAAGGGGATCTTAGCAAAGGGGTTACACTGGAGAACGGCGGAGAATTAAGGGTTGAACTGAATTGCAATAATGTTAAACTGCCAGCTAGTTGGTCGGAAGTAAACAATGATAATAGAATTCTAAAAGTATGTAAAGGATTAATTGAAAAAGGCGAAAGCGTTTTTTTGGTAACAAAGGATGTATTTGAAAGAATAAAGGCTGATGTTTTAGGTATTATAGCGCAAGACTTTTTTGCAGAGCAGGTTCCGGAATATAAAGAGCAATATCAGGGAAGATTGGATGTATATACGACAGAACAGAAAATTAATGAATTTTACAGCAAGGGATCTTTGCAGGTTGAAGATATATTTTGTTTTAACTGTGATTATTCAAAGCAGGAATGCCCCGAATTAGTTATAAACCAGTTTTTGATAATACATTCTTCTGTTAATGAAAAGCAGACTGCTTTGGGCAAATACGATGGAAAAAGAATTGTACCCTTGACATTTTTACAGGAAAGGCCTTTTGGTGTAACACCAAGAAATGCAGGCCAGAAATTTATGCAGGAAGCATTAATGATGGATGCAGATAAAGCACCGCTTGTAATAGTTAAAGGACCTGCAGGTACAGCAAAAACCTTTTACTCTCTAGCTGTCGGATTACATAAAATAATGGGTGATCAAAATAAGTTATACAGGAAAATACTTGTATGCAGGCCAAATGTTCGCTTGGACGAGGATATTGGATTTCTTCCTGGTACAGAGCAGGACAAAATTGCTCCATTTTTAAGGCCGGTAATAGATAATCTTGAAGTGCTGATAGATAATGATGAAAATGAAAGATATAACAGTGAGAAAGAATTAAAAGACAAAGTAGATGAGCTTTTTGACAGGAAAATAATAAACACTGAGGCAATTGCTTTTATACGCGGAAGATCTATAGTGAAGCAGTGGGTTATTATTGATGAGGCTCAGAATCTTACACCCAAGCAGGTTAAAGGTATAATAACTCGTGCAGGGATAGGGACAAAGATAATTTTAATTGGAGACCCGGAACAGATTGATCATCCATTCCTTGATATAAGGACAAACGGTTTGTGCTATGCGTCAGAACGAATGAAGGGAAGTTCGCTTTGTTGCCAGGTCACATTAACCGATGAAGAATGCGAACGTTCAGATCTGGCTTATGAGAGTGCAAAAAGGATGTAGAGAGGAAATAACATAAAATATATAAACTCCTTTTATTGGTGTTTCAAAATTGTAACACCAATAAAAGGAGGATTTTTTTAAAATACGACGAATAGTATTAATCTTATAATTAGCTTATATTACCAACAAAAAAACTGGAGTAAGTTTTGCACAATTAATATAAAAAAAATGATATTGCGTATAATATGAATAGAGTAATTACACAGACGATTAAGAGCAAAACATGCAGCTGCTTGCTTATGCCTGGAGGAGATTAATATGCGAGTTTTAATGCTATCGTGGGAATATCCGCCTAGAATTGTGGGTGGGATATCTAGAGTTGTACATGGTTTGGTCCAGAAAATTGCATCAAAAGGAAACGAAGTTCATGTTATAACATGTTGGGAGATGGGAACAAAAGAACTGGAAAAGGATGAAAATGTTTATGTTCACAGACTTCACTCATATGATGTAAATGCTAATAATTTTGTAGATTGGGTGCTTCAATTAAACTATGTTCTTATAGAATATGGAGTCAAATTGATAAATGAAACAGGAAAGTTTGATATAATTCATGCTCATGATTGGATAGTGGCTTTTGCCGCAAGAGCATTAAAGCATTCGTATACAATACCTATGGTAGCAACAATTCATGCTACAGAGCATGGACGAAATTGTGGAATACATAGTGATACTCAAAGTTACATCAACAATGTTGAGTGGTGGTTGGCTTACGAATCATGGAAACTTATCGTCAATAGCGGATATATGAAAAATGAAGTTAAATGCGTTTTTAACATACCTGATGACAAAATCTATATTATTCCTAATGGTGTTGATCTAAACAAATTTAATGGATATGAAAAAGATATTGAATTTAGAAGAAGGTATGCTGCGGATAATGAAAAAATAGTTTTCTTTGTTGGAAGACTGGTAAATGAAAAGGGCGTACATGTTTTGATTGATGCAGTTCCCAAGACACTGCATTATTATAATGATACAAAGTTTATAATAGCCGGAAAAGGTCCGGAAATTGACCACTTGAAGTGGATGGTGTACCAGAAGGGGATAGCACATAAGGTATGCTTTACAGGTTATATTTGTGATGAAGACCTTCTAAAGCTTTACAAGTGTGCTGATGTGGCAGTATTTCCAAGCCTTTATGAACCTTTCGGTATTGTTGCTTTAGAAGGAATGGTTGCCAATGTACCTGTTGTTGTTTCGGAAGCAGGGGGACTCGCAGAGATCGTTGATCATGGTGTGGATGGTATGAAATCTTATACAGGTAATGCCAATTCCCTAGCCGACAGTATACTGGAGATACTACATAACCCAGATAAGGCTGAAAGAATGAAGAAAAAGGCGTTTGAAAAAGTGCATACCATATACAATTGGGATGTAATTACCGAACAGACACTTAAGGTTTATAACGATGTAATAGAAGATACTAAGAGAATAGGGTGGAACCTTCCTAGTATTAAGCAAGGTCTGGATAATTTGTAAGGAAGTTCCGTAAGATAGTGAGCTCTAAAAAGCATAAATAATTTTTAAAACAGTTTTAAAGTAAATTTTTGTTTGTATTATAGAAAAATATGCTATAATATATAAGTTGTTTGTGAATAATTAAAAATTTGTATAGCTAAAAGTTAGTTGAGCTATATTTACTATAAATATATATATAATCCTTTGAATTTAACTTTAGAGTTTTTCATCCATAGTATTTTGGGCTTGTGATGGTTCTATAAAACTCTGAAATTGTATAAATTGATAAAACATATGGATATCTTATATTTCGATTTTAGAAATTTGCAAAGCAAATGTACCACAATCGAATAGGGCGAAAAATGCCTATGAAATTTTGATTATAATACACTGTAAACAGTGTATATAAATAGAGACTAACAAATAAATTGTTTCGTGCGGATGTTTTGGTATAGGGTGTAGGAAGTAATTAACTTTTCTTTTTCTTGCGGGTCTTTTTTGGAGAATATTATTATGAAGGAAAAAGGGTTAATATTTTCAATTTCCCTGGATCGAGCAATGATGTTGTTAATATGAGCGGATTAGAGGAAAAGTATTATTTAATGCTGTTGTAAAATTATACATCTTCTTGCTTTTATCATTAACCTGGAAGCGGATATATATACTGGGTTTGTTTTAATTTGTTTAGATGACAAAAATATCTTAAAACATAATGATATTGGTAAAACGCGGGATTTATTTGAAGCTCTATGAAAATAAACTCAATTACTTATAGAAGAAAGTGGAGGTTTAAGCGTGGCTAAAAAGAAGAAAAAACTAAAGATAATACCACTCGGCGGAATGGGGGAAATAGGCAAAAATATAACTCTGTTTGAATATGATGAGGATATATTTGTTGTTGATTGCGGAGTGGCCTTTCCAGAAGATGACATGTTAGGAATTGATCTTGTTATTCCTGATGTTACTTACCTATCTAAAAATATTGAAAAAGTCAGAGGGATAGTTGTAACCCATGGACATGAAGATCATATCGGTGCACTTCCTTATATATTAAAGGATTTAAAGGTGCCTGTTTATGGGACAAAGTTGACATTAGGCCTTATTGAACAAAAACTTGAAGAGCATGGTATTTTAAATGACGTAGAATTAAGGGTGGTAAAACCTTCTGATGTAGTAAGCCTTGGTTGTTTCAAGGTTGAATTTATACGTTCAACCCACAGTATTGCAGATTCTGTTGCTCTCGCAATACAGACACCGGTTGGTACTGTAATACATACTGGTGACTTTAAAATTGATTATACACCTATTCAGGGAGAGGCGATGGACCTTGCAAGATTGGCTGAATTGGGTAATAAAGGTGTTCTGCTTCTTATGAGTGATAGTACCAACGTTGAACGTCCCGGTTATACAATGTCTGAAAGGACTGTAGGGGAAGCTTTTGAAGAAATATTTATGAACGCAAAGAGAAGGATTCTTGTTGCTACATTTGCTTCAAATGTTCATCGAATCCAGCAGATTGTAAATGCAGCGGTCAAGTTTGATAGAAAAATTGCCATTTGCGGCAGAAGTATGATAAATGTTGCCAAGGTTGCTATGAATTTAGGATATTTGGATATGCCTGAAGGGATACTTATTGATATTGACCAGATTTCAAAGTATCCGGAGGAAAAACTGGTTATAATAACCACCGGAAGTCAGGGCGAGCCAATGTCGGCATTGGCAAGGATGGCTGCGGGCGATCACAAAAAGGTCGATATTGTTCCGGGTGACTTGGTAATTATATCTGCAAGCCCTATACCTGGAAACGAAAAAACAATTTCAAAGGTAATTAATGAGCTTTTCCGTAAGGGTGCTGAAGTAATATATGAGTCTTTGGCAGAAATCCATGTTTCCGGACATGCCTGTCAGGAAGAGTTAAAGCTGATTTACAGCCTTATAAAGCCAAAATTCTTTATGCCTGTGCACGGAGAATTCAGACATCTTAAACGTCATGCAAATCTTATACATGAATTGGGTATGCCAACAGAAAACATTTTTATCATGGATATAGGAAGAGTAATGGAACTCACGGAAGATTCGGCCAGGATAAATGGAAGTGTTACCTCGGGCAGAGTATTAGTTGACGGCTTAGGAGTAGGCGATGTAGGAAATATCGTACTGCGCGATAGAAAGCATTTATCCCAGGATGGCCTTATAGTAATAGTTATCACCATAGAAGGGGATACAGGAAATGTTGTTGCCGGACCGGATGTGATTTCAAGAGGTTTTGTATATGTCAGAGAATCTGAAGACTTGATTGAGCAGATAAGAGAAGTCAGCAGACTGGCCCTTCAGAGGTGTGAAGATAAGAGGAAGAATGATTGGTCTACTAAGAAGAGTATAATAAGAGATGCTCTTAGGGACTATTTATATGAAAAGACAAAAAGGCGTCCAATGATCCTTCCTATAATTATGGAAGTTTAAACGATCATACAGTAGTACTTATTGGTTGGAGGGGTAATAATGATAGTTATCGGTGAGAAAATAAACAGCAAAACTGCTGCTGTTAAGGTCGCTATAGATAGCCGGGACTCCCGCTATATACAGGAGCTTGCGAAAAAGCAATACGAAGAGGGCGCAACCTATATAGACGTTAATGCCGGTGCTTTTGAAGATGAGCCGGAAAGACTTGAATGGCTTATTAACACTATTCAGGATGTTGTTGACGCACCTTTTTCAATTGACTCTCAAAACGCCAATGCAATAGAAAAGGCTTTAAAACTCAATAAAAATCCTAAGCCTATTATTAATTCTATTACAGGGGAAAAGGAAAGATTTAATTCGGTACTTCCGTTAGTAGTGGAATATAATGCAAGTGTAATAGCATTATGTATGGATGATACAGGAATGCCCGAGACTATGGAAGAGAGGCTTAGTATTACTGATAACCTTATATTGAGCCTGACAAAGGAAGGCGTAAAGTTGGATGATATATATATCGATCCGTTTGTAAGGCCTGTTGGAACTGGTATTCATAACGGCTCAATAGCTCTTGAAACCTTCACAAAAATCAGAAGTGAGTTTCCAGGCGTTCATATTACATGCGGTATAAGCAATATTTCTTTTGGAATACCTGCAAGGAAACTTATGAATCAGGCATTTTTAGTTGCTGCAATGGTGAGTGGGGCAGATACTGTTATATTGGACCCTCTTGACAAAAAGCTTATGTCACTCCTCTATGCAACAGAAACTCTTACGGGGAATGACGAATTCTGCATGAATTATCAGATGAAGTTCAGGGAAGGTATGTTGGATTTTTAATTTATTTCATTACAACAACGTTTTGGGTAAACTCCTGACCTGCTTTGCGATAAAGGGGATTTTGATATCCCAGAACATACATATCGGTTGCAAAAGACTCTATTTCGAGCATTCTTCTTAAAAGTGGATTGCACGATTTTGAAAAGTTAGCGGTTTTAGTTATAATAGGTAGGTGAGTGCTTTTATTTATCATAGATAAAAGCTGCCTGCCTTTATTATTTAGACCCAAAACTCTTGCATACTGAGGTCCGCCAAACTTATTGAAGGTATCCAGATCATTTGAAGTAAAGCCTGTCATTACACTTGTAATAATTCTTTGAATGCGGGTTCTCGTATATCTTTTGGTTAATATGCTTTCAATAAGAGTCTCTAGAGTTCCGCAGGCTTCTGCTGCATCTTTTATTCTATTCTCCATTCCTTCTTTTACATAAGGCAGTAGTTTTAGTTCTTCCTTTGGCATTCTGCGGATGCTCGAAATGACCAGTTGTTCATAGAGATTCGAATATATTGGCCCCCTGCCGGAATTGAATTCTTCTTCCAAAATGTTTAGAGAATTGGCCGGTAAAACTATATCCAGCTGGTTTTTATCTGTTTCGGTTGCATGGGCGAGCAGTGAAGCGTCAGCCAAACGACCAGTTTGAATCAATTTTCTGATGGCTGTAGCGCTCGAAATACTGCCTGTGATTTCGGACGAATTGTAGGAATTATTTATACGTTTTATTGAAAGTGGAGTAATTTTGCTTTTAAGTCTTTTTAATGCTTTTATGTATTCTATACCTAAAATATTGTTTGAAGAACTGATAACAGCTTCAATATCGGATATCTGAGAGCCTTTCTCGGATAAATAGCTCTTTAGTGCAAGTTCCCTTGAGGCTGGAAAAGAAATTCCTTTGGCGAGCTCTTGTTTCAAAGCCTGTTTATAGCTTTCCGGTTCATTAATCAATATATCTGCAATAGTGCTAAAAGTATCTATATCAGCGTTTTCACTGCCAAAACACAGATAATCTACAACACCTATATCGTTAAGAATTTTGACAGCTCCGTAAGCAAAAAACTCAGCACTCGACATGGCATAGGGTACAGGAAGCTCTATAACCAGATCAATTCCGCATTGCAAAGCCATTTTAGCTCTAGCCCATTTATTTATAATTGCAGGTTCTCCTCTTTGTATAAAGTTTCCGCTCATAACACATACAACAAAATCTGCATTACACATGCTTCTGGCTTGCTCAAGATGGTATAGATGACCATTGTGAAAAGGGTTATACTCAACTATTAAACCTAATACCCGCATTAAAAGATTTCCTTTCGCATTGTATTTAATATATTATAACCCATATATGGACGGATAAAAATAATTTTTACCTTAATGGAGATAATATTATTATGAACATTTAATATTGGAAAAGGAGAAGGATATAAATGGAAAATGCAGTGGTGAACGAGTTGAATACTGTATTAAAAGGTACGCTTATGGCAGTAGAATCTTATGATAAATATATCAATGAGCTGGAAGATAAAAAAATCAAGGATGAATTAAAAAAGATACAGGGCGACCACAAGGAACATGCAAATTTGTTGGAAAACAGGATAAAAGAACTGGGAGGCAAACCTAACGAAAAGCTTGGGGTTGCAGGAGCTATGGCAAGTGCCAAAATAGCCATCCAGAATATAGGAAACACTAAAGCTGTAGACATACTTAAGCGGGCTTATGATGGAGAAGATAAAGGTATATCTATGACAGAAGAGATTATTAAAGGGGACCTTGATGATAAAAGTATGAAGTTGGTTAGTGACATTTTATCTATGGATCATGGTCACCTAAAGAGAATGAATACTCTCATAGTAGAGCAGGGGAAAATGTAAACCATATTTAGAAATCCTAAAAATATAAGTTCGACTACCTTTTTACTTTAAAGTCTTGTGTTTTGTTCTTTAATCAAAGTCTATAAAAAGACTGTTATTTAAGGCTTCAGGGGACTTCGATTCCACCTGAAGCCTTTGTATCCCGCTTCTTTTTTAACTTTTCTTAGCTTCTTTTTCCAGACTTTCTGTGTTTGAAATTGCAATCCTGCCTTTTATATCTGTAAGGGATAGATTTTTCTCGGTAACTACCTTTTCCAGTTCATAAATTGAGTAGTCAAGCTTACTTGATATATCCTGATTTTTTGGGTCAACTGTGTTTTTGTATATTCCCCAGGTAGACTTCAAATTACTAATATCTTTTCCTGCCTGATCCCAGTTTGAAATGGTAGCATTTAGTACTGCATTTCTGGCAAAATACCTGATTCTTTTAATTTCTGGGGATGTTTCCGTTTTGTACAGCATATAAAAATCAGGAACATATGAATATAAATTATTTGCGGCTAAAAGTGTGTTATCTTTGTTTTTTGTAAGGATAGTGGAGGTTAAAGTATTTAAAGCGTTGTCGAAATTGTCAAGCAGTTGTCTATTTGCGTTCTTCTTAGTAGCTGAAGGTAGATAACTATTCCACTGGTAATGCAAATTATTGATAACGGGGGAAATTTCCTGCCAAGGGTCCTTTGTTGCACTAGCTTGGTTTTGGCTATTCTGGGCGTTATTTGAGGGCTGGGGAGTTTTTTGTCCCTGGCTGCCTTGACTTCCTTGACCGCCTTCACTTCCTTGCTGACCCTGATTTTGATCGCCACTACTCTGGCTGCTTTGTTGGCCCTGATTCTGACCAGTTTTTTGGGGAGCTTGGTTCTGTCCTTCTTCTTGTTTTTTTTCTTCTTTTAATGTTACTGACGGGCCTCCTAAAGTTTTGATGATTTTTTCTATACTGCTTTCTATATTTTCGAGGTCCTTAGGGACTTTGTCTGATTGCTCACTGGCTTTCATCTGTTTTGCTTGCGATTCCTGATTTTGTTTGTTTTTGCTGCAGCCACATAGCATCAAAATGTTAGCTGTGAGAACTACTAATACTATTTTAGATAAGTTTGGTATCAGTTTCATATTATTCTGCAATTCCCTCCTTTTCTGTGAATTTTAAGATTACTATTATTATTTCTAAATAATGATTTTAAATACAGTTTGTTGTTTCTAAGGAAGAAGAAAAAATTACATAAAGGTTTTTTTTTATTTTTGTCAAATTAATTATGTAATATAATAGGCATTTGCAAAATGACTTAAAAAATCAGATGTA
>NZ_JH556657.1:0-79471 GCF_000179595.2 Acetivibrio cellulolyticus CD2 | reverse complement strand
GAATTCACGGGCTTCATGGCATAAATTAAGAAAAATAATGAGTAGCGAAACTGTAGGAATGCCAAGAATTTTCTGCAGAACTAATGCTGAAAGCATTGAAGAGAGTGAATATTTACGGTCTCTCCCTAGAGTTTTGTGGTAAGACCAATAAAAATCCTGTGGTATAAGCGAAGATAAATCAAGATGTTGTGAGAGTAGCTTAAGAAATTTTGGCTTATTATTTTGAAAAACATCTTTACATTCTTCGAATGTGTCAGCAAAAGAAATTTGTTTATAAAGTTTTACCATTTGTTTTCCTCTTCTCTTGTTTAAAATTGGATTAGATACCTATATTTTACTAGAAGCAGAGGGGGAAAACAATAAAAATATCAATTTGAAATGCAGTAAATTCAAGCGTTATAGCATTTCGCAAATAACTAATGTAATATAAAAATAGGGGGAAATCGTAAATGTGTGTTACTGTAAGTCTTTTTTCAAGGAAGGTCGGCGAAATAAGAGGATTCTTGGAGAAGTACTATCAAAAGGAGCTTAATATGGACAGCGATGTTGGACAATGGAGCTATATTTATCACAAACCCCTTGAAGCTATTGATATGATCAGTACAGTAATAGACAATAATCACAGACATAAAATTAATCTTGCCATTCAGGTTGGTGAGGGAGATGTACAACTGGTGACGGGTGACAACTGCAATGATATTATAAAGGCGCTGCTACACGTATATTATAAGGATGAGAGTGCATGATTGGGTATTAATTTGTAAATTTCAGGACATACTTTATTAATGATATATAAAAAGTTTCATTAATAAAGGAGAGTCTTTATGGAAGCATTTGATATTAATGTAGAGAACAGAACTGAATTGGGATCTTCAGTGGCAAGAAAGCTAAAAAGGGAAGGAATGGTCCCTGGAGTTTTATATCAAGGTGGAGAAAGCTTGCCAATTGAAATGAGAGAAGATGAAATCAGACATGTATTGGCAGGAAAAATGGATTATGATTTGATTCTTAATATTAGTTTTAATAACAGGCAATTTAAGGCAAAAGTTAAGGAAGTACAAAGAGAGGCCATTAGCGGAGAGATTCGGCATGTTGATTTAATGCCTTTGGAAACAAACGGTTACATACATTAGAGTAGAGAAAATAATGGTGTTGCAGATTAGTCTGCAGCACTATTTTTATTTGATTTTTTTAAACAGTTTGGCTCTTAAGTTGATTTATTTATTTAACTACAATATAATACTTTTATATATTTGAACTTGGAATCGGGGGAATAGCATTGTGGAAAAAGTACTTGAATCTATAGGTAAGCTGGATGAGAAATTTATGGCTGAGGCACAGGTACGATTGGATAGTCTTACAAAACCCATCGGTAGTCTGGGTAAACTTGAAGAAGTCGTCAGGAGAATAGTTGGAATAACAGGGAAATTGTACCCCAAAGTTGATAAAAAGACTGTAATTATAATGTGTGCAGATAACGGTGTTGTTGAAGAGGGAGTTAGTTCCTGTCCTAAAAGTGTGACATCATCGGTGACCAGGAATTTTACAAAAGGAATAACTGCAGTTAATGTGTTATCAAAATGTGCAAACGCAGATATTGCAGTTGTTGATATAGGCGTTGATGATGACATAAATTGTGATGGAATAATAAACAGAAAAATCCGGAAAGGGACATGGAATATTGCTAAAGGACCTGCAATGGAACGGGATGAAGCTATAAAAGCAATAGAGGCCGGAATTGACATTGTAAGATGTTTATGTGAAAAAGGTGTAAATTTATTGGGTACGGGCGAAATGGGAGTTGGAAACACGACAACAAGCAGTGCCGTATCTTCGGTTTTGACAGGAATTGATGTTGAAGTAATGGTAGGGAGAGGAGCTGGATTGACCAGCGAAGGAATGACAAATAAAATAGAAGTAATCAGGAAGGCTATAGAAATAAACAAACCTGATCCTAAGGATCCTATTGATGTGTTGGCAAAATTGGGAGGTTTGGATATAGCTGGACTTGTTGGGTGCTTTATTGGTGCGGCTAGGTATAGGATACCTATTTTAATTGATGGATTTATTTCTGCAACAGCAGCCCTGTGTGCAGTTGCTATAAAGCCTGAGGTAAGGAATTATATGTTCCCTTCGCATGGCTCGGCAGAGCCTGGAAGCAGAAAGGTTTTGGAAGCTCTTGGAATGGAACCTTTTCTGAATTTGGATATGCGTGTTGGTGAAGGTACAGGCGCAGCTATAGCATTTCAGCTAATTGACTGTGCTTTTGCTGCATATACGCAGATGGGGACTTTTGGAGATGCAAAGATTGAGCAATATGTTCCGCTCAGCTAAGGCACTTCCGATTTTTTGCGGGACAATCATGCGAAGCATGCGTATTGCCGCAAAATTATAGCGAAAGTTTTTTTTCATCAAGCCTAAAGTTATATTAATAATGCTTAGAAGGATTTTAACTAATTTTGAAGAATAGTATAATTAAAGTTTTTGTAATATAATAACATATAGTAGGTAGATTGTTTTATATTATTACAAAAGGCAAGGAGTGGGGGATATGAACGGTACTGGAAACGGAAGAACTGTTTGCAATTTTTGTGGCGAAGATATAGCAGCTGATGCCAAGAGATGTCCATATTGCGGCAGTGTTTTGGGAATGAGTAGCGGTTTTAAAATTGATGAAGGTAAAACAGAAGATTTCGATGACAATAGCTCTCCAGCAAATGTTATAAAAATGGATATATCAAAAAGTTCATTTGAATTAGACAATGTTAAAAGTGACAACTCTGTCAAAGCTTTTATGGATGAAGAAAAGGTTTTTGACTCTAAAATAGAGGAAGGGTTAACCCGAATTAAACCGGATGAACAAATATTTGATGAGACTCAGGAGAATCTAGATAATCCTGCCATAAGTGAAACTCAGGCACCTCAGACAGCAAATACCGTACAGCAAGTTTCTATGGGCAATAATGTGGGACAGCCGAGTAACCAGGGAAGCGTGATCCACAGACAGAGTGCAGAGGGAAAGCCTTCTTTAAGCAATGCAATGAAAGTGTTTTTAACAGCAATATGCAACCTTATACCGGGGATCGGCCAGTTGGTCGGCGTCATAGTTGCAATTGTTTTTATGAATTCTGAAGATGATACTGATAAAAAGTCCTTTGGATTGGCACTTTTAGTCAATTCCCTGATTATTTTTGTATTAATGTGTGCCTCGTGTTGTGTTTTAGTAAGCGCATTGTCAAATAGCTAGCCAAGTTATGATTTCAAGAATATACTATTTAATTGGGAGTTTTGTGTGCCATCAACTGATGGAGAGAACTATCTTTATTGATGGAATGCCCCTACCGTTTTGTGCTAGGGATACGGGTATATACTTGGGGATTTTTATTGTACTGGTATATTGTATTGTCAGAGGAAAACTTAGATCTGACAGGGTTCCATCGACAGGGATAAGTGTAATATTAGCTATATTAATGATTCCTATGATGGTCGATGCTGTCACTTCGTATATTTCTATAAGACAGACTGATAATATTATAAGGCTGGTGACAGGGATTTTTTTTGGCATGTCTATGGGTATTTTGCTTATTCCGGCTGCAAATTTTAAAGTTTATGAGGCTAACAAATTAAAAATAATTGATGGTTGGATTGACGTAGTCATATTGTCTTTTATAAATATTTTGGTATGCGTTGTCATTCTAAGGTTTAGTATACTAAGATGGGCAATAGTTGCAACTGCAAGTATAATTGGGTTGGTATTTATAATTGGAAGGTTTATTTTTACTTTGATTAAGATGTTAAATATTGGGAACCCTAAAAGCAGTGTTTTGTATGCTTCGGTTTTGACTATAATTGCTTTCGGATTGCTATATGTATTAAGATGCTTGCTATTGGGGCCGATAAGATCACTGATATTATAATTTGGAAATTTTAAAGGTGAGGAAAGTTGAGAACTAAAAAGCTTATAAGAGAAGAAGTTGCTTGCTATAGAAAAAGTGCATCCAGAAAAGAAGTGGAGAGTAAAAGCTTTGAAATAGCTCAAAGACTTATTAAGTTGGATTCATTTAAAGCAAGTCAAGCAATAATGTGTTACATGGACTTCAAAAACGAGGTAATGACCGGATATATAATAGACTATTGTTTCAAACATGGAAAAAGAGTAGTGTTGCCTCTGGTTGATTCAATTAATGGAATAAAAAAGGTTGTACCCTATGAGGTTGTGAATTTGGAGAACGATTTAATGCCTGGTGTATTTGGAATTTTAGAGCCAAGAAAGGATAGTGCCAGGGTTTTTAACGTGAAAGAAATTGATTTGGTCATAGTACCGGGAGTTGCATTTGACACAGGCAGAAATAGAATAGGTTATGGGGCAGGTTTCTATGATAGATTTCTTGAGGCCGTTAAGCCTGACTGTACTAAGATTGGAATTGCTTTTGAATTTCAGATATATGATGATATTCCTGTTGAAGAACATGATATACCCTTAGATTTTGTTATAACAGAGGAGAGAATTATATAGGCAGAAGGGGTTATTATAGTGAATAATAAAGTAGCGGTTACCGGTGCAAATAAAGTTTTTTTATTTGTAGCAATAATAAATATATTATTTTCTATTGTTATTGAGATAGTAAACGGGTTTTATGGCAATTTCCTTGATGATGACATGTTGTTGCTGCTTTTAATGCTTCAGTTCTATTGTATTCTGTTTCCGGCATTATTTTATATGATCGGAAAGGGGGTAAATATTAAGGAAACACTAAGGTTTAACAGCCCGGGGGTATTACCGTCGTTCCTGATAATATTGATTTCTGTGCCTGCCTTTTATGCAGCTACATCTTTAAATTCAATAATTGCTTATATCTTACAATTTGTTGGCCCCACTCCTGAAGATACTTCAATACCAATACCCCAAAATCTTGGAGAAGTACTCGTTTCAATACTTGTAATAGCGGTAGCACCTGCAATATGTGAAGAAATCCTACACAGGGGACTTTTGCTTAAGGCCTATGAGAGCAGGGGCACAATGAAAGCAATTGTCATCTCTTCGATAATGTTTGGTGTTTTCCATTTTGATATTACCAACTTATTAGGACCTATATTTCTAGGACTGCTGATTGGGTACTATGTAGTGAGGACTAATTCCATATTTGCAGGGGCAATAGCTCATTTTATGAATAACTTTCTGGCTACACTGCTGCAATATTCAATGAGAAACGTAGAGGAAGATTCAAGCTTTTATACACTGCAGGATTTGTTTTATACATTGGCATTTGGGGCCGTAAGTATCTTTTTTATATTTTTGCTGTTGTTATGTTTTAATTCTGTTACCAAAGGGAAATATAGTATTAGAAAATCAAAAACAACTATTGCAAATGATGTAATTTCAATACTTTCCCATTGGCCCGTAATTATTGTAATTGCATTATATACATTATCTACAGCGTTGTATCTGCTTACTCTTTATTTGGGGGGATAACTTTGGATTTCAATTTTGATTTGAGTCTTGTTCAATCCCATAAAATAATTCTTACGCCGCAATTAAGGCAGGCGTTTGAAATATTAAAAATGAATTCTAGAGAACTTATTGAATATATAGAAGATGAGATGGAGGCAAACCCTGCCTTAGAAGTTAATCCAAATGATATAAAACGAAAAGAAGAAATTTTGTTTCCAATGTCCTACGAGAATTATTCAAATGATGATTATATAAGCAGCTGGAACTATAATGAGAATAGTGAAGAAGCAATTGAGAATATTTCAGTTGATAGGGCATCTACGGTAATTTCACTTAAAGAGCATCTCCTGCTTCAACTTCATACTTCAGATGTCACGGGTAAGGATATGGAAGTAGGCGAATATCTGATTGACAATGTTGATCACAATGGATATTTGGCTGTAATGATTAGTGAAGCGGCTTCATTTTTTAACGTTCCCGTAAAAAGAGTTGAAAGAGTTTTGAGTCTTATTCAGACTTTTGACCCACCAGGAGTATGTGCCCGGAGTATTAAAGAGTGTCTTGGAATCCAGCTTGCTCAAATGGGAAATAAGGACAGGGAAGTTATAGATGTAATTGAAAATCATCTTGAGGATCTGGCGAACAATAAGATAACGCATATCGCAAAGAGTATGGGTATTAGCTTAGAGAGAGTTGTACAGATATATGAGATTATCCGATCACTAGAGCCAAGGCCGGGTAGGGAGTTTTATGAGTATGAGGATATAAAGTTTATTATCCCGGATGTAGTTGTAAGAGAGATAGATGGAAAGTTTCAAGCAATTATAAACGAAGAAGCGCTGCCAATATTGAATATAAGCGGCTACTACAAAACAATCCTGCAGGAAGATATAAACATTGAAGCAAAAAAATTCATTCAATCCAAAATAGACAGTGTACAGTGGCTGATAAAATGTATTGAGCAACGCAAGATAACATTGAGTAAAGTAGCTGATAGCATTGTTAAGCATCAAGTTGAATTTTTTAAAATGGGAAAAGACCATATAAAAGCTCTTACGATGAAGGACGTTGCAAAAGATATCAACATGCATGAATCGACTGTCAGCAGGACTGTCAGTGGAAAATTTCTTCAATGTTCATGGGGAATCTTTGACATGAAATTATTTTTCCCGGGAAGAGTTTCTACAAGCACATGCAAAGATATGACAAGTGAGAATGTTAAGTTAAAAATAAAAGAAATTATAGATTCAGAAGATAAAAAGTTTCCGCTAAATGATAATGAGATTGTTCAGGTTCTTATAAAGTGCGGCATGGAAATATCGCGCCGCACTGTTGCCAAGTACAGAACCGAACTAAACATACCTGTTGCTGCAAAGAGAAAGAAGTATTAAGGAAAAATATTGTTTCCTAAAAGGGCCACACAGGTTTGGAAGGAGCTATAGTTTCCCCAAGATATCCAAGAATTCCATTCTCACCGAAAAATTCCCTCTCTAAATCCTTAATTTTTTGCTCTGAATAGTAATTTATTTCTCCTACTTTTCTTGCCTTATCAGCATATTCTCTCAATAATTCAATTTGTTTTCCGGAAAGGGAAGTCTGGCATTCATCTGAATTAAGAATTCTATTTAGCTCTGAGGCATATTCATAACCGTCATCAACGTCTTTTATGCCGTTTTTTAAGAAGTACCTGAGTTTCTCAGGAATTTCACCGTTCATTTGATCACCCTCAAATGTAAGTTTTATTAATATAATTATACACATAAAAGAAATATATATTCAACAGGGGATTTGCGCTATGGACAATTTTTATTATTGCAAATTTCAGCATATATATTTCTTAGTAGATTTAAAGGTGTTTCTGTTTGAAAATGAAGAAAAAAAAGGAATCCAGAATTATTATAAAGAAGTTTAAAAGGCAATTGGAAGTGGAGGAGGTTCTGGTAAAAATAGCGAAAGTGCTCTTAGGTGACAAGATATAAAGCGTAACTGCTGAAAGGGAGTGTAAAACCATACATGGGGAATTGTATAAAATAGGCATTTACGTCCGTGAAAGCAGAGATGATAATGAGCAGAATTACGAGACTATTGAAACTCAGAAGGGGTTGCTGGAAGACTTTATTGAGAGCAGGAATTTAGGCAGTATAGTCAGGACATATATTGATGACAATGTATCGGGTGCAGGATTTGAAAGAAAAGGGATTGAACAGCTTAAAAGCGATGTTTCGAAGGGTGTTATAAACCTGCTGGTGGTTAAGGATTTGTCCAGGCTAGGAAGGAATAATGCAAAGACTCTTTTGTTTTTGGACTACCTTGAAGAAAACGATGTCAGAGTAATTACATATGATGGAAGATATGATAGCTTGAAGGACAATGATACGGTTGGTATTGACACTTGGTACAATGAGAGGTATATAAAAGATATTTCGCGAAAGATACGTGCAAATATAAGATTTAAGATACAAAAGGGTGAATACATTGGTAATTCACCTTTTGGTTATATAAAGTCTCCGAATGAAAAAAATAAACTGATTGTAAATCAGGATGAGGCAAAAGTGGTAAAGGAGATATACAGGCTCTACCAGGAAGGTTGGGGGTATAGCTATATAGCAGGTTATTTAAATCAAAGGGGTTGTGCTTCACCTTCAAAGAGTACCTGGAATCCTGTTGGTGTAAGGCGGATATTGTGCAATAGGGTGTACATTGGGGATACTGTGCAGGGAATAAGTGAAAGGATAAGCTTTAAAAGCAAAAAGACGAGGCGCCTTCCTGAGGATAGGTGGGTGATAACGGAAAATACACATGATGCAATAATCAGTAAAGACGAATTTTACCGGGTTCAGAAGCTGAGGGATGATAAGAGTGTGGATTCTAGTCCACATAAAGGGGTTATACACCTTTTTAGAGGCATTGTATATTGTGGTAGATGCGGGAGTGCAATGTTTGCGAGAATGAGGAAAGACAGACCTATGTCTTATATTTGCAGCAGTTATGGCAAAAACGGAAAGTCGGATTGCACCAGCCATCATATAAAGGAGAAAGAACTGATTGATATTGTAATGGAGGACCTTTTAAAGTTAGTTGAAGGAATTGAGGCAGATTCAAAGCTGATGGGGAGAATAGAAAAGTTATTTTCCAATGATGATAGTCAGGTTGAAATTGAGAGGTTAAATAAACAACTCAACCTAAAACTCAGACAGCAGGAGATGCTTTACCAGGATAGGCTTGATGAAAAGATATCTGAGGATTTGTTTATAAGGATGAATAAACAGCTGGAAGAAAAAGTTGGATTATTAAGAGGGGAAATACAGGATATAAAGAAAAATAGCTTAAGCATTCCGGATACTTCAGAGATAGTGGATATGCTAAAAAGAAAGGTAAGTTCTGATGTGATTACGAATGAGATTATAAGAACGGTTGTTGGTAAAGTCGTAATTTTTGATTCGGGAGATAAATATTCGGCTGAGATTTGGGGAGATTTGGTAGCTTCAGACGATCGGGAGAGGCTTACAAAGTCTGGGGGGATCATAGTGGAGTATAACTACTAATGGAAAATATATAGCATATCAGCTAGGAAATACTCCTACTAGCATTTATTTATATGATTTAGAGAATAAGAAAAAAACAACCATATTTAATTCAGAAGATTATTTAACTGAAAATAGAAATATTATTGCAACTGAGTATTGTTGGGGTAATGGTAATAAATTGTATTATATCACATTGCAGAATAATAAATATGAACTTAATACTCTTAAATTGAAATGATATAATTAATCATACTCCTTAAAAAATTAGGGATATTGCGCATTTGTATAAGGTGAAAAATTATTAGGGGAGAGGTGGCAAATATTATGATTAAATCAGTTTTATTTCAAAAACCTATTATAGTAAAAATTGTAGCGTTTCTATTGATAACAGTGTTGAGTATATCTTTTTCATCGTTTGTTCATTCGGCAGAGGTGGTGTATGGAGATGTCAATGGCAGTGGCAAGGTAGACTCAATTGATTTTGCGTTGATGAGAAGTTCTTTGTTGGGAATTAGTTCTGGGTTTCCTGTTTCAAATGGGATGACGATAGCGGATGTAAATGCAGATGGAAGCTTTAATTCAATTGATTTTGCGCTTATGAGAAGTTTTTTGTTAGGTATTATTACTAAATTTCCAGCAGATGGTACACCTATAGCAACTCCTGTGCCGACCTCAACTCCTAAGAAGGGAAATGTTACATACACGCTGGAAAAGGTTTCAAACCCTACAGATGACCAGAAAGATGCCTATGATAAAATACAGAGTGCTATGGATAAAGCGGTATCATTCTACAACGATTATACAACAATAAAGAAATCACTTAAGATTGTTTATGAAACTTCGGTTTCAACAGCTGATGGAAATATAAACGGTACTATAAGATTTGGTTCAAACCGCAGTTACATGAACCATATTACTGCTATGCATGAAATTGCCCACACCGTTGGAGTTGGAACATCTAGCAAATGGTCTTCTTTAATAGTTAATAATGTTTACACTGGTACTTATGCAACTGCAGAGATAAGAGCAATTACAGGAGACAACAGTGCTGTATTAAAAGGTGATAGTATGCATTTTTGGCCATACGGCCTAAATTACACCAGTGAGGTTAAATCAGATCAAGATCTGATAAATCACTGTAAAATAGTTGAGGCGATGAAGAAAGATGGAATATAAATAAATATTTGACAGCTCAAAACCCAGTATAAGGTTAGCAAATCATCCATTACTGGGTTTGTTTCAATATAGTGTCGACATGGGCAACAGCCTCGTCGACTAATTTTTTCTACTCATTCTACTCATTAATTGATAATATCATATAATATTATCAATTAATCTTGACTACGAACATATGTTCGTGCTATTCTATATATAGCAGGTGGTGTTATGGAAAAAATTATACTACATTCAGATCTAAACAGCTTTTATGCAAGTGTTGAATGTATGAAAAATCCTGAAATAAGGGATAAACCCGTAGCAGTTGGGGGATCTGTCGAGCAGCGGCATGGGATTATTTTAACAAAGAATTTAATTGCAAAAGGATATGGTGTTAAAACTGGAGAAGCAATTTGGCAGGCAAAGCAGAAATGCCCGAATTTGATTGTCATGCGACCTGACTATGAGACATACATTTATTTTAGTAAAGAGGCAAGAAAAATTTACAGTTATTATACGGACCTGGTAGAATCTTTTGGAATTGATGAATGTTGGCTTGACGTCACTGAATCATCCAAGCTTTTTGGAACAGGCAAGAGTATTGCAGACGAAATCAGAATCAGGCTGAAAAGGGAATTGGGCATCACAGCAAGTATCGGGGTATCATACAATAAAATATTTGCAAAGCTTGGCAGTGATATGAAAAAGCCAGATGCAACTACTGTTATCACTCAAAAAGACTTTAAACAAAATGTGTGGCCGCTTCCCGTATCAGATTTGCTTTATGTAGGTAGGTCAACATCTAAAAAACTAATCAATGTTGGAATATATACGATCGGTGACCTCGCAAATCTGAATCCGAGTTTTCTCAAAAAACTCCTTGGAAAATGGGGGGAAACTCTCTGGATGTTTGCCAATGGTCTTGATACAGTAGCTGTTACGAAAACCGACCATCAAAGTGTAATTAAAGGTATTGGCAACAGCATGACAACACCTAGGGACCTGCTAAATAATGAGGATGTAAAAATACTTCTTTATGTGCTTTCGGAAAGCGTGGCTGAACGCCTTAGAAAGTACAACTTCAAGGGAAATACTATTCAGATATATATAAGGGATAATGAACTAAATAGCATTGAAAGGCAAGCCAAGTTAAGTGAGTGCAGTTGTGTCACAAAGGATATTGCAGATAAGGCTTTTAAAATATTTTTAAATAGCTGGAATTGGGAAAAACCTATTAGAAGTATTGGTGTTAGGGCAACAGACCTTGTGACAGCAGATACATATACGCAGTTAAGTTTTTTTTACGATGAAAGACAAAGACTAAAGGAGGAACAGCTCGAATACAGCATAGATAAAATCCGTAAAAGATTTGGACACTATTCTGTCCAAAGAGCATTATTACTTAAAGATAAAGCCTTGAATGCTAACCCAATCGAGGAAAATGTAATCTTCCCGGTATCATATTTTAAGTAGAGGTGTTCTTTTGTGAATAAGCCAAGTGTAGAGGTAATAGCACATTATAATTTGGAGGGTGAAATTATTCCTTTAAGGATTAGAATTGGCAGTGATAAGGTCTATAGTGTAGATAAGCCTAGTAAACCTGTAAAAGGTGCCTCCTTGAAAATTGGAATTCAAGGGAATCGCTATTCATGCTTTGTTGATGGAAAAAGAGCCTATCTTTACCTAAATCATGAGAATAAATGGTTTATTGAGCTGGTATAATGGTAAAATAGTTGTAGGGGTGATTTTCATGTGCGGAAGATATGCTGTTTTTACAGAGTATGAGTATGATGAAATAAAGTCCATCATAGATGAGGTATCAGAAAAATACAAAACCTCGGAAGATATTGTTAATGGTGAGGTGTTTCCTACCAATACTGCGCCGGTTATTTACCGGGAGAAGGATAAAAGTGTCCTGGCTCCTATGAAATGGAGCTATGGTCAGTATTCCGGAAGGCCGATTATAAATGCCAGAGCAGAGACAATTACTGAGAAACTTATGTTTCAAAGTTCCCTTCACCAGAGACGCTGTTTAATTCCGGCAAATGCTTACTATGAATGGAAGCAGGAGGAAGGGGTAAAAAGGAAAACTAAGTTTGAAATTTCCGTTAGTCAATCAAGAATATTCTTTATGGCTGGTATTTATAATGTTTTCAAAGATAATAACAATAAACAATATACCGGATATGCAATTATTACAACTACGGCTAATCAAACTACAGCATCCATTCATGACAGAATGCCGGTTATTATTGAGCCGGGTTTGGAAAAGCTTTGGATTGAGCAGAATTCTGAAAGTATTAAAGATGTAATTGGCATGCTCAAACCCTATACTTATAAAAATGTGGTCTTGAGTGCGGGAGCAAATAAATGAAATATTGCTAATTGTAGTTTATAACAGAATTGTTTTGCGAAGCAAATGTACTAAAACCGGGGGGCTAAGTACCCCCTCGGTTTTGATTCTGCTTCTTTCGAACGAAGTGAAAGAGGAGAAACGCAGGAACTTAAAGTCCCGGAGTTTTTATTATATCGATTATCCTTTCATACCTGTGTAGATGAGAATTGCATCCCTTAAAAATTCAGCAGTACCAGGTTGTTCCTTATCATAGTAGGCTGTAAATCTTTCATCATAGACGTACATTTGGGCAACTCCTGCGTGTGCTTCCTTACTGTAGTTCTCCCAGAAGTGGCATAGCCATTGGCGGTGCAAATCAGCAGCTTTTTGAGCCAGTTCGCCAGAGGGATCGCCTGTTTTATATGCGGCATTCAGAGTAGAGAGTAGCTCTGCACTTAATCTTTCTACCTCAGCATATTGCTCTGGGGTCATTCCTTTAATTTTATTATTGGAATTATCAACCTGCTCATTTCCGTATTTCTCACGAATCTCTTTGCCGTATTTTTTCTCATTATCATCAATCATCTTCTGTTTAAAGCCTTCAAACTTCTCTTTGTCAGACATAGTTATTCTCCCTTCCATTGCCTCTAATGTCCTATCGACATTGGCTATTAACGAATTAAGTTGTTCACGTTTCGCCAGAAGTTTTTCACGATGTGCCTTAAGCTCATTGCTTGCGTTAAAGGATGGTGAAGTTACGATATCCTTAATGCTTTCCAGGCTTACACCAAGTTCTCTGTAGAAAAGTATCTGCTGCAATCTGTCTACTTCAGCCTTACCATAAATACGATATCCTGAAGAGCTGATTCTTGCCGGCTTTAGAATTCCAATCTCATCATAATATCTCAGAGTCCTGGTGCTGATTCCTGCGATTTTTCCTAACTTATGCACTGTGTATTCCATGTTTTTACCTCCTGACAATATAACTATACACCTTTACGTTACGTCAAGGTCAATAGGAATTTTTTAAAAATTTATACTCGAAGCAAATTTGTCCGAGTTTGAAAGAGATTATGCGGATGTGTATGAAGTTAGATGGTTTTTTTGGGGGGGAGTTGAATTAGTGAAAAATATGTGTGAAAAAAGAAGATGAAAAAAAGCATAAACCCTAGGAATTTTAAAAATGATGTCGAATAATATAATATAGCATATCAATAAGTTCGGAGGTCTGATATGAGGCTTGTGGGTATTAAGTCCTTAAAACCGGGGCAGGAACTGGCAAGACCAGTATACACATCAAGCGGCAAGGTCGTTCTGAATTCAGGAATAACTCTTACCGAAAGTTTTATCACAAAGATCGAGCAAATAGGAGTACAAAAGGTCTATATCATAGACGAAAGATTTAGTGACGTTGAAGTTAGTCAACCCCTGGATTTTACAATAAGGACCAGCGTGACAAAAGTTCTTAGCGAGAATTACAGTAAAGTTCATTCTTCCAAAGGCATAGATGAATATGACATCAAGGATGCAGCAAAGAAAATAGTTGATTATACGAGAGAATACAGGGGGAAGGGTATAAGTATTCTTTCAACAGATGCAATGGATGAGTTTATTATTGAGCATAGTGTAAATGTAGCCATTTTAACAGCATTTATAGGAAATCAGATGTCATATAATTTTGGACAGTTGTGTGACCTTGTTACAGGTGCATTGATACATGATATTGGAAGAGAAAATATTGCAAAAGAAAAGCCGGAGCATGTAAGCATTGGATTTGAAGCTGCTCGTGTTTGCAGGGGTTTTAACCTACATTCATCAAAAGTTTGCTATGAGCATCATGAAAACTATGATGGATCAGGTTATCCAAGGAAAATCAAGGGAAATGATATATCGGAGTTTTCAAGAGTAGTAAGGGTTGCAGACTATTATGATAATGCTCTCCATGGGTATGACAACAATAATATATCTATAATGCCTCATCAGGCTTTTGAAAGTATTTTGGCAGTAGCAGGGCAGATGCTTGACCCTGAAATTGTTGAAAGATTCAGAGATACGATAATATTCTATCCTAACGGATGTACGGTTTTGTTAAGCAACGGGCTGTATGGAGTAGTAATAAAGCAGAATATCGGCAGCCCTCAAAGACCTATTGTTAGGGTTTATAATGAAGGTGGAATTATTGGGGATATTGACCTCTTAAAGAGTTTAACTCTGTTTATTCAAGAAGTTATGGTGATTTAAAAAAAGCTAAGGCTGTTGGCCTTAGCTTTTTAAAAAGTGATCCATTAATTTGTAACCGTCAGGGAAATAAACGCCTGAGGCCATAGCCAGTTCCTCGGTATAGCTGTTTATACCGGATTTTTTCGGATTGCTCTTTTGGTATATAAGGAATGGTACCGGCTCAGAAGTATGTGTCCTCAAACTAAGTGGGGTCGGATGGTCAGGAAGAACCATTATTCTGTAATCATCATACTTTTCCATACCCTTTAGAATGGTTCCAACTATTTGCTCATCTATTAATTCAATTGATTTTACCTTGTTCTCAATTTCATTTCTGTGACCACACTCATCAGGAGCTTCAACATGAAGGTAGACAAAGTCTTGTCCTGATTCGAGTTCTTTTAAAGCTGCCTGGGCTTTTCCTAAAAAGTTGGTGTGAACATTTCCTGTTGCACCATCAACTTCAATATTCCTAAGACCTGCAAGTATACCTATGCCTTTTATAAGATCAACAGCAGAGATTACAGAACCTTTAACTCCATACTTTTCATCAAACTTTGCCAGCGAAGGTCTTTTACCTTCACCCCAAAGCCAAATTGAGTTGGCAGGCCTTAATCCCTTCGCTATTCTTGCCTTATTGACAGGATGATCTTTTAATATTTCATAGCTTTTAACCATCATTTCAAGAAGGATTCTATTATTTTCACCCTTTGGCAAATGGTCGGTAACTTTTTTCCCAGATATATCATGAGGAGGAGTCAGATTCAAACCAGTTAAACCGTTGCTCCATACCATACAATGCCTGTAGCTTATTCCTGGATAGAAGCAGATCTTGTCATTTTTAAACTGTGCGTTAACTGCCAGAATGAGCTCTTTAGCTTCACTTGAGCTTATTTCATCTGAACTGTAGTCAACCATTGTTTTTTGGGAATAGTCTTCCTCATCGGATAGTGTAACTAAGTTGCATCTTAGGGCTACATCAGTGTCCGATAATTCCAGTCCCATACTCACAGCTTCAAGAGGTGAGCGGCCAGTATAATATTTTCTGGGGTCAAAGCCCATAACAGAAAGATTTGCAGCATCACTTCCAGGAGGTATCCCCTCAGGAACAGTTTTAACCATTCCAACTTCTGCATTTTGGGCTAGAAAGTCAATATTTGGTTTCTTTGCATATTGCAAAGGAGTTTTATTGTCAAGTTGCGGTACAGGATAATCAGCCATACCGTCACCAAGAATTAATACATATTTCATATATATCATTTCCTTCTTTTTAGTATTTTTGACCATTACATTATAGCAGACTTTGGACAATGTGAATAGTTGAATTTATGAAGTTTGACCTTAAAAAATGTTACAATTAATAGACAAATTTGTAGTATAATTTGCATTATTGTACAATTTAATTTGTAGTAAGGAATAGTAAATTGGTTTAAAAAGTTCAGTAAATTTGAAGAGTTCCAAAGCGGAGGCAATTTTATGAGAAAAAGACTAAGTATTATATTAATAATTGCATTATTGACAGTAAGCGGATGCAGTGTGTCACGATCTATAAATGTAAATGAAGTCAACTCTACAGGCGCAAAGCCGAGCGTAAATGGAGTGAACTCAACAATGGCAAAGCCAAATGAATTAAGGACTAGTCAGATACAGAATTCGATCGGGGCAAAAGAAAATGAGTATGTAAACCAAAGAGAGGTGCTTTACTCAACATGCTTTATTTCGCCACAAATAGGATATATTTCGTTTGAAAATACCTCATTAAAAAATATACTTGCGAGGACTATGGATGGAGGACAGACCTGGCAACAAGTCTATAGTGGTAAAGCTCTGCGCGCATTGAGCTTTGCAACAGAACAAATTGGGTATGCAGTTGATTATCCAGGTGAGGAAATTGACCAAAAACCTGAACTCTTACGAACAGTTAATGGTGGTGTCGATTGGAAAAAAGTTGACTTTGTGGGAAGCATACCTATAGAAATTGATTGCATAAGCGATAAGACAATTTTTGTTGCAGCAAGTCGTAGCTCAAATGGGGTAAGTGGTGGATTGAAATATGAGGAATTTGTTTTACTTACAACTGATGGGGCAAAAACTTGGAAAGCCGTATCGGTACCAGAGGGGTTCTATGGAGAAGGTATGAGTTGGGTTTCTTTAGAAGAAGGCTATTTAATTGATACGGATCAGCCGTGGACGGGTTCACAGCCAAAAAGAATTTATAAAACAACGGATACGGGCAAAACATGGACTAAAATTGCAGAATCAGGATTACGAGAAGATAATGGAGTGCTTCCAATTGGTGGGTATCCAAATGGAATTAAGTTTTTTGAAGATGGAACAGGCTACATTGGCTTTTCAAGAGGTAATATTATAAAAACTATTGATGGCTCAAAATCATTTAAGACAATTAACTGCCCTGAGGGTTCCGATGTATATCCTGTACCTGACTTTATTAATAAGGAAGAAGGATTCGCAATATTGGGAAATTATCAGCTTATACACACTAAAGATGGTGGTGAGAGTTGGGAAAAGATTTGGCCGAGAGGATAAATTTTGGTTGCATATGGGCTTTCATTTAATTATAATATTCCATAAAGCAAAAATTTATTAAGTTGGGAAGTAATATAGATGGTAGGCAAATTTACAGTAGTTGATGGGCATGTTCATACTTTTGCATCAGAGGAAGTATCGGGCAAGATACTAACTTCATTTAACAAACTATATAATATTGAATTTGCAAATCCTGGCACAGGCACTATTACTGATGTATTGCAAAATATGGATAGTGTTGGAATTGATTTTACAATAATGGCTAATTTCGCTCCAGCCAAAATTATACATAAAAACAACAGCTGGTCCATTGAGGTTGGCAAAAAATACGAAAAACTTGTTCCTTTAGTAAGCTTTCATCCAGATATGGAAGAACCAATGGATATACTGATGGAAGAATATATGAGAAATGGTGCAAAGGGCATCAAATTTCATCCTATGGCACAGGGGTTTGATCCCGATGATAACAGACTTGAGAGCGTATATAAAATGTCTGCGGAGGCGGCGTTTCCAATAGTTTTCCATTGTGGACGCGTGTCAAATGCAAGACTTAACAACTATGCAGATATTGACATGATTGTGCCCGTCATAAAAAAGTATCCTAATATACCGTTTGTTTTAACCCATATGGCAGATGGAAACATAGGTGATGTTTTTAAACTTGCTGATATGTTTGAGAACGTTTATTTTGATACGTCAATAGTTATAACAGGTTATCCCCCTCTTTTGAAAGTAAATGAACCAAGCTGGCCTGATAATGAAGTGGTGGAGTATGTTATTAGCAAGGTCGGAGCAGACAGGGTTATATTTGGTTCTGATTACCCATGGGGAAGCCCTGGACACGATCTAAACAGATTTATGGAAATGAGAATTGAAGATCGCCAAAAGAGCATGATTTTAGGTGAGAATGCAATAAAAATATTCAAAATCAAAAGCTCAATTTGATCTAAAGATATTTCAGCATTCCTTAATGTCAAAGCTTGTTCTCCATACGTTCTCTTCTTCCTATGGTGTTCCATACAGGGGAAGATTGGGGGATACGCCTGAAAGAAGTTACCCTTATTTTGACATCCGGGCTGCTTTGCATACTTGCCATAACAGCAGCAGTCAATATAGCAATAAGGGAATCGTCGGATAAATCTCCAGCGGTCATTTGAGATTCCTTATTTGGAGTTTCAATTACAACAGGTTCATTTTCGCGTTTTGATTCTTTGAATTTTGTTTTATCTTTGCTAAACAAGATAAAATAAAAAAGAACTAAAGCAACGCAGACGAGTATTCCAATCACAATTTGACTAAAAGCAATTCCACCCATTTAAAGTGCCTCCATCATACAATAATTAGTCCTATATTGTAAAGTTATCACAGTAGCAAATGTAAGTCAACAATAAATATGGTTGAAAAAATGTTAAGAAAATATTCACAAAATGAAAAAATTTGTTATAATCATTTTATGTGTTGAATTTTAAAAATTATATTTTATATAAATATTGTTGGTTGGGGGAGATAGTAATGAAAAAAGAGAATACCGAATCATTTGATGAAATAAAAGGTATGATTAAGTTGTTGCTTGATGACAGCAAGAAAATATTGGAGAGTCTTAATGAATTAAAAGAAGAACAGAAGAAACTGCAGGAAGAAATAAAAATTCAGAATATTGTTTTAAATAGTTTACCTATTCGTACGGAAATAATAAACTGAAATAAGGATTAAACTCTCTTGTAAGTAAAATAAAGGCTATGTCGGTTGACATAGCCTATTTTTGGTTGGGGAATATAAATCAGTGATAAAATGTAAAAACACTTGGGTAATATATGTTTACCCTAATAAATAAATTTGATAAAATAAATTTATGTTATTTAAATAAAGCTTAAGGAGAATGGATATTATGAACAATAAGACAAAGGTTCTGGTTATAGATGACGATGTAAATATATGTGAACTCATCAGGCTTTATATGGAGAAAGAGGGATTTGAGGTTTTAACGATATACAATGGGATAAAAGCTATTGAAGCTTTTAAGACTTTTGCACCAAATATTGTTGTTTTGGATATAATGCTGCCTGGTGCTGATGGATGGCAGGTTTGCCGGGAGATAAGACAAGTCAGCAATATACCGATAATAATGTTGTCGGCAAAAGGAGAAACTTTTGACAAGGTATTAGGGCTCGAATTGGGGGCCGATGATTATATTGTTAAGCCTTTTGAATCAAAGGAACTGGTTGCAAGGGTGAAAGCGGTGCTTAGAAGATATGAACACAAGGAAATTGATGTTAAGGAAGTAGTTTATCCCAATCTTGTCATAAATAAATCCAATTATACATTAAAAGTAAATGGAACGGATATGGAAGTCCCTCCTAAGGAATTAGAACTCCTTTACTTTCTCGCATCAAATCCCAATAAAGTGTTTACAAGAGACCAACTCTTAGAACAGGTATGGGGCTTTGATTTTTATGGGGATTCGAGAACTGTAGATGTTCATATTAAAAGACTTAGAGAAAAGATAGAAAGTGAAGATCAAAACTGGCAGGTTAAGACAGTTTGGGGCGTTGGCTACAAATTCGAGGTGAAATAATGCGTAAGACACTGTACAGTAAGATTGCTACATTCTTTATTATAATTTTAATAATAATTACAACTATCACAGGTGGTATGCTGTACTTTTTTCTTGGGAATTTTGTTACGCAAGAGAAGGAAAGGTCATTAAATAGTGCAGGCGATTCAATTAATATAATGCTAAAGAATTATACTGAGAAGATTAATGATCCGGTAATGACGCAAACACTGCAAAACTATCTTTTGAGTTATTTTTTGGGCAATCTGGAGCTTATTGGCGATAATGTTGAAGCTACTATATGGGTAGTTTCAAAAAATGGTGATATAGTTATTTTGGTAAATGAAAAATATCTTGATAATTCAGTAATGGCAAAACTTAGAGACGTAACAGGGAATTTGAGATTACCGGATAAAAGACAGTATGAAAAGGTTATGAAGGAAGGGCAGTATGTAAAGGAAACGGGAGATTTCTATGGGCTGTTTAAAGATACGAATGTTAGTTGGCTTACTATAGAAAAACCTTATTCTTATAATGAAGAGATTCAAGGAGCCATATATCTTAGTATCCGTGTACCGGAAATTAATAATGCACGTACGAATGTTTTCAAATTCTATATAATTTCTATAAGCATAGCTATTCTTGTATCTGCGCTGCTTGTTTACATCTTCTCGTTAAAAATTACAAAACCATTAAAGCTCATTAACAATGCAGCAAGGGAAATCGCAAATGGTGAGTTTAGTAAAAGACTTGATATTTCTTCAGAGGACGAGATAGGGCAATTGGCAGAGAGTTTTAACCACATGGCCGTAGCTCTTGAAAATCTTGAGGAGATGAGGCGGGGATTTATTGCAAACGTGTCCCATGAACTTCGAACACCTATGACATCAATTCATGGATTTATTGAAGGAATTTTAGATGGCACGATTCCACCTGAAAGAGAGCGAGAATACCTTTCTATTGTGAGCGATGAGACAAAGAGGTTGAGCAGATTGACCAATGACCTTTTAGATTTGGCAAGGATGGAGTCGGGAGAGATGAAACTAACATTCGTTACTTTTGACATTAATGAGCTGATCCGAAGATGTATAATTAAGCTGGAAAACCAGATTGTAACAAAGAATATTCAAATAGAGGCAAACTTCCATGAAGAAGCAGCGCACGTTTATGCTGATAAAGACTCTATTGAACGGGTTGTTTTAAATCTGCTTCACAATGCAGTAAAGTTTGTACAGGATGGAGGGCAGATAATTATTGAAACAGAAATGTCAAAAGGCAAGGTAATGGTTTCTGTTAAGGATAATGGGGCAGGTATAGACAGTGAAGAAATCGGATTGATATGGGATAGATTTTATAAGTCAGATAAGTCCAGGGGCAAGGACAAAAGTGGGACGGGTCTTGGACTTGCGATTGTCAAAAATATAATAAATGAGCACGGTCAGGAAATACGGGTTGAAAGCGAAATAGGTAAAGGTACTGTATTTTACTTTACACTAAACCCTGCAAAAGAGGATAATGAAAATAATATGTGATTATTAACAAATTATTCATAACTTTTTCAAATTCGCTTTATATAATAAAAACATAATAAAACAAATGAAAGATTTTCGAAAGGAGTATATGATTATGGACAACAATGAAAACAGAGATTATGGAATGAATAACGACAACGGATTTAATGAAACTAATAATGTTAATGAAAACAGGGAAGCCGTGAATAATGCTGATGAATTCAAAGAAAATAGGGTATATGAATCCGATTATAACAATTACAATACTGGCAGCAACAATGAAAGAAATAATCAGAATATTATATCATATAATACCGAAAGCAAAAGTGAGTCTAACTTAAAGGAGGCATCATTTTATACTGAAAATTATGTTAAGCCTGAGAAGAAGAAAAAAGGAATATTGGGGCAATTGGTATTAGTATCAGTAATCAGTTCCATTTTAGGAGGATGTACTGTAGGAGTTTTTCTTCAGTTTGGCGTTCCGGCAGTTCAGCCCTCAATAAAATCATTTTTGAATGAAGTTGGTATAAGTTCAGGCAGTACAGAGAACACGTTAAGCAATGGAAGTGTGTCTTCAGATAACTACAAAAAGGTAGTAATTGAGAGTAAGGATTCTGCTGTAGTAGCTGTTGCAGAAAAAGTTGGACCTTCCGTTGTAGGTATAAGTGTCAAATTCCAATCACAGAATTTCTTTTTTGGTGCTCAGGAGGGTTCGGCATCCGGTTCGGGAATTATAATCAAAAGCAATGGTTATATAATGACCAACAACCATGTTATATCTGAAGCTTTGCAAGATTATAGCAATAAGACATTAAATGGGGCAAAAATTGAGGTTATTCTGCCAAATGAAGTAGATAAGCCGTATTCTGCAACTGTAGTTGGAAGAGATGAAAAAACTGATCTTGCAGTTCTAAAGATTGAAGCAACTAATTTGCCGGCCATAGAAATGGGTAATTCTGATGAAGTTAAGGTTGGAGAAATGGCTGTTGCAATTGGTAACCCCGGTGGACTTGAGTATATGGGATCTGTAACAGTAGGGGTAATAAGCGGTCTTAATAGAACGATTTCAATAGATGAGAATAATGGACTAAAGCTGATACAGACTGACGCAGCAATTAATCCTGGTAATAGTGGTGGAGCTCTTGTAAATTCTGAGGGGAAATTGATAGGCATAAATACAGCTAAGATTAGCGGTGATGGATTTGAAGGACTTGGATTTGCTATTCCTGTTAATAATGCCAAGGAAATTACAGATAACCTTATTGAATATAAATACGTAAAAGGCAGACCTTCAATAGGTATATCAATTAACCAATCCTTTAATGAAGACATTGCAGCACGTTATAATGTACCTGCAGGAGTTCTGATAGAAGAAGTTTCACCGTTGAGCGGGGCCTATAATGCAGGTCTTAAAAGAGGAGACATCATAACAAAGGTTGATGGTAAAGTTATAAAAACTTATTCCGAGTTAAATGATATAAAGAACAAGCATAAAGTAGGCGAAAAAATAAAGCTTGAGGTTTATAGAGATGGTAAAACCCTTACAGTTGAAGTTTTATTAGGGGAAGACAAAGGTAGTAATTAATTATTAACAGTAAAAAAGCTAGGTTGTATTTATTACCATATTGGAATTTTTGCTAAAAAATATTAAGATAAAGTGAACCGGCAAAGCAACTTATAATCTGCTCTGCCGGTTTTTGTTATGAGTTTTTATACAAGTTATTTGCTAAAATAATAAGAGGTGTGAAGGATTTTAGAATATTTTGTAGAATAATAAAATTAGAGAGTTCTTAAAGAATTTCTAGATAAAACTGATTGCGGGGAGCAAAATAATAGGCCTTAAGTTTAGACGGGCTTGATGACCTCATGATATTTGTTAATTGATCTGGAGGTATTGTATGTCAAATAAATCCCTGGCAGTTGAACGCATAAATTATATATTTGCTTTTTCCATACTCATTATCTCACTATATCTGTTTATTAGAACAGGATCTTTCTCGTTTCTTTTTTTCTTAATTTCCTCAGTTGCTTATATTGTAGTTAACTATATCTTTACATATTATAAGAGTAAAAAGCCTGCAGATTTAGATCAAAATTCAGACAGGTATGAAGAGTTAAACAGGACAATAATTGAGCAAAAAGAGAAGATTGAAGAAATGGAAGATGAACTCCTTTCACTTCACGATGCTCTAAAAATAATAACTTCAACCTTTGATCTAAACACCATAATGGTATATACTTGCAAATTGTTAAGCAAATATGCTGAATGTGAATGGTACTATTTATGTATTGTAAATGAAAGCACTGGAAAGCTAAACTATAAATATGAATACGGTGAAGCATGTACTTCCGAGATAGATAAGAATGAAATTGAGGAATATCTTAAGGAGGCACGTGACGGTGTTATTGACAGTATTCAAATTATTTCTGACAAAATAAAGGGAGATACTATAATTATACCTCTATCAGTATCCAACGAATTTGTAGGAGCAATTTATGCAGGAAGTACAAGTGTTGGAAGCTTTTCGAAGGTTAATTTTGGCTTTTTGGAGAGTTTGGCAAATTTTACTGCTATAAGCGTAAAAAATGCTGAAATGTATAATAGTATTTATACTCAGAAGCAGGAAATAGAAGCTTTGTATGAACAGGCAGCAGCAAGTAATGAAGAGCTTAATGCTTATATCAGGGAGCTCGACGAAACAAAGGTAGAGCTAGCCAAAAAGAACAATGAACTCACAAGATATTATAGTGAGATCCAATACGGTTATTTGCAAACGGTTATGTCGCTTGCAAACTCAATTGAGGCGAAGGATCCGTATACCAGAGGACACTGCCAAAGAGTTATGGAGATTTCCTGCGAATTGGCAAGAACATTGGGATTAAGTGAGAATGAAATAAGTGACTTGAGATATGCAGCAATACTTCACGATATAGGAAAGATTGGGATTTCGGCAGCTATACTCAACAAGCAGGGAAAGCTTACAGATGAAGAGTTTGATGAAATAAAGAAGCATCCTACAATTGCATATAATATATTAAAGGATATTGAATTTTTGAATAATGGTTTGAGCGGAATTCTGCAGCATCACGAAAGATATGACGGAAGAGGATATCCAAATGGGCTTAAAGGTAGCGAAATTTGTACTTTTGGAAGAATTCTCTGTGTTGCAGATGCTTTTGATGCTATGACCAGCGACCGTCCATATAGAAAAGGAATGGCAATGGAAGCTGCAATTGAAGAACTGAAAAGGTGCAAGGGAAGTCAATTTGACCCTGAAATTGTTGATGTTTTAGTATTGATGGCAGATGGAAAAGATGGCGGCAATGAAGTTATGTAGGGGGATTTTTGTGCCTTTGAGAGGCGCGAAATATTTCTTACACTTTTTTTGTGCGGTTGTTTGGTGTACAATAACTTTTGAGGTTGCTTTTAACTAAAGCAATTGATTATGCATAATATGGGTATATATAGATATTGGGATAAAAATACCCATAGTAGAAACTGTTGTAAATTAATTTTTATTGTGCTAATTTATTTTAGTCCGGCTTATTTATAGATCAGGTGGAGGCATAAAATGAGGGAGAATGATAACTTGAAAGTATTATTTGTTTCAGTTGAAGTAGCTCCATTCGCTAAAACAGGTGGTTTGGCAGATGTAGCAGGTTCGCTGCCAAAGTCATTAGTTTCAATGGGACACGATGTAAGGATTGCAATGCCCAGGTTTCAGCAAATAAATACGGATATGAAATATATTACCGATTTTCCGGTGATTATAAATAATAGGAAAGAAACTTGTATAGTTCGGGAAGGTGAAATTGGTTTTAAGCACGATAATGAGGATAAAAGTGTACCTGTATATTTCTTAGATAACTACCATTTATATGATAGAGAAAATATTTATTGTTATTTAGATGATGCTGACAGATTTGCATTTCTGTGTAAGGCAGCTCTTGAGATGCTTCCTAAAATTGGTTTTCAACCTGATATAATCCATTGCAATGATTGGCATACCGGCCCGCTTTGTATGCTTTTAAACGAGAAGTATAAGGAATATCCGTTCTATAAAAATATGAAAACTATATTTACTATTCACAATCTTGAATATCAGGGCAATTTCTCGAAAGATGTTATAGGGCTGTTTAATGTGGGTGAAGATGTTTTTATACCGGAAAAGGTTGAATTCTATGGTACGTTTAGCTTTATGAAGGCTGGTTTGGTTTACTCAGATATTATAAATACTGTGAGTGAAACCTATGTGAAGGAAATACAGACTCCACAGTATGGTGAAAAGCTGGAAGGTTTGCTGAAAAAAAGATCTAAAGACCTTTATGGAATAGTAAATGGGATTGATTACGATGTGTTTAATCCTAAGGAAGACCCAAGGATTGTAAAGAATTATGATGTGAATTCTATTGAACTTAAAAAGGAAAATAAATTTGCCCTTCAGAAGGAAATGGGGCTTCCTGTGAAAGATATGCCTATGATTGGATTAATATCCCGGTTGTCGAGCCAAAAAGGGCTAAACCTCTTAATGGATGAAATCGATGAAATTATGAAAAATGATATACAATTCGTATTACTAGGTGCCGGTGATGAGTACTATGAAACAGGATTCAAAAAGTTCAGGGAGAAATACCCGAAGAAAATGGGCGTGTACACAGGTTTTAATGCTCCTTTAGCGCAGCGTATATATGCAGCAAGTGATTTGTTCTTGATGCCGTCACGTTTTGAACCTTGTGGTTTGGGCCAGCTCTTCAGTTTACGTTATGGTACCATTCCGATTGTAAGATCAACAGGTGGATTGGCAGATACTGTTTTTGATGTTGAGAATGACAGTAAGAACGGAAACGGTTTTACTTACACTGAGTTTTCATCAAAAGATATGCTTAAGACCATAAATCGGGCATTGAAATTCTATCAAACCAAGCCTTCAGAATGGAAAGAGCTTGTTAAAAGGGCTATGAATATCGATAATTCATGGGATAAGTCAGCAATAAAGTATTTGGAATTATATAACAAGCTTATAAAAAAGAAAAGATAAAAATGTGACTATAGATAAGTGCGAAAAAGTCCGGGAAACTAGGGCTTTTTTCGTACATTTTGCTATCAATAAGTGTTATAATTAATGTTTTATAAATTAATTCAGTACGCATAATACAAATAAGATTTAATATTGTAAACAAATTTTATTGTACATTTTATATATTATTTTGATATAATAAGGATGGAGAGTTTTAATATGGACAAAAGAGCTCGTGTTATTGAGATTATAAAGATATTTGATGTATTATACAGTGATGCGGATTGCACACTGGATTATAAAGATCCCTTGCAGCTTCTGATATCAACACAACTTGCTGCACAATGTACTGATGCAAGAGTTAATATAGTAACCCAATCACTATATAAAAAATATAAAAGTGTTTTCGATTTTGCAAATGCAGACTTGAATGAACTGGAGCAGGATATAAAGCCTACAGGTTTTTATCACAACAAGGCTCGTAATATCAAGGAAACTTGCAAAATGTTAATTGATAAGTTCAAAGGAAAAGTTCCCGATAATTTAAATGATTTACTTACCCTGCCTGGGGTGGGTAGAAAAACTGCAAATCTTGTTTTGAGTGACATCTATGGCATACCTGGAATTGTTATTGATACTCATGCGAAAAGACTTAGCAACCGTATTGGTCTAAGTAAAAATGAAGATCCAACGAAAATTGAATTTGATTTGATGGAAATAGTCCCTAAAGAGAACTGGAGTAAATTTTGTCATCAACTGGTTTATCATGGCAGAGCTGTATGTCAGGCTAGAAAACCTGAATGTGCAAAATGTGGAATTCTAGATTACTGTGATTATGGAGTTAATCAAATAAGGAATAGCTGAAATGTTTTACTCATTCCTTAATTCCGATTTTTATCATTCCAAAAAAACATAAAGCGAGGGATTCTAATGACTGCTAACTTGGGTCAAAGCAAAAAAGATTTAAGAAGTAAAGTCATTGAGCGAGACAAAAAAAAGGCAACAAAAAGTCCTTTGAAAGAAAATTCAGTAAATAAAGTTAATCCCGAAGAAGTAATATTTGCAATGGATATTGGTACGCGGACGGTAGTTGGAATAGTTGGTATACAGGAAAATGACAAATTCAAAGTACTTGCAGCAGAAATAATTGAGCATAAGAACAGGGCAATGATGGATGGGCAGATTCATGACATAGCAGAGGTTGCTTTTGTTGCACAGGAAATAAAAGAGAGATTGGAAAAGAAGCTTGGATTTAATTTGTCGAAGGTTGCAGTTGCAGCGGCAGGAAGGGTTTTAAAAACTTGCGAGGTACGGGTTGAGCGCGAATGCGATATGGCAAAGGAAATTGACCAGGAATTTATAAGCAGTTTGGAAGTAGAAGGTATTCAAAAGGCACAGTTTGCTCTTGACGAAGAAATATCGAAAGAGGAGAGGACTCCTTTCTACTGTGTCGGATACAGCGTAATAAATTATTATTTGAATGGATATGTTATTTCATCCCTGGCCGGGCATAAAGGCAAAAAGGTTGGAGCTGATATACTGGCAACATTTTTACCCCATATAGTAGTTGATAGTATGTATACAGTTATGAGCAGAGTGGGTCTTGAGATAGTAAACCTTACTCTTGAGCCTATAGCTGCTATTAATGTAACTATACCTAAGGACTTAAGGCTTTTAAATCTGGCTCTGGTGGATATAGGTGCAGGTACTTCGGACATAGCTATTACAAGAAATGGAAGTGTAGTTGCTTATGGAATGGCTCCTATTGCCGGAGATGAGATAACCGAGAAAATTGCACAACACTATCTTGTGGATTTTAATACAGCTGAAAAAATCAAGTTATCTATAAGCGAGAAAACTGACAAAATAGCATTTACGGATATATTGGGTATTAAGAGAAATATAGCTGTAAGTGAAATAATGGAGGTTATCAAGCCATCTGCAGAGTTTCTTGCACAGACAATTTCAGAGAAGATTCTTGAATTTAATCATAAAGCTCCAAATGCGGTATTTCTCATTGGCGGCGGAAGTCAGATTCCTGGACTTACTGGCTTTATATCGTCAAGCTTAGGACTTGCAAACGATAGGGTAGTAGTAAGAGGGAGAGATGTTATTTCTAATATTAAGTTTAATAGCAAGAAGCTTTCTGGTCCTGAAGCTATTACACCTTTTGGTATTGCTGTTACAGCACAAATGCAGTGTGGAAAGGACTTTATGAAGGTTACAATAAATGGACAGAAGATTCGCCTGTTTAATTCAAAGAAGCTTATAGTAGCAGATGCACTTATACTAATAGGATTTAATCCCAGTCAGTTAATTGGAAGAACCGGTAAGAGTATCAACTATGAATTAAACGGTGTAAAAAAGGCTGCAAGGGGCGGAATCGGAAAAAGCGCGGAGATATATGTTAATGACAAACTTGCAAACCTTGAAACGGTTCTTAGCATTGGGGACAACATAAGAGTATTACCTGCTGAAGATGGCAGCAATGCAAGTCTAAAAGTTTTTGATCTTGTAAGAAATCCTGATACCAGAAGGGTTAGCTTAAATGGTACAAGTATTACATTAGAACCTAAGGTTTTTATAAACGGCAAACCTGTAGATATTACAGAAGCTATACATGACGGCGATATAGTGAATATTGAGGAAGTCGTTACAATAGAGAATTTACTTAAAGTTTGTGAAATTAATACTTCAGGGTTTGATGTAACGGTTAATGAAGTTGCTGTGCCGGAAGATTATGTGTTACAGGACTCGGATGTAATAGGATATACCCCTAAAAATCTTCAAGAATCAGTTGTTAATGAGGATTTAAGAGATAATGGTGACTATTATGCTGAAGGTGGAAACGAGACATCAGAAATCGGCAACAGTGATTTGTTTAGTATTAGCAATGATATCCTGGATAAAGAGGAGACTGTAAAAGATGTTCTGGTGAGTGGAAAATGTTTGAACATTATTGTAAACGGTGAAAGTAAGTCCATTAGAAGCGAAAACTCGCAATTTATATTTGTAGATATTTTTAATTACCTTGATTTCGATTTGTCAAACCCAAAAGGGAATATAGTTCTCAAGTTAAACGGTAAGAATGCCGGGTTTACTGATGTGATAAAGCCGGGAGATGTAATTGATATTTACTGGGATAAACTAGCCTGAAAAGGTAATAAACTTACTATAGTAATCCTAAATGTCTGTTATTAATGTAGTAGATGTCTGTTATCAAATATAAAGGAAGTGAATTTGTGAAAAAATTTGAGAGATATGAACAAATCTATGTTAATTTGGTCTGGATATTCATTGTATTATCCATTACCTTAGTAATATTTAGTGATTATGTTTATATTGGAGCGGGTAATATATTATCAGAAGTTACTGTTCACAAGTTCTGTTTTATTTTTATAGCAGGTCTATTTAATTTTCTTAAGCAAATAGCAGTTAAAAAAGGTTTGTTTGCCCATAATCGGTATTATATGCTTTTTAGGATTATAGAGCCGTTATTACTAGGTTATGCAGTAGTATTTTTGGGATCCAGGGAATTGATTTTGTCACTGCTATTTTTTGTAACACTTTTAACTGCTTTTAGAAAAGGCAAAAAAGGTGCACTTTATTTGGTGTTATTTTCAATGGTGGTTAATTTTGTATTTCAAGCTTTGCATGATTCGATATATAAATATGTGGGAGAAGATTCAATATTTGAGCCTACCAGGTTATATAAAACTTTGCTAATTTATCTTGTATTTTTAATGTTTTCATTAATGTGTGGAAGAATATATGAGGATAGTGCTGAGAACGAACAAAACAATTCAAAGCTGTATATCGAATTAGAAGAGAAATATGATCAACTGGCAGTTGCTCAGGAAGAAATAAAGACTCATAATGAAAAGCTTAAGGAAACTAACTTTAAAATTGAGGATGCAAACAAAAAACTTAGAGACAGTATAGCTGAGTTTTACACAGTACAGCAGATTACGCAAGCTATAAGTTCCATTTTTGATGTCAAGGAACTCTTAAAGCATGTTAATGATATAATAATTGGAGTTATGGGGGTAAATAACTCAACGGTAATTCTATATGATGAAAAGAAGGATCGGTTGAGAGTGAATACTACCAATGTAAGCAGTAGAGAGGAGCTCATTTCACTTTTTGACAATATTAATTGTGAACTTCTAAAGGATGTCCTTAAAAGTGGAGAGCCTCTTATGGAGAATTTTGTTGATTCTAAAGAATACTCCTTCACGCAGGAGAGAGAAGTGAGTTCATTAATTTGCGTTCCGCTTGTTACGAAGACAAGGAAATTCGGGCTTGTATTGATAGAACATAAATATTTTAATGCTTTTGACGAGGATAATTTAAGACTTCTTAACATTATTGGACAGCAAGTTAGTATTGCTCTTGAAAATGCCGAACTGTATGAGAGAATGCATGAGCTTGCGACTGTTGATAGCTTGACTGGGGTATATAACAGGTTATATTTCCAGGAACGTTTGCAGCAGGAATTTGAAAATGCGCAAAAGAATAAATATGATTTGTCTTTGGCCATATTTGATATAGACCATTTTAAACGTTTTAACGATACATTTGGCCATCTTTTTGGAGATAAGGTCTTAAGGCATATTAGTGATCTGCTTAAGAATTCATTAAGAAGCGGAGATATCATTGCAAGATATGGAGGAGAGGAGTTTGTACTTCTATTTCCTAGAACGGGACTTAAAGAGGCATATGATAAGGTTGAGATACTGAGAGAGAAAATTGCAAAAACTACTATCAGGGATGAGCTCGTGACAGCATCTGTTACTGTCAGCTTTGGACTGTCAACTTATCCTGAGGTGTCAACAACGGAATCGGATCTTTTGAAGATGGCTGACAATGCCTTATATGATGCCAAGGAAAGCGGAAGAAACTGTGTCAAAGTTGCAAGTTGTGTTATTACAAAGGAATAATAAAAATGAAACTTCCACTAACGGTAAAAGCAGTGGAAGTTTTTTTATGCGACTTTTTTACCTTTAAAAGGTCTTGAATGATTTTACAATGCTCCAGAAGGTTTCATATTCCTTGTCGCTCCAGAGATTTCCGGGTACGAAATAACTTATCCTATACATTTTATTGTCCTTTTTCCAGAACACTTCCAAACCTCTGTAATTTATATTGTCATTTGTTAATATACTGTAGTTCCAGAAGATAGCCGGGCTATTGTCTACAGTTACTGATTGCGAATTAAAGTTTAAATAATTTTGGGTTGAAGTTGACTTTGACTTTGCCAGAAATTCATCCAAGGAGTAAGGCATATTCCAGACCTGTACAAATCCATGAATAGGTCTGTTCTTATCTCTAAAACCTATATGGTATAAAATTTCCGCACTGTTGAAATCCTGTTCTTTTAATTCGAAAGCTGTAGGATAGTCAAAGCTGAATTGACCTTCCATAGATTTATATGTTGAGAATTTTTGTGCGATGTTCTGACTTATGTTGTAATTTGCTTCAATTGTATTTGCCTGAATGTTTTGATTGATAAAGATATCTTCAATAGTGTACTTCGTTGGGCACGAAAAGGTTAAATAATCGTTTATAGTCAGGTTGTACGCAAAGGTTTGACCTATAAGCATGCTGGCTGCCATGAACATTGCAATCCATAAAAGAATAATTAGCGAGAGATACATTATTTTTTTCTTGTAGTTTTTCACATAAATTATATACATTTTAAATCCTCCAAAATGATAGTCTACTTTTTGCAAAGAAACTTTCTTTATATAATTTATTTTATTCATGAAAAAAGTAAATAAAACTTATAATGGGAAATAATAATACAAACTAATAAATGAAAATTCAATTGTATAATTAGAGGAGGAGCATATGGTAGGTTTTATTGTAACTGTAATAATAGCTTTGGTATTGGGAGGTATAATGAATTCGATACTTATAGGAAAGATTAAAGGGGGAGCTGGTGAAGCTGCAATAGCTGGACTTGTTGGTGCATGGATTGGTGCATATATGCCTTTTTTCAATACATTTGGTCCCAAGTTTTTTGATATAGCTATTGTTCCAGCAATATTAGGGGGAGTAGTTACAATCCTTATTTTGAGTTTTTTCAGTTCTATTGCTCAAAAAAGCAGTTAGAACTTTTTGCATTTGAGGAATTTGGAAGGCAAATATCATAAAACCCAGGGGAACTATTGTGAAAATGGTAAAAATATTCACCAAAAAGATTGAGTTTGAATAATATATTAAGTAGTGGGAGCTTTTTACCGGGGAGGAGTGTTTCATATGAAAATAGTAGTGGTAAAAATGCCTAAATTCTTCGGGAGCTTAATAAGAAAGGTACTAAGAATGGGGTAGACGTAATTTCCTATCGCCTTCACACATAAAAAGGTTTATGATACCTTTTTTATCGAAACTCAAAAATTGAGGTGGCAGTAATTGCCATCTCAATTTTAGTACTTTATTGACCGAATTGATAAAAATTAAATAAAGAGGGTAAAACAAAATTGAGGTAGCTAAAGCCACCCCAATCCATAGTCGGTTTTAATATTAAACTGCTCTTGTTACTTTATTCGAACGTAAGCATCTTGTACAAATATTTATTGATTTTGGAGTTCCATTATCAACAATTCTTACCTTTCTAACATTTGGCTTCCAAGATCTGTTCGTTTTTCTGTTAGAGTGACTAACTCTTAAACCAAAAAGATAATCTTTGCTACATACATCACACTTTGCCATTTATGACTACACCTCCTTTAAGTTGGAGAAATCCAATTCTTTTAAAGAAATTTTAACTTATTAACCAAAGCAATAACTATTTTAACATAAACTATAGAAATTCTGCAAGTTATTTTACAAATTTTTTATATGATTGAGTTTTTAAGAAATCTATGGGACAAATTTTCTATAATCTCTAAGGCTAAACAGATTTTTATATAAAGGGTTATTATTTTTTAGTCTCTATGATAAAATAATAACAAATAAAGTTCGGATAATAAAATAATAACTTCTGTTTTTTACTGAAGCTTATTGGTTTAAAGTAGGTTGTGCAAAAAATTAAAAGTGATGTTTCATTTATATCTTAAATAGAAGGATAGGATCTATGGATATTAAAGAACTTTTGAAAAAGAATGTTCAATATATTAAGGGCGTTGGTGAGGCTAGGGCAAAATTGCTTCATAAACTTGGAATATATGATGTTGAAGATATTATTACTTATTTTCCTAGAGATTACGAAGACAGAAGCAGGCTTAAGAAAATTAATGAGCTTATAGATGGAGAATCCTGCGCTTTTGAAGGTATAATAGCATCAAAGGTTTCTCAACATAGATTTAGAAAAGGACTCACGTTGTATAAGGTACTAATAAAGGATGAAACAGGGGCTATAACGGCGTCTTGGTTTAATCAGCATTATATAGGGAAGGTCTTAAGGATTGGAGAAAGGTTTATTTTCTTTGGGAGAATATCAGGAAGATATAAGAACCTTGAAGTTCAGAGTCCTGTTTATGAAAAACATGATATTGGGGAAGCTAGAAATGTTTTAAAGATAGTCCCCGTGTATCCTTCAACAGCGGATTTAACTCAGAATACTATAAGAGCCACAATAAGCAGTGCTCTTGAAATGGTAGGCGGAAAGCTTGAAGATTTCCTTCCTAAAAGCATATTAAGCGAGCACCAATTGAGTGAAATAAACTATTCCATACAGCAGATACATTTTCCAAAAAGTGATGAGGATTTTAAAAATGCAAGGTATAGATTAGTATTTGAAGAACTATTTCTGCTTCAGCTCTGTCTTTTAAGTGTAAAAAAATCCTTTGAGAAAGATAAAAAGGGTATTGAGTTTAAGAATGTCCCAGAAATGGATGACTTTATAAAAATGCTTCCTTTTAAGCTTACCAATGCCCAAAAGAAGGTTTTTGAAGAGATTGAAAAGGATATGGAAAGTAATAATGTTATGAACAGGTTGGTTCAGGGGGATGTTGGTTCGGGTAAAACAATTGTGGCTGTGCTTGCGCTGTTTAAAGCCATACGAAACGGGTATCAGGGTGCATTGATGGTACCGACCGAGATTTTGGCAGAACAGCATTATAAGTCTATTAGCGAGCTTATGGGAAGGTATGATATTAATACAGCTTTGTTGACAGGCAGCCAGACTAAGAAGCAGAAGACCAAAATACTTGAAGAAATAAAGTCAGGAGAAGTTCAGATAGTAATTGGTACTCATGCACTGATTGAAGACAATATAGAGTTTAAAAACTTGGGGCTTGTAATTACTGACGAACAGCACCGCTTTGGTGTACGGCAGAGATCCTTGCTTTCTAAAAAGGGTGAAGACCCGGATGCTATTGTTATGACAGCTACACCTATACCTAGAACATTGGCATTGATTTTATATGGAGATCTTGATATATCTATAATAGACGAATTGCCCCCGGGCAGAAAACCTGTCAAAACCTATCCTGTAGATGACGGTATGAGGGAAAGAATAAATAATTTTATAATAAAAGAAGTAAGGCAAGGAAGACAGGTTTATATTGTATGCCCTTTAGTAGAAGAGTCGGAGGAGATCAATGCAAAATCAGCGGTACAGCATGCAGAGAAAATCGCTAAAGATGATTTTAAAGATTTGAGAGTTGGGCTTATTTATGGGAAAATGAAGGCTAAAGATAAAGAAGAAGTTATGAGAAGTTTTGTTGGCGGAGAAATTGATATTCTTGTCTCAACAACTGTTATTGAGGTTGGAGTTAATGTTCCGAATGCTTCGATAATGGTTATTGAAAATGCTGAAAGATTCGGGCTCGCGCAGCTACATCAATTGAGAGGAAGGGTCGGAAGGGGCGAATATCAGTCGCACTGTATTCTTTATAGCGAAGGAAAGACAGAAGTTTGCAGGGAGAGAATGAAAATAATGCAGAAGACCAATGATGGATTTATAATATCTGAAAAGGACCTGGACTTAAGGGGACCGGGTGAATTTTTCGGTACAAGACAGCATGGTATTCCGGAATTGAAAATTGCCAATCTGTATGAAGACATTGATATACTTAAAAAGGCTCAGGAGGCAGCAATAACACTGATCAATGATGATAAGGATCTTGAGCGTGAAGAAAACTTCAAGTTAAAAACAAAAATGCTGGAGATATTAAGTGAAAAACTTTATAATATAACAATGAATTAAAAGCCTTATTGTGGTTGACAATTATATATGATAAGATAAAATATCATTAGATTATTATTTTAAATTAGATAATTATTATTGAAGATGCAATAAAATTGGAGGAATTGTTATTCTTAGGGTTATATCAGGAGAGGCCAGGGGGCATAAACTTAAAACTTTAAAAAGCAATTTGACAAGGCCGACTTCGGATAAGGTTAAAGGGTCAATTTTTAATATTATAGCTGCTATTATTTTTGATAAGGATGTCCTGGATTTGTTTGCTGGAACTGGAAATCTAGGCATAGAGGCATTAAGCAGAGGTTCACGGTCGGCGGTGTTTATCGATAAAAGCCATGAATGTTCTCAAATAATCAAAGAGAACCTTACCCATACAAAACTTGTGGAGAAGGCGGAGGTGCTGGTAGCTGACGTTTGTAGCGGTTTAAACAAGCTTTCACAAAGGGGTAACAAATTTGATATAATATTTTTAGACCCACCATATAGTAAAGGACTTGTAGACGAAACACTTAAATGTATTGTCGGTGTTGATGTTATAAAGCCGGATACTATAATAATAGCAGAACATGATATAGAAGATGTTGTTCCTGAAAGTGTTGGAACGCTTAAGAACTTCAGACAGCAAAAATATGGGGATACTATGGTGTCTTTTTACAGGTGTGAAGGTTAGTATTTAATTGATTTATAAGCTATAAATCAAGAATTAAGTGACAGGAAGGTATTTGCAGTTGAGAGTGTATGTTTATCCAGGTAGTTTTGATCCCGTTACCAACGGGCATGTTGATATTATAAAAAGAGCAGCTAGCTTGTGTGATAAGCTCATTGTGGCAGTTTTGGTCAATAGCAGCAAAAATCCGTCTTTTACGTTGGATGAGAGAGTAAATTTATTAAAGTGTGCAATAAGTGATGTACCCAATGTTCAAATTGAGAGTTTTTCAGGTCTGTTGATAGACTTTATGACAAAGAAGAAAGCTGCGGTAATAATAAAAGGTTTAAGGGCTGTTTCAGACTTTGAGTATGAACTCCAAATGGCATTGTTAAATAAGAATTTGAATCCTGATATAGAAACTTTATTTATGATGACCAATATAAATTATTCATTTTTAAGCTCCAGTTCTGTAAAAGAGCTGGCGAGAAATAAAGGAAACATAGATGGCTTGGTGCCGGATTGTATTAAAGATGAAGTAATTAAAAAATTTAGTATATAGGCAAGATGAGTTCAAAATCCTGGGAGGGGTTTTAATGGAGATACTTTCAATACTTGAGACTTTGGAAGATGTTGTAGAAAAAAGCGTAAGCGTACCGTTTTCTGGCAAGTGTATGGTTGACAGGGAAGAAATACTTGAAATTATCAAGGAAATGAGGCTTAAGCTTCCTGATGATATTAAACAGGCAAAATGGGTGAAGGAAGAGAGGCAGAAGATTCTTTTAGAGGCGCAGAAAGAAGCCAATAATATTATCAAAGACGCTGAAAACAAAATTGCTTCTCTTGTTGATGAACACGAGATTACTAAAAAAGCCTATGATCAATCAAACGAGATAGTTTCAAACGCGCAGAAGAATGCCAGGGAAATAAGACTTGGCACTAAAGAATATGCAGATAATGTACTTAAGAAAGTTGAAGAAATACTTGAAGAAACACTTGAAGTAATAAAGGTAAACAGGGAAGAAGTTAAATAGTTTGGTCCTTTAAAGGGTCATTTTATAGTGATTTATGCAGCATAAAATATTGCATACTATTTTTCGCGAGGAAGCTATATATTCTAAAAAGTATGTTTTTCAAACGACCTTTTTGAGGATAATAGATAAAGTGAAATTTTTATAGTATGTTTATTTTATGGCATACCTTTGGCGTCTTTTAACAACAAATGATATTAAACCCATCAAAAATAGAAGAATAAGTGAAGCTGACATGTTCTTGATGGAGTTTAACATATAGTTGTACCAGGTCCAATTCGTGTTATATGTGAAGTAACCGAAGACGCTCTGACTTTTTACACCTATTAAAAAAGAAAGATTCATAAAAATTGATATATATATTGCCGCGAAAATACCTTGTATTAGTTTGCCAAATAAATAAGGTTTTATACTTATGTCAGTTTTGGAGATTATGCTGTAAACCTGAAAGTGAACTGACAGCCCAGCCCATCCTAGAATTAAACTTACTGCTGCCAGTTGCTGCACAAAAGATATTCCTTCTGTTTTGCTTATCATATTTATACCCGTCGTAATTTCGAAAAAACCACTCAAGATAGGAGTGAGTATATCTTTAGGGATTCCGATTATTGCAAGAAAGCCTGACAGGAAGTTTGATAAAGAGGCTATTACACCTGTTTCCAGTAAAAGGTTTATAATTACCGAGAATAAGATAATAAACCCACCTATTGCGAGCATAGTGTTTATTGAGTTCCGGATTGATTCACCCAATACTTCGCCGACATTTACTGGTTTGGTATTTGCCAGCTCTTTCTTGAATTTCCTGAAAATCTTATCTCCTTCAACACTTTTTATCTGATCTCTACGCTTACCGTAGAATCTGAACAGTATTCCTACAGTCAGACATGCTAGAATGTGACAAAATAATAAAACAAACCCTATGCCTGGATTGTTAAACATACCTACAGCTACTGCGCCAATGATGAAAAGCGGTCCTGAGTTGTTGGTAAATGAAAGAAGTCTTTCTGCCTCTGTTTTAGTTAGAAGCTTTTCTTCTCGCATGCTTGCCGTTAGTTTGGCACCAACAGGGTAACCACTTGTTACACCCATAGCAAGAGCAAAAGAACCACAGCCTGGAACATTAAAAAGTGGACGCATAATGGGTTCAAGCAAAATTCCAACTGATTTTATAAATCCTGTTCGGTTAAGAATTTCCGATGCTACAAAGAATGGAAACAGAGATGGAAATACAACATTTAGCCACAAATTAATTCCCTTTGATGCTGATGCAACTGCTGTATGCGAAAAAATTATCAGCAAAAGGATAAATGTAATACAACTGAATGGAAGCAAAAGAGGTCTTAAGCGGATAACCCTGCTTGATTTAAAATTGTAGAAAATAACTACAAAAATAATGATTAGTATTACCAAAGTATAAAGACTCATATTTCACCTTTAAAATTTAGATTCCATTTAATTTTATTAAATTAGAAATATACTTATAACTATTACGCAAAAAGGTATAAAAAAAAGTTGAAAATGTTCGATATAGAATAATGAAAAAGGATTTATTATTTTTATGTAGAATAAATAATATGTCAAACAAGCGGAGAGGTATCAAAGTGACTAACTATAAAGTAGATGTGGCTAATTTGGATAAAATCGTAAAGAAAACTATTGAAGCCATAAACAATAGTAAGGTTGAGTTGTTTGACATAGCAGAGAGTGCAAGAAAGGAATGCGGGAGACTTGAACAAGAACTAAATGACCTTAAAGAACAGACTATACTTCTTATTGATAGCGTTGATGTTTTAGAAAAAGAATTAAAATCCAGTAAGAAACATCTAATGTTAGTAAGCAAAAATTACGATAAATATTCCGAAGAAGAAACACGAAAAGCATATGAAAATGCAGATAACCTTCGTGTTGAGCTGGCAGTTAAACGTGAACAGGAACAATTTTTCATAAAGCGAAGAAATGATTTGGAAATTAGATTAAAAGATTCTATAAAGACTGCTGAAAAAGCAGATAGACTTATTTCAAATATTGGAATATCTTTAGGATGTCTGACAGGTGACCTTCAGCAAGTAACTCTTCAGCTTGAAGACTTACAGCAGAAACAGATGATGGGTTTAAGAATTATCAAGGCCCAGGAAGAAGAACGACAGAGAGTTGCAAGAGAAATACATGACGGTCCTGCACAGTCCATGTCAAATATTGTTTTAAAAGCCGAGATATGTGAACGTTTGGTAGATGCTGAGCCTGTTAAGGCAAAAGAAGAACTTAAAAATCTGAAATCAGTAGTTCGTGATACACTTCAGGACGTAAGGAAAATTATATATGACCTAAGGCCAATGTCTTTAGACGATTTGGGTTTGGTTCCGACACTTCAAAGATACATTATTACTTACCAGGAAGAAACAAGAACAGCAGTTTCTTTTAAAACACGAGGGGTTTGTGAAGAGATAAAACCTATAATATCATTAACGGTTTTCAGACTTGTACAGGAAGCTATCAGTAATATTAAGAAACATGCTAAAGCTAAAAATGTTGCAATTAACCTTGAGTTTGTGGATAAGGAACTAAAGCTACATATACTTGACGATGGCAAGGGATTTAATACAGATAATTTAAAAGTTAGAAAAGAGGATATAAACAGTGGATTTGGTCTCTATAGCATGAGAGAAAGAGTTGAACTTCTAAATGGCAAATTTGAGATTAATTCTACAGTAGGAAAAGGCACTAGTCTAAACATAACCGTACCTTTAATTCCGGACGAGGAGGTCTCAAATGGATAAGATTCGTGTTCTAATTGCCGATGATCACACTATGGTGAGACAGGGGCTAAAACAAATACTTGAGCTTGAAAAGGATATGGCTGTAATTGCTCAGGCACCAAATGGTGAGGAAGCTATAAGGCTTGCTAAAGAGTGCAGCCCTGATGTCATACTGATGGATATTAATATGCCTGGCATGAATGGTTTGCAAGCTATAAAGGAAATGAAGGCAGATAATATCCCATCAAGGATAATTGTATTGACTATCCATGAGGACAGGGAATATCTTTTTAAGACACTTCAGATGGGGGCAGAAGGATATGTATTGAAAGATGCAGATCCGGTTGTTTTAGTTGAAGCAATCAGAAGTGTGAACAGGGGACAGTCATATATTCAGGCTAATATGACTAGGGAGCTTGTAAGAGAATTTAATAAAATTACTCTTCATGATAAAAGTAAATCTGAGGAGAGTAACTTGACGGCCAGAGAGGTTGAAGTGTTGGAGTTAATAGCAGAAGGTATGATAAATAAGGAGATTGCAAAGCGCTTGTATATAAGTGAAAAGACAGTTAAAAACCATGTATCCAACATATTCAGGAAGTTAAATGTATCCGATAGAACACAAGCTGCCATATATGCTTTCAAACATAATATGACAAATTGATAGGATGCTGGTATAATACTCATTGTGTTATAAATAGAGACCTTCCGTTACTTAAGGTAACTGGTAGGTCTTTTTATTATGCCAATTTTGAACATGATTCCTATGTTACTTGTAGGTATATTGGTCTACCTAAATGGGGGCATGTGGTGGATAGAATATTATCGCTAAAGATTTTATAATAAAAATATAAGGTTACAGAAAACCTTGTAGCAAGGGGGTTTTAAAGAACCATGAACGCTATAAAGGAATTCATAAAGTTAGTAAGGAAGCAGAAAGGACAAGGACTAGTCGAATACGCATTCATAATAATCTTCATTGCGATGGCTGCATTTGCATCTCTAGGTTTATTAGGAACATCTTTGGTGGGCTTTTACAATTATTTTCTGAGTCTATTTTAAAAATTACAGATAAAAAATATTCAAGGAAATCTTTAACGAAAAACCAATAAAATGAAAGGTGGAATTTTAAATGATGAAAATGTATTTTGATTATTTGAAGGCGTTAGTAGGAAACAAAAAAGGACAGGGTATGGTTGAATACGGATTGATAATTTCACTGATAGCAGTAGCATGTATAGCAGCGTTGGTAGTTTTGGGACCTAAAATTGCGACTTTATTCAATGGCGTAGCTAACAGTATAACAGCTCCGTAAATTTGTGTAAAAAGTATTGATAAAAAAGTCTTATAAAACGAAAGGTGGAATTTTAAATGATGAAAATGTATTTTGATTACTTAAAGGCGTTAGTAGGAAACAAAAAAGGACAGGGTATGGTTGAATACGGATTGATAATTTCACTGATAGCAGTAGCATGTATAGCAGCGTTGGTAGTTCTGGGACCTAAAATTGCGACTTTATTCAATGGTGTAGCTAATAGTATAACAGCTCCATAATATTTGCTGAGACTTTGCTGCCCTATCTGGTTTCAGGTAGGGCAGCTTTTTGGAATATATATAGAAATTTGATGGGGATAAAAGTTTATTAAGGAATAGCTGAAGTTATATCTAAGTTTTAGTTGTCGGGTTGTTCTTATAAGGTGAAAGGTTGTGTACTTTATGCTAAGGAAAGAGAGGATGGCTGGGCAAAAGGGCCAATCTATTGTAGAAACAGCACTTATACTTCCTATAATAATCCTTATATTGACGGGTATAATCGATTTTGGCTTAATGTTTAACAACTATCTGGTTATAACAAACGCTTCCAGAGAAGCAGCAAGGAATGCGGCTGTTGGTGCAACGGATGCTGAAATAGCAGTTATGGTAGCTAATATGACAACAAGTTTGAATAGTTCAAAACTTTCTACAACAATTTATCCGGGTCAGGCTTTACGGAAAAAAGGAGACGAAGTTGTTGTAACAATTGAATATGATAATGCACTGCTAACACCGATAATATCATCAATAATACCAAATCCACTGCATCTTCAGGCGAAAACGACAATGAGGATGGAATAGAGTGCTGGGTAGGAGCAAATTTAAGCTTTACACATTAGTGTTTCAAAAGACTTATTAAATTAGGGATGTGGCAAAAAGTATTAAATGTATTTTTTGAAGCACCCTTGTGAGGGATGAAGATGAGGAAGGGAGAAATGCTTATAAACCTATTAAAAAACAGGAGCGGAAGTACATCAGTTATTTTTTTATGCTCTGCTGTGATTATTATCCTATTGTCTGCAATAGCTACAGATATAGGGTATATTGCTATTGAACGGTATAAAATGGATCGAGTTTTAGATCAGATTGCGAAAATAGGAGCAACTGCTTTAATAGTGGATAAGAACGAATGTACAAAGGTTATTAAAGAGAATGCGGTTAAAAGAATTGATAATATAACAAAGCTGGAAATAAACGTGTCTGACAATAACAGGGAAATGTCAATAAACATAGAAAGAAAACTCGACTATATCTTTTTAAAATATATAGGTTTCAAGGATAAAAATATAAATTCAAGGGTTACGGCAAAAGTGTCAAATGTTACGTCGTTTAAAGGAATAAGACCATTTGCTATACCAAAAACAGAGATTAACTATGGAAAGCAGTATTATTTGTCAACAAAGGAGTCGAAGTTTTTAGAAAACAACGATAACGGGGGCTTTATAAGATTGATAACGCTAAATATTGGTGATGGAAACTTTGAAACCGCCATATTGTATGGATTAAATAAGACAGTTAATACAGGAAAGAGTATATATGCGTTAGATCAGAGTGATTTCTCTCGAGGAAACGAGAGCATTGACAGGTTAATTAAAAAGTGCGATAGGGAACCTTCATGCACTTATGAGAATTATGAAGTTGACTGTTCCAGGATAATTGTTTTACCTGTGGTAGATAAGGCTGAAGCGTCGGGTAAAAAAGCAATGGTAATTCTAGGTTTTACAGCATTTTTTATTGAAAATGTAAGTGTAGATAAGGAAAAAAACAAGGAGAGTATTGAACTTAAAGGTAGATTTATTAAATACACTGTTAACTCTAGTACCAGTGATGGTATTCCGGATTTTGGACTTCTTGGTGTTAAACTTAAACACTGGTAGGACGAAAGTTCTATAGAATAAAAACCCGTATATACTAAGGAGGGACACTATGGAATCAGTAAATAAAAGAGTAATAGTAATTTCAATAATCCTGGCACTATTCACAACAGCATTGGTATTTTTGTATATCAAAGATGCAACAGTTAAGCCTGATGTAGTAGAGTATATAGATGTTTATGTTGCAGCTAAAACGATGGCTGCCAAATATGAGATTACCGAGGCTGATATTAAGAAAACCAGGGTTACAAAAGAATACTTAAATACGGATGCTGTTTTAGTTCAAGCTGATATCATAGGTAAACGTCTAAAGGAAAGCGTTATAGAAGGTGAACAAATACTTAGGAGCAGGCTGGTTCAGGAAGACAATTTTACTTTGGCATATAACGTACCTGAGGGGATGAGGGCAATAAGTGTAAACGTTAATGAGCAGACGGAGGTTGCAAACCTGATAAGGCCCGGAGATTTTGTAGATATAATAGCCAGTTTTCCACTTGAGAAGCAGGATATAGGGCAAAATACAATAATTAATTTGGGAATATCTCAAACGGTAATACAGAATGTTCAGGTTCTTGCTTTAGGACAGGACTTGGCAATAGAAGAAGATAAGAAGTTAGAGCTTCCAAAGACTGTAACACTTGCGGTTAGTCCAAAGGATGCTGAAAAGCTGACTTTTGTGACTGAATTTGGCACTATGAGGATGACTTTGAGGAGCATTGGTGATGATAAGATTATATCTGGTGATGGTACTATAAAAGATGATGTAATGGGCGATAAAGGTGTAATAATTGTACCAAAACAGTAGATGGAGGGAATAATATGGAGAAGATAAAAGTTGTTATTGTTGACGACACCGAAGAGACCAGAAATAATGTAAAAACGCTAATTTCTTTTGAGAAGCGCATAGAAGTTATCGGTGAAGCTGAAAATGGTGAAGAAGCAATTTTTATTGTTAAGGAATCAAGACCTGATATAGTTTTAATGGATATAAATATGCCGGTTATGGATGGAATAAAGGCTACCGAAGAAATTTCATTAAATGTTCCCGAGACAGCAGTTATAATTATGTCTGTTCAAGGAGAGTCTGAGTACTTAAGGAAGGCTATGACAGCAGGAGCTAAAGATTTTCTGAATAAGCCTTTTTCAAGTGATGACTTGATAACAACCATACTTAAAACCTATGATATTGAATCACAGAGGAGACAGCGGTCAAATGTAACAAAAGTTAAGGAAGAAGTTAAATCAAAAATAATTACTGTATTTAGTACAAAAGGCGGCGTAGGTAAAACAACACTTGCGTCAAACCTTGCTGTAAGTATGGCAAGAACTACGAAAAAGAGGGTTGCACTTGTCGACCTCGATTTACAATTTGGTGATATTGCAATAATGCTCAATGCATCAGTAAAAAATACAATCAGCGACATTATAAAAGAGATTAATCAGCTTGATGGTGATGTGGTGGAAGATTATCTTGTGACACATTTTTCAGGTGTAAGGCTGCTTCCTGCTCCATTAAAGCCTGAATATGCGGAATATATAACTGCTTCCCATGTAGAGAAGATACTCAATACACTTAAAGATCATTATCATTACATAATAGTTGATACATCTGCAAGTTTCCACGAAACAGTCCTCCAGGCCCTTGATATGTCAGATAGAATACTTATGCTGTCTACCTTGGACTTGCCTACGATAAAGAATGTTAAAGCTGGTCTTGATGTTATGGAAACTCTACATTATCCGAAAGAGAAAATTAATATAATATTAAACAAGGCGTCAGAGCAATTTGGCATTAAATATAAGGATTTTGAGAACACATTAAAGCATCAGATATGGGCATATATACCCGAAGATAGTCAAACCGTAATTACTTCTGCCAATAAAGGATTTCCGTTTGTTATGACAAGGACTGAAACTAAAGTGGCAAAAGCAGTTTTTAATATTACTAATGAGCTTGTTACAGATAAGCAAACTCCTGAAAAGGAAAAAGGCACTGTAAAGAAATTGTTTGGACTATAGTCAGCAAATAGAGTGGGGGAATTGAGATGTCACTGCTTGAGAGGATTCAAAAGGAAAAAAGTGTTGAAGTTGTTGATAGTAAGGTGCAAAAAGTTAAGAAGACTCAGGTTGCTCAGGAAGACCCTTATGCAACTATCAAAGCGAAGATACACAGTAAAATTATTGAAGAAATTAAGACTGATTCCCTTAAAGATCTCGGACCTAACGATGACGAAGTATTGGAAGAACAAATATCAGCAATTGTAGAGAATATACTAAATGAAGAAAGTACATATATTACGAAAAATGAGCGTCAAAAAATCTTGTCCGAAGTAATAGATGAAACAATTGGGTTTGGCCCTATCAACCCACTTATTCATGACCCGACAGTATCAGAAATAATGGTAAACGGGCCTAACCAGGTATATGTTGAAAAAAAAGGAAAGCTGGTATTGTCAGAAGTCAAATTTAAAGATGACCAACATGTTATGCATGTAATTGAAAAGATCGTTGCGCCATTGGGTAGGAGAATTGATGAAAGCTCTCCAATGGTAGATGCAAGACTTCCGAACGGATCTCGTGTTAACGTAATAATTCCTCCTCTTGCTCTAGATGGCCCAAGCATTACTATAAGAAAGTTTTCTGAGAAGCCATATACTGTAAAGGACTTAATTAACTTTGGGACGATGACTCCAAATGTTGCAATGTTCCTGAAGGCCTGTGTTGAAGCTAGGTTAAATATCGTAGTTTCAGGAGGAACCGGCAGTGGTAAAACAACAACACTAAACGTTATTTCATCCTTTATACCAGAGGATGAGAGAATAGTGACAATAGAAGATGCCGCCGAAATACAGCTCGGACAGGACCATGTTTTGAGGCTTGAAACAAGACCTCCGAATATTGAAGGAAAGGGAGCTATTACAATAAGAGACCTTGTAAGAAACTCACTGAGAATGAGGCCTGACAGGATAGTTGTAGGAGAGGTTAGAAGTGGAGAAGCATTGGACATGCTTCAAGCCATGAATACAGGTCATGACGGTTCACTTACAACAGGGCACGCGAACACTCCTAGAGATATGCTGGCAAGGCTTGAAACAATGGTATTAATGGCAGGTATGGAACTTCCTGTAAAGGCTATAAGAGAGCAGATAGCATCGGCTGTTGACATTATAGTGCAGCAGTCGAGGTTAAAAGACGGAAGCAGAAGGATAACACATATTTCTGAAGTTACAGGTATGGAAGGTGACATAATAACCATGCAGGACATATTTATTTATAAGCAGTCTGGAAAAGATGAGCGAGGACGAATAATCGGTGACATAGTACCTACCGGAATAAAGCCCAAATTTATGGAGAAGTTTGAAAAAGCCGGTGTAATGCTTCCGTCGGACTTGTTTACTGCTTAAGTCTGGTGCTTTTTATCATAATTGAGAGGAAGGACTTTTAAAATGATGAACTTTATTCTTGTATCAGCATTTGTAAGTGCTTTACTTTTCTCTTACCAGATATTGAAGTTTTTAATAGGCAAGCAGACTCCTATCATGCGTTTAACCAGATATACAAATTTAATGGAGATGGTAGGAGGAGAGGAAAAGAGAAGGAGCAAACAGAAGGAATATAAGGTAGGCCTTGGTTTTATTTCAAGAGGTGTCAAGGAAGCAAAATCTCTGGACGGCTATAAGAAAAAGATCCAGCTTGAGCTTCAGAGAGCGCACATTTTACTAAAGCCTGAGGAGTATATAACTGTTAGTATTATACTGTTTTTTGCTTTTGGAACCTTTATGTTTGTGCTGGCTAGTTCATCTTCTTTAGCCATTTTAGTTGCAATTGTAGGTGGTGTTATTGGATGGGTACTTCCGTCTCTATATATTAAAATAAAGATTAAGAAGCGTTTAAGGATTCTGAATGATCAGCTTAATGATGCAATTGTTCTTATATCCAACTCACTTAAGGCCGGATATAGTTTTTTTCAGGCAGTAGACATAGTAAGCAAGGAAATGACAGGTCCTATGGCAGAAGAGTTTGCACAACTTCAAAAGGAAGTAAATTTTGGAACAACAACGGAAAAGGCTCTTGAGAATCTGGTTACAAGGGTTACAAGTGATGACCTTGAATTGGTGGTAACTGCCGTTTTGATTCAAAGGCAGGTTGGTGGAAACCTTTCTGAGGTTCTAGACAATATTTCTACAACTATACGGGAAAGGATAAGAATAAAAGGAGAGGTTAAAACTGTAACTGCACAGGGAAGAATGTCAGGAATGATAATTGCCGCATTACCGCCGGCATTAGGGTTTATACTGTTTCTTATAAATAAAAGCCACGTAATGGTTCTTTTTACTGATCCGATTGGTCTTATAATACTTGGATTTTCAGTGTTTATGGAAATTATAGGGATATACTTTATTAGCAGAATCGTAAGTATTGAAGTGTGAGGTGCTAAGATATGATTATATATTTACTTTTGGCTTCAATTTTTATTTCATCATATTTCATATTCTATGCTTTTGTTGGAGTTTTCTATAGAAACAGGAAAGTGGTAAGTATAAGGCTTGACAGAATTACCAAGGAAGATGTAAAGACTTTAGAAAACGAATTGAACCAGCCTTTATTTGTGAGAGTAATACGTCCTATACTTGATGATATAAGTAAAGTCATATTAAGGATAACTCCTAAAGAGTTTAAATCTGCATTTGAAAAGAAGGTAGTTAATGCGGGCAATCCGTTTAACCTGTCCATGAAAGACTGGATAAACATGCAGGTTATTATTGTAGTGATTTTACCATTTATAACATCAGGTGTATGCTATTATTTAGGATTGGACGTAAGGAGTATAGTGTTTGTCGGAATAATTGAGATCTGTTTTGGATTGTTGTTTCCTAATTTGGTTTTGAATAAACAGATAGCACAAAGGCAAAAGAAGATACTTAACTCTCTTCCGGATGTATTGGATTTGTTGACGGTAAGTGTTGAAGCAGGTCTTGGATTTGATGGAGCGTTGGCAAAAGTTATTGACAAGATGCCTGGACCTATTGCAATTGAGTTTGAAAACGTTCTTCAGGAAATGAAAGTAGGAAAGCAAAAAAGAGATGCTCTTAAGGATATGGCAGAAAGGGTTGGTCTCCATGACCTTACAACATTTGTTGGTTCGATAATACAGGCAGACCAGCTTGGAGTCAGCATTGGTAATGTGCTTAGAATCCAGTCCGAACAGATGCGTGAAAAAAGGAGACAGAGAGCTAAGGAAAAAGCTATGAAAGCTCCGGTAAAAATGCTTATACCAATGGTTTTGTTTATTTTCCCAACAATTTTTTCAGTTCTTATAGGGCCTGTAATTATAAAGGTTATTTACACGTTCACCAAATAGAAATGATGAAAAATAGGCGTAATCAAAGTCTCGGACGAATTTAGCCCTACTCGATTTTTGGACATTTGCTTCGCAAATTACTCAAAAAAAACGAGTTGTATCATAAATACACGACTCGTTTTTTTATTAAGAATATTCATAATTTTCATAAAAAAAGCGGTATAAGGAAATTAATAAGACCTATTTCCCAAATTTATTTAAAGAGTATAAACAGAACTTTTAATGGCAACTTGGCGATCATATCAAGGATATATAATCCTTAACTTAGACCCATAGCTTTGCGTCATCATTTTTCAATGATTTTGCCCTGTTTCATAAGCCTATTTATCTCCTTATACCTTAGGTTTAAGGGAGGTAGAATGTATTACATTTTTATTATAGCATAGATTGTACAGGGTTTAAAACATAGAATTACATGAATTATCCAGTACAAATAGTTCTTAAGGATGTTGCAGTAAATTATTCAAGCCGCATGAATAATTTCACCTAAAAGCGTAATATTTTACGTCATTTTAAAATATTAAAGCTTTTTAACTTTAAAGGTCAGGCTTAATTTTTATCAGTTGGGATGATCTGCTTCTCTTTTAAAGGCTTTTTTTTGCCCTGTTCATCAACTACTACAATTGTATCAAGAGTAGATTTTAAGTTGTTTCGAAAATTCTTAATATATTCGTTTCTGAGTATTTGCTGCTCTTCCTTTTCTGCTGGAGTAAGACCTACTGATTTAGATTTTTTAGATAATTCATTAATTCTATTTATTTTACTTTGCTCCATTTTATCACTTCCATATGTTTTTTTCTTATTATAATCTATTTTAATTAATAATAAAACACTTTAGTTATTACAAAAAAATTACGATAAACTATTATACATAATGTTGTAAAAATTGGAGGTTGATAAGTGTGGCAGAAAAAAAGACCATTCAATTGAAGGAGAAAAACAAGAATTTGGGCAAAAAAGCGATTAAGCTTTTGAGGTTTGATAAAATAGGAATAGGCATAAAACTAAGCGTTTCGATAGCATTAATACTTGCATGTTCGATATTTCTAATTATTATTTTGTCTTTAAATATGATTTCAAATAATATGATAGAACAGGCAGAAAAAAGCACGTATGAACTTCTGGAAGAGACTGGAGAAAGCTTGAAAGTTTCTTTAAAAGAAATTGATAGATTTGCAATGCATTCATCTAGAGAAGCTACAATATCATCTAATATTGAACAACTTAATGTTATAAATGAAGAGACTTCAAGGGCAAGAGCAATAAGTAAAATACAACCAATTGTAGACACTTTGTACGGAAGCCGAATAGATAGCGTAATGAATATGATTGTAACCGATAACAAAGGGGATGGTGCAGTAGCAACTGCATCGAGTTTTCTAGACCTTGACAAAGATTATACTAAAACTATAGGATATAAAGAGTTTGTAGATAGTAAAAAGAGTTCAATGTGGATTGACACACATATTACCGACCTTGTTTTTAATCGGAAATCAAATGAAAAAAGGACCATTTCCTTATTTAAATCCGTATATTCCCCTACGAGTTTAAAAAATAGTGCTGGTGTCCTTGAGATATGTGTGAGGGAATCTGCTTTGAAGGACATTGTTAAAAAGACAGAACTACCTTATGAAGGGAAGTTTGTTGTTTTAGGTGAATCGGGTAATATTGTGCTCAATCCGGATAATATCGAAGAAAATGGACTATTGCTAAATGAGGTGAACAAGGTTGACGAAAATGGTAAGACCTTGGCTGAATTTATGGGTAAGACAAATTTAACCTATAAGGATAAAATACTGGATAAGCCGCTATATAAATTAGGTGAAATAAAAGAAGTAAGTCAGGAATTTAAAAATAGCCTTACTGAAAGAGATGGATATATTACCGGGCAAATTTATGAAACAATAAACAACAGAATAAAGAATTTATTGGAGTCAGGCAAAGTTAGTGAGAAAAATACAACCTATGGAGAGGTTGTTGGAAAAGACTTCAAAGTTAACGGTAGACAGATGCTTGTTGCGTATTACTATATAAGGAGTATTGAAGGAACTCCAATAAATTGGAAAATCATATCTATGACACCTGTTGATAAAATAACTGAAAATATAAACGTAGCATCCCTACAAATCATACTCATCGGTTTAGCTTGCTTATTAGTTGGGATCGGTTTATCCATTTTTATTACCAAGGATATTTCAAGTGGTATTAAATGTCTCACAGAGTTAATGGATAGGATTAAAAGAGGGGATTTGGAAGTTGCCTGTTGTATTGACAGAAAAGATGAAATAGGCAATTTGGCATTAAGTTTTGGAGATATGGTAAGTAATTTGAAGGCAATGATTGCGGGCGTAAAAATGGCATCAAATGTTGCGGTAGATTCATCAAAAATTGTATCCTGTAGTAGTCAGGAAAGTTATGCTTCAATTGAGCAATTTTCTGCTATGCTTTCTGAAGTGAAAAATGTTATAGACGTTCAAGCAAACAGTATAGAAGTTAACGGACAGGTTGTTAATGAGTTGTCAAATCAAATACAATTAATAAATGATGATTTTGACAGCGTGAGCAAGATTGTATCAGGCGCTAAAGAATTAAGTGAGGATGGGAAAAGATCGGTTAATAAACTGCTGGTAAATGCAAATGAGGTTAAAAACACTGTATCTGAGTTTGGAAAACTGATTGAAACTTTGAAGTCTGAGTCTTCAGAAATTTCAAAGATTATAGGGTTTATTAGAGGGATTGCAAATCAGACAAACATGCTCGCATTAAATGCAGCGATTGAAGCTGCCAGAGCCGGTGAAGCAGGCAGAAGCTTTAGCATTGTGGCCACGGAAATAAGGGTATTGGCTGAACAATCTAATAATTCGGTTAACTATATTGAAAACAAGCTGAAAAATATAAGTGATACGGTATTGCTAACAGGAGAATTTATCAAGTCTTCCGATTCGGTAATGGGAAGTCATGATTTTGCTGTAAATGATACTATCGGTAAGTTTGATGATATTATGAAATTTATGGATAATATTTTTAACCAGATGACGGATATTGAAAGTTCTTTACATAGTATTGAGCAGGCAAGAATAAATATTGTTGGGTTTATGAATAACCTAACTGACAGTACCGAAAAGACAAAAGATAATGTTAAGGCAATCTATGGGGCAATGGATGATCAGGTTGAACTGGTAAGACATCTTATGGAACTGTCGGATAACCTTAATGAATTGTCAGCAAATCTTGAGGGTACAATAAATATGTTTAAAGTTTGATGTGGTAACAGGGTTAAATTAATCTGATAAATTATTTACAAATATGAGCTCATGGGAAATAAATTTCCTGTGAGCTCATATTTGCGGAATTAGCGAAGATAATTTCCTGAAATCTCAAGGATTAATGCTTTCGGGAGTTTTTGCGAAGAGTTTGAAATAGGCTTATAGATTAGTGCTTGAGGTTTTTTGGGTTTTTTATCATTTCGGTTGTAATATCGGTTAAATATGGTATACTAATTACTGAAAAATATAAATGTTCATATAGTATTAGTAAAACTATGGATAATTAGTGTAACAAAAAAATAAAAGAGGAGAGTAGTATATGTCGAGCAATGCTGTATATAAGTTTTGGCTGGAAAATGAATACTTTGAAGAGCAAACAAGGGAAGAATTGCAAGGGATTAAAGATGACCCAAAGGAAATCGAAGATAGATTTTATAAGTATCTTGACTTTGGTACTGGCGGCTTAAGAGGAATTATAGGAACTGGTACAAACCGAATGAATATTTATACAGTAAGAAGAGCATCACAAGGACTGGCGGACTTTGTAAATAGTATAGGTGCAGCAAACAAAGGAATTGTTATTGCATATGATTCCAGAAACATGTCACCGGAATTTGCTCTTGAATCTGCAAAAATATTTGCAGGTAACGGAATAAAAGCATATTTGTTTGATGAATTAAGACCTACACCTGAATTGTCATTTGCTGTAAGATATCTTAAAGCTGCAGCAGGTATAGTTGTAACTGCAAGCCATAATCCAAAGGAATACAACGGATATAAGGTATATGGTGAAGATGGTGGACAGCTTCCGTTAGAGGAATCAAACCAGGTTCTCGAATTTATGAACAAAATTGAGGACATAACAAGTGTTACATTTATTGAGAAGAATGAAGCTATCGAAAAGGGACTTTTAAATATTATTGGCAAAGAAGTAGATGATGCTTACATAGCTATGCTTAAAGGTCTTTCTGTAAATCCTGATCTGGCAAAGAGCATTGGTGAGAATTTTAAAATTGTATACACACCTTTGCATGGCTCCGGAAACAAGCCTGTTAGAAGAGTTCTTGACGAGATTGGATTTAAGAATGTATTGGTTGTTAAAGAACAGGAGCTCCCGGATAAGAATTTTTCAACTGTAAAATCACCAAATCCTGAAGAAAAAGAAGCTTTCACGCTTGCAATAGAGTTGGCAAAGAGTGAGAACGTAGACCTTATTATAGGAACAGATCCAGACAGTGATAGAGTGGGTGTAGTTGCAAGAAATAAGGAAGGTGAATATATTACACTTACGGGGAATCAGACAGGGTGTTTACTGCTTGAATATATTTTGTCCCAGAAGAAGGCGAAAGGTACTCTGCCGGCTAACGGATTTGTTGTTAAGACTATTGTAACTACTGAGCTTTCAAGGGAAATTGCTAAGGAATATGGAGTTGAACTTATAGAAGTTTTGACAGGGTTCAAATTTATCGGGGAGCAGATAAAACTGCTTGATGAGAATGGAGACAAAAAGTATCTCTTCGGTTTTGAAGAAAGCTATGGCTATTTAGCCGGAACTTCTGTAAGAGACAAGGATGCTGTTGTAGCGTCTATGTTAATTGCTGAAATGGCTGCATATTATAAATCAAGGGATATGTCACTTTATGATGGTTTAATGGAATTATTGAATAAATACGGGTATACCATTGAAGGAATTAAATCTTATACTCTTAAGGGCAAAGATGGTGTAGACAAAATAAAGTTTGCCATGAATAAGATGAGAGAAGATGAAATAACCAAGTTTGGTAATATTGAGGCGGCTGCTGTAAGAGACTACCAAAAGGGTGAAAGATATGAAATAAGTTCAGGCAAAAGGGAAGCTATTGATTTACCTGAATCAGATGTTTTGTATTATGAAATGCAGGATGGTAAGTCATGGTTTTGTATCAGACCATCAGGGACTGAGCCAAAAATTAAGATTTACTATGGTGTAACTGATAAGGGAATGGATGCTGCAAAAGGCAAGCTGGAACAAATACAGACAAACGTGTTGGCAGTAGTTGAAAAACTCTTATTTGATTAAAATTGAGTTTTAAAAGATTTGAGTACACAGCCATAAACAAGAGGGATATCTCTCGTGTTTATGGCTTATTCGTTTTATATATACAACTTCTGATAAAGTATGTTTTTTTAACAAACTTTTAGAAGATAATGTTTCTCAGTTTATCGCAGCGGGCATTACTAGTTTGTTTGCAGCTACCGCTGTGATATGTTATAATATTAAAAAATTTGATTATTAGGGGACTAAAAAAGAACACCCCTTAGCATAGAGGATGATGAGATTTGGGAGAATTTGTTCACTTGCATGTTCATACGGAATATAGCTTGCTTGATGGGGCAAATAGAATAAAAGATCTTATAAAGAGAACAAAAGAATTAGGTATGGATAGCATAGCTATTACAGACCATGGAGTAATGTATGGAGTGGTTGATTTTTATAAGGAAGCAGTCAACAATGGGATAAAACCAATCCTTGGATGTGAAGTTTATACTGCAAAGAGAACCAGACACGACAAACAGGGAGTTTTGGATTCCGATCCCGGGCATTTGGTGCTCCTCGCGAAGGACAACAGGGGATACAAGAACCTAATGAAGATTGTATCTATAGGTTTTACAGAGGGCTTTTACTATAAGCCAAGGATTGATTTTGAGGTTCTTGAACGGTACAGTGAGGGATTGATTGCACTAAGTGCATGCCTGTCTGGTGATGTGCCTAAGGCACTAATGAATAATGATTTTGAGCGTGCAAAGAAAGTGTCACAAAGGTATAATGACATTTTCGGTAAGGGAAATTTCTATCTTGAATTGCAAAGTAACGGCATAGAGGAACAAAAACTTGTAAACAGCCAGCTTGTGAAGCTTTCAAAAGAAACAGGAATTCCACTTGTTGCAACTAATGATGCTCATTATCTAAGAAAAGAAGATGCAAGGGCCCATGAGGTATTGCTTTGCATACAGACCGGAAAGAATATGAACGATGAAGACAGAATGAGATTTTCAACGGAAGACTTCTATGTGAAATCGCCTGAAGAGATGGCAGATGTTTTTGTAAATGTACCGGAAGCAATACAGAATACTGTTAAGATTGGTGAAATGTGCAATGTAGAGTTGGAATTCGGTAAACTCCACTTGCCGAAGTTTAGCATACCGGATAACAAGGATGCTTTTAAATATCTGAAAGAATTGTGCTATGAGGGATTAAACCGTTTATTTGGTGAATGTATTGAGGACAAGCTTGAAAGATTAGAATATGAGTTATCAGTTATTAAACAGATGGGATATGTAGATTATTTTCTCATTGTTGGAGACTTTATCAAATATGCAAAGGATAACGGTATACCTGTAGGTCCGGGGAGAGGCTCGGCTGCGGGCAGTCTTGTAGCATATTGCCTTGGAATAACCAATATAGATCCATTGAAATACAACCTGCTCTTTGAGCGTTTCTTAAACCCTGAAAGAGTCACTATGCCTGATATAGACATAGATTTTTGCTTCGAAAGAAGACAGGAAGTAATTGATTATGTTGTCAGAAAGTATGGAGAAGATAAGGTATCACAGATAATCACTTTTGGAACTATGGCTGCAAGAGCTGCAATTAGAGACGTGGGAAGAGCTTTAGATATAGCATACAGCGAAGTTGATATTGTTGCAAAAATGATACCGATGCAGATCGGAATGAACATTGGTAAAGCTTTGGAAATGAACCCGGAACTAAAAGCAAAGTATGAGCAGGATAATTTAATAAAAGATATGATAGATACTGCAAGGCTTTTAGAGGGGATGCCAAGGCATGCTTCCACGCATGCTGCTGGTGTAGTTATATCTAAAGACCCTATAACGGAATATGTACCACTCCAGAAAAACGATGAGAGTGTAACCACCCAGTTTCCAATGGGGCAGTTGGAAGAATTGGGACTTCTGAAGATGGACTTTTTAGGTCTTAGGACACTAACGGTTATTAGAGATGCGGTTGATTTGGTGTATGAAAACTACAATACTAAGCTGGATATTGACAGGCTTGAAATGAACGACCCAAACGTATTTAAAATCATCGGAGAAGGTAAGACGTCGGGAGTTTTTCAGCTTGAAAGTGCTGGAATGACCCAGTTTATGAAAGAACTCCAGCCAACATCCCTTGAAGATATTATAGCTGGAATTTCCCTATACCGTCCGGGTCCAATGGACCAGATTCCAAGATATATAAAAAATAAGAATGTTCCTGCAGGGGTAAAATATGATCATCCGCTTCTTGAGAATATTTTGAATGTAACTTACGGATGTATGGTATATCAGGAACAGGTTATGCAGATCGTTCGAGACCTTGGCGGCTATTCAATGGGAAGGTCTGACTTGGTAAGACGTGCTATGTCAAAAAAGAAAATAAGTGTAATGGAGCAGGAAAGAAAAAATTTCATTCATGGTATAGATGATGAAAACGGAAACATTGTAGTTATGGGATGCGTAAGAAATGGTGTAGATGAGAAAATAGCAAACAAGATTTTTGATGAGATGATGGATTTTGCGAGCTATGCCTTCAACAAATCCCATGCGGCTGCATATGCTGTAGTAGCATATCAGACAGCGTGGCTAAAGTGTTATTATCCAGTTGAATTTATGGCTGCGCTGCTCAATAGTTTTTTGGGTAGCAGTGATAAAATATCGCAGTATGTACATGAATGTAAGGTTTTGAACATTGAGGTATTGCCTCCGGATATTAATGAAAGTCAAATGAAATTTACTGTAGTAAACGGGAAAATACGTTTTGGACTGGCTGCAGTTAAAAATGTCGGAGAAGGTGCCGTAAAATCAGTTATAGACGAGCGTAGAACTGATGGAAACTATAGGTCTTTCAGGGACTTCTGCGATAGAATTGACGGTAAAGATGTAAATAAAAGATGTATTGAGAGTCTTATAAAGAGTGGAGCTTTTGATTCTATGGGAGTTTATAGGTCAAGGCTGATTGCGGTTTTTGAAAAAATGCTCGATGGAATAGCTCAGATTAAGAAGCGAAACATGGAGGGACAATTATCTCTGTTTGAGCTTTCAATGGGTACCGATGACAAGGTAAATAGTAGTGAAACAAGTTTCTATGAAGATGAAGATATATATCCTGATATAAATGAATATCCTAATAAAGTGCTTTTATCAATGGAAAAAGAGATGCTTGGGCTTTACATTTCCGGTCATCCATTAAGTGAATTTGAAGAAGAATTAAATAAAATGGTGAGTTTATTTAGCTCCGAGTTGAATGTAGATGCTAATCAGAGTGAAGAAGCGTATTCATTGGATGATGCAAAAAATATAAGTGATGGAATGAATGTTATCGTAGGAGGAATAATTACATCAAAGAAAACCAAAACTACAAGAAACAATAATTTAATGGCTTTTTTGACTTTGGAAGATCTGTATGGCATGATGGAAGTTATTGTATTCCCGACCGTACTGGAGAAGTATTCGAAGTTAATAGTTGAAGAAAATATTGTTCTTATCAAGGGAAGAATAAGTATTAAGGAAGAGGAGCAACCTAAAATAATATGTGAGGAGATAAACCCTCTAAAGAAAATGCAGGTTCAGAAGGTTTATTTGAGAGTGAGTCATAATATTGAGGATGATAAAAGGGACTCATTAATGGCGTTATTAAAATACTTCAACGGGGATACTCCCGTTTGTTTGTGTGATGATGTGGAAAAGAAAGGCAGAGTATTAGAAAAAGAATGTTGGATAGCTTTAAATGAAAGTATAATAGCGGAACTAAAACAAAGACTTGGAGAAGAAAATGTAAAAGTAGTATAAAATTTATCAAATTGATGTTAATAAAATTAAAAATAATACGATATTTAATAGTAGCTGAGATGTATTATCCATCTAAAATTCGTATTGATTTTTGTTTTGAATTAATATATAGTTATGACGAGGTGGTTTTAATTGGATTGGGAAAATGAAAAAGTATCAGGAGATTATATTTTAATTAAGGCTGAAGAAAATGGTGTCAATATAATCGGTATGACTAGAGGTAGGGATACAAAATTCCATCATACTGAGAAACTGGATAAGGGTGAGTTGCTTATAGCCCAGTTTACCGAGAATACTTCTGCGATAAAAATTAGAGGCAAAGCTAAAGTGTTATGTCGTCATGGAGAAATTCTTTCAGGTGAATAAAACAAAAAGGGGCGTGTTTATATGTGGACAGTGGTATATATGGCTCAAAGTAGGGAGATCGCCACTTCTATGCAGGATTTGTTGACAAATGAAGGTATTTTGGTTAAGTTAAGACCAATCAGCAAGAACCATGAAAATAATGATAATTACTATGAGGTGCTCGTTCCAGAGGCGGAAGTTGAAGAAGCACACAGTGTGATTATTGAAAAGGGATATTAAGTATTTTGATTTATGTGAATAGGTTAATGATTGGATTATCCCGTGTTGCTAGTTTGACACGGGTTTAATGCTATTAAGGAGGAATTACGGTGAGTGAGATAAAGACAATAGGTGTATTAACGAGCGGTGGAGATGCACCGGGTATGAATGCTGCTATTAGAGCGGTAGTGAGAGCAGGCCTTTATTACGGAATGAAGGTTATGGGTATAAGAAAAGGATATGACGGATTGATTCATGGTGATATGGAGGAAATGACCGCAAGGTCTGTAGGTGATATAATACAAAGAGGTGGAACGATATTACAGACTGCAAGATCACCACAGTTTAAAACTGAAGAAGGGCTTAACAAGGCTATGGCAATGGCTAAAGTTTTTGGTATAGATGCTTTGGTTGTTATTGGCGGTGACGGGTCTTACAGAGGGGCTAGAGACATTTGTAAACTTGGAATGAACGTTATAGGCATACCTGGTACAATTGATAATGATATAGGTTGCACTGATTATACAATTGGGTATGATACTGCATTAAACACTGTTCAGGATGCAATTGATAAAATAAGGGATACAGCATATTCCCATGAGAGATGCAGCGTCCTTGAAGTTATGGGAAGGCATGCAGGTTATATTGCAGTGAATGTAAGTATTTCGGGTGGAGCTGAGGCTGTTATTCTGCCTGAGAAGCCTTTTGATCTTGATAAGGATGTATTAAAGCCAATAATTGAAGGCCGCAATAGGGGTAAAAAGAACTATACAGTTATTGTCGCTGAAGGTGTTGAGGGAAAAGCGATAGAAATAGCAAAGGAAATTACTGAGAAAACTGGCATCGAAGCCAGGGCAACAATACTTGGACATATCCAGCGTGGGGGAAGTCCAACTGTTCAAGACAGAGTTATGGCAAGCATGATGGGGCTAAAGGCTGTTGAAGTATTAAAAGCCGGGGCACGAAACAGGATAATATCCTATAAAAATAGTGTTGTTGTAGACCTTGATTTGGATGAAGCCCTTGAAATGAAGAAGTCATTACCGGAAGAATTGATAGGATTAAGCAAAATAATGTCTTTGTAAGAAAGATTAACTTATAGTAAATATATATAAATACGCTTATTTTGTTTTAGATTGGGCAAATTAAAGGTGGAGATTATGTATACTTCGAAAACAGAAATTGTTGTAAGGTATGCTGAAACAGACCAAATGGGGATAGTGCATCATTCAAATTATCCCATTTGGTATGAAGCGGCTAGAACGGATTTTATAAAAAGCATTGGTATGTCATACTCTGATATTGAAAAAAGTGGATTTATGCTTCCGCTGCTGGAATTAAAGAGTTGTTACAAAGGTGCTGCAAAGTATGAAGATGAATTAATAGTTACAACAAAAATCAAACAAATTTCTTTTACAAGAATTACATTTTATTATGAAGTATATAATAAGAATAGTAATATATTAATAAACTATGGTGAAACCATGCATGCTTGGACGAACAAGGAGCTTAGGCCTTTAAACATGAAAAAGCATGCTCCGGACATTTATGACTTAATGGCAAAATTAATGTAAAAAGAATATTAAAGAAACATGGAGCATGATTTTGTTACAGACCGTTGTAATAAAATGGGTATCTATGGTAAAATGAATTTAATAAAAATCGGTAAAACTAATATTTGACTAAAATGCTTTCAGGTGGTGAATAAGTGAATATTCCTAATATTCTAACCGTAATCAGATTTTTTCTTGTTCCTGCTTTTGGATATTGTTTATACAATGAACAGTTCATTGCTGCTGTTGTATTATTTGTAGTTGCATGCATTACCGATATGCTGGATGGGATGATCGCAAGAAAATATAATTTGATCACTTCATTTGGAAAGTTGGCAGATCCTTTAGCTGACAAACTTATGCAGCTGACCGCATTGACTATACTTAGTATACAAGAAATAATACCGTTGCCTGTTTTAATAATAGTTTTGGCGAAAGAAATCTTTATGATATTAGGAAGTATTCTCTTATATAAGAAAGTGAATTTTGTTGTACAGGCAAATTGGTATGGCAAGATGACTACTGTAATTTTTTCGCTTGCTATAGTTATGACTATAGTTCTTAAGTCTGGAAATCTGATAAATACATATACTAATATTCTAATTGATATATTTGTTTTGATTGCAGTTTTCTCTACATTGTTTTCCTTCTTTATGTATTCAATGGAGTTCAGAAAGATTACAAATGATAAGATAAACTAAAATAAAAACAACTTAATAGGTAAGTTGTAAAATAAAGTGACGGAAGAAGCAAAAAATTGAGACTCATGGTAAAATCCATTGTATAATGTTTAGCAACCACGAAAAACAAACAAAGGAGAAAACCATGAGCCAGATTAATAATACCGCAAAAACAAAAAAATATAAACACCTAAAAGCAAGAGAAAGATATAGTATTGAAATATTGTTAAAAGAGGGATTAAAACCTTATGAAATAGCACAGCGCATGCAAAGAGGTATCAGAACAATAGAAAGAGAAATATCGAGGGGAAAGATAAAGCTTGTGAACTCTGATTTGACTTACAGAGAAGAATATTGTGCAGATGTAGGGCAACGAATATATTATGAGAATGCAAGGAACAAAGGACCTGGATTAAAGATAGGTAAAGACCACAAATTAGTCAAACACATAGAAAAAAAGATTGTAAAAGAAAAGTATTCCCCAGATGCAGTGATAGGAGAGATAGAAGCGAAAGGCTTAGAGTTTGAGACCCAAATATGTACAAAGACAGTATATAACTATATAGATCGAGGAGATGTGTTCTTAAACCTTACAAATATAGATCTTCCAGTGAAAAAAGCTGGCAAAAAGAGAGACTATAAGAAAATAAAGATACCGCATAAAAATCTTAAAGGAACAAGCATTGAAGAAAGGCCTACAGAGATTGATAAGCGCGAGGAATATGGACATTGGGAAATGGACTGTGTTGTTGGAAAACGTGAAGGGAAAGGTGCAGTATTACTGGTTTTAAGTGAGAGAAGTATACGCGAGGAAATAATAATCAAAATGCCATCAAAGACACAAGAATCAGTAGTAGCAGCACTAGATTGTTTGGAGAAGAAATATGGTAAATCATTTAAGGATAAATTCAAAACAATAACAGTGGATAATGGTAGTGAATTTCTTGATTATGAAGGCATAGAACGGTCTGTGAGGGCTGGAAAAGATAAAAGGGTGAAACTATATTATGCACATCCATATAGCTCCTGGGAAAGAGGCACAAACGAAAATACAAACAAGCTAATACGCCGATTTATACCAAAAGGAACAGATATAGGGAGAATAAGTAAAAAGACGATAAAATGGATAGAAACATGGATAAATAACTATCCAAGACGAATATTAGCATATAAGTCTGCAATTGATATGGCTGCAAGTTAAAACCTTGGGACTCTGTCCCAAGCCCTGTCCTCGCCAGAAGGCAGCCGGTCTGTCATAACAGACCGGGAACAAAAGGATGATAGTGCAATGGATGTAAAGGGTCTCCGGCTTTGCCTACGATGAACGAGCTATGCTCGCCCTTGACATCCCGAACAATAGTGCCAATAGTTTGCATTATACAAGTTTACCAAAATTTTACCGTCACTTTAACTTGCAATTTATAAAAACAACTTAATATATTGTTAATCTTTATTTTTATATAAATGAGTGTTATAATTAGGCTATATAAAGAATATATATTAAGGGGAATTTTGGTTTTATAATTTAATTGATTGCTTTCGTTGCACTTTGGGGAAAAGTTTTGATATATCCGTTTCAAAAATGTTTGTAATATATTCGTGGTTTTCCATTTCTTAAATCATTCTCTCAAATCCATAATTCCTAAATTAATTTTGCATTGTTGAAATGTATTTTTAGGAGGAGTATTAGTGAAAAGAAAGCCTGGCATATTTTTGTTTGCCGCTGTTTTTATTGTGCTTTCTGCAAATTACTTATTAGCCAAAAATCCTATTGGAAATATGGTTAATTTAAAGAATCTGTGGTTTGGAGTTGGATTACTTGCAGTAAGTGCACTTATGGGTTTTGCAAATATTTTTGCAAAGAAGACTTTTTTTAAGTCGTATATTTACTATAAACCTAGAGAAGTTTGGGTTATAGCCTTTTTAGTGTTTCTCGAGGGGCTTATAGTCATTGCGTACTATCTGATAGATGTGTATTTTACAAATAATATTATTATTAACGAGTTGTATATTAATATAATTATTCAGTTGTTGGTGTCAGTAGGATTGATTGCAGTATTGCATGAGGTTTACAGTTACATGTATGAGTATCCCGTTAGAAGAGTTTTAAAAGTAATGGATAAAGCTGGGCAGCTAATTGATAATATGAGGTTTAATGAAGCTTTAACTGAGTTTGATAAGGTTCAAAGAAAGCTTGACTGTTGCGAACGGCCTCATATATATGGGTGGGTCAAGCAGGCAAAAGGGGTGTGTTATATTGAACTGTCCAAGCATGAAGATAAAAAGCAAAATTTACTTATGGCAGCAAAAGAGTTTGAGGAGATTTTAAAGCTTAAAGAATTGCAAGGACAACATGGACATGTAAAGGTTGATATTGGTAATATATTTTATGATATAGCAGAAATGGATAACGATATATATTATTATGAGAGCGCACTTGGCATGTTTAGTGATGCGATTAAACATTATAAATCAGACAGAGATTTTGACGGATATATGAATGCGTTGAGTAATGCAGAGAAAACAAAGACAGTACTTATTTTAGAAAAAACAAGCTAAATGATCATAAGTTTTTTTGTAATACATATACGAAATATGATAAAAGTTATCATTTAGGTACTCAAAAAATTACTTTCATACGAACTTATTTTAGTATAATTATTAGACATGCTATCCGCACAATATAAAGTTTAAACTGAAGGGAATTAATTAGGAATGCTGGAAATGTAACTTTGGCTATAATTTCTTGGTCTAGCTTATTTGACCTAAATCGACATGGCTAGTAATGTTATTTTATTAATATAACTTATAATTTTCAACAGGGGGGTGAAGTAGGACATAATAAATATTTAACTTATTTCTTTTAAACTTATTAATAGTTGTTTATTTAAATTTATTAAGGAGGAATGTTAATTGAAAAAGACAGTATGCTTTTTACTCTTATTAGCTATGCTTGTGGTTATGGCGTTACCAACAAACATGGTATCGGCAGCAGGAAGCTATAACTATGCTGAAGCCCTTCAGAAATCAATTTTTTTCTATGAGGCTCAGCAGGCAGGTCCACTTCCAGATTGGAACCGTGTTGAGTGGCGTGGAGATTCAACAATGAAGGATGATGTATTAGGTGGATTGTATGATGCAGGAGACCATGTTAAGTTTAATCTTCCTATGTCATATACTGCATCAATGCTTGGTTGGGCTTTGTATGAATATGGTGATGATATTGAGTCATCAGGACAAAAAGTTCACCTCGAAAATAACCTCAAGTTTATATTGGATTACCTTGTTGCTTGTGACAAGGGGACAAGCATTGTGTATCAGGTAGGTGACGGAACTAGAGACCATGCTTGGTGGGGACCTGTTGAATGTCTTGAAAAAGAGATGACAAGACCATCATATACAGGTAAACCTACTTGTGTAACAGCTCAGATGGCTGCAGCTCTTGCAATCGGTTCAATAGTTCTTAAAGATAGTACATACCTTACCCATGCAAAAAGTCTTTTTGCACTTTCGGATTCAACAAGAAGCGATAATGGTTATGAAGCAGCAAAAAACTTCTATAACTCATGGAGTGGTTGGCAGGACGAACTTATGTGGTCAGCAATTTGGCTCCATATAGCAACAAATGACGATACTTACCTTGAAAAGGCAGAATCACTTGTTGCACTTCAAAAGACAGAAGATCAAGTTCCAGATATGAAATATACATGGGCTCACTGTTGGGATGATGTTCACTACGGAGCTATGTTAATGCTTGCAAAAGAAACAGGCAAGTCAGAATATCACGATTTCGTTAAGAAGCACCTTGACTGGTGGTCTGTTGGATATAATGGAAAACAGATAAAATACGTTGGAGATCTTGCATGGCTTGATCAATGGGGTTCATTAAGATATGCAACAACAGAGGCATTTCTTGCCAATGTATATGCTGATTCTCTATCAGATACTACATTGAAGGATAGATATTATGGTTTTGCTAAGAAACAGATAGATTATGCACTTGGAAGCAGTGGCAGGAGCTACGTTTGTGGATTTGGTACAAAACCACCGGAGCATCCTCACCACAGAACAGCACATAGTTCATGGACTGACCAATTGACATACCCTGAAAATCACAGACACATCCTTTACGGAGCTTTAGTAGGTGGTCCTAGTTCTTCAGGTTCTTATACTGATGATATTAAAGATTATGTTTGTAACGAAGTTGCTACAGACTACAATGCTGGTTTTGTAGGAATACTCTGCGGTATGTATGCTAAATACGGTGGAACTCCTGTTGCAAACTTCCCAGCACCTGAAGTAAAAGAAGATGAGTTCTATGTTGAAGGTGCAGTAACTGGAAGCTCAGGAAATGATATGGCATTCAAGTTATTCTTGAACAACCGTTCAGCTTGGCCTGCAAGATTGATCAAAGACCTTTCATATCGTTACTATGTAGATCTTTCTGAGGGAGTAGATCCAAGCAGTGTAGTGGTTGGAACAAATTATATGGAAACAAATATGGAAGCAACCGTTTCACAGCTTAAGCCTTATAAAGGTGATATTTATTATATTGAAGTTAAATATGCAGACGGAACTAACATTTATCCAGGTGGACAGTCTGAATATGCTGCTGAGCTCCAACTTCGTATAACAGCACCTGCAGGATCAAAATGGGATCCAACAAACGACCCGTCATACAAGGGACTTGGTACAGGAACTACACCTGCTAAGTCAACAACAATAACTGTATATGATGGAGATACATTAATATTCGGAACAGAGCCTGATGGAACTACTCCTTCAAAGACTTCTAATCCACCTAAAACTCCTACAGTTACACCTACAAAGACTGCTACAGCTACTCCTACTTCAGGTTCAGTTGTAAAAGGTGACATTGACGGTAATGGAAGCTTTAACTCAATAGATTTCGGTTATATGAGACTGTACTTGCTTGGTAAACAAACTTTTACTGAAAGACAGTTTACAGCTGCCGATGTTGACAGTAATGGATCGGCAAACTCAATTGACTTCGGACATATGAGAAAGGGGCTTCTTGGAGAAGAATTCTTTAATTAAGAGAGATTAAAATTACTATTTAGTATGAATAGCCATATGGACTTAAGGTCTGTATGGCTATTTTTTTTGATTGATTGTTTAAAAATTAGGGATTTAGGAATGCTGAAAATATAAGTATGGCTATTTCTTAAGTGGTGTACTTGTTTTAAAAAAATCTGTTATAATATTACTAGAAAAGTTTGTAATGAAGAGATTAAGATTAAAATAATACAATATAAATACATACTCCCAGGAGGGTAATGGCATGATGTCAAAAGAATTATACAGGGAAACCTGTAAAAGGGCGTTAGAGTATCTTGATAAAGCTGGAATTGTTGTCACAGATAAAGAAAAAAATAATATGGAAGTTGCAGAGTATGGATTAGGAGAGGTTGAAAAAATTGGACTGGAACTTATAGTTTATGTTAATACTGATAGGTGTTGTGCAAAGGAATTGATCCTTTTTCCTGGACAGACTTGTCCTGAACACAGGCACCCACCAGTAGACAATGAACCTGGCAAGGAGGAAACATTCAGGTGCAGATGGGGAAAAGTATATTTATATGTGCCTGGGGCTTCTGTTCAAAATCCAAAGGCTGTTCCTCCAAAAGGAAGAGAACAATTTTTTACGGTTTGGCATGAGATTGAATTAAACCCTGGGGAGCAGTATACACTTGCACCAAATACACTTCACTGGTTTCAGGCAGGAAATGAAGGTGCAGTTGTGTCTGAGTTTTCAACAAAGAGCAGAGATGAATTTGATATATATACTGATCCTGATATCAATCCAGCCCAGAGCAGAAAAGCGTAGATATTATAGAGCTTTAAAGATTTAAACTGAACAGAAGATTTTTATTAAAGAGGAATGTTATGGAAAGAGTTATTTTCCTTGTAGATATGAATGCTTTTTTTATAAGCTGCGAGATGGCCAAAAATCCAGAACTAAAAGGCAGGACAGCAGCGGTTGCAGGAGATCCCAAAAAGAGAACAGGGATTATTCTTGCTGCAAATTATGAGGCAAGGAAGTATGGAGTAAAGACGACAATGCTTATACATGAGGCGAAGAAACTTTGCCCTGATATTATTCTGATACCTCCTAGCCATGGACTTTATGAAAAGAAGTCAAGAGAAGTAATGAGTATTCTTTCAAGATATTCGCCTGTAGTACAGCAAAACAGTATTGATGAAGCATGGCTTGATATGACAGGGTGCGAGGCATTATTCGGGAAGCCTGTGGAGTCTGCAAAAAGAATTATGAAGGATATAATGAACGAATTGGATCTTTGGTGCTCGATAGGCATTTCTGAAAATAAATTTCTGGCAAAAATGGCCTCGGAATTCAAAAAACCTCTTGGAATAACAGAACTGTGGAGGAATGATATAAGTGAAAAGTTATGGCCGCTTCCGGTAAGAGAAATGTATGGGATTGGCAAACAGACGGAGAAGAACCTTATAGATATTGGAATATATAAAATCGGGGATATAGCAAAAAGTGACCCGCAATTTCTTATAAAAAAGTTTGGAAAATACGGTGGCGAAATTTACCGTTTGGCAAATGGTATTGATGAATCTCAAGTTTCAGAAAATCCAATAAGCAAAAGTAAATCTGTAGGCAGAACTACTACACTGCCCCAAAATATAACAGATTTGGAGTATGCCAAAGCAGTTTTGTTGAGGCTTGCTGAGGATGTTGGGATGGAAGCAAGAAAGCAAAACTACAAGGGCAAAACAATATCAATAGCTATCAGATATGAAGATTTCAAAACTATAACCCGGCAAAAATCCATTAGGGCTACATATTTAACCAAAGAAATATATGCTGCAGGGGCAGACTTGTTGGAAGATAACTGGGATAACCGCCGACCTGTAAGATTACTTGGGATTTCATTAAATAATATTTCTGAAGATGAAGCAGAACAGATATCAATATTCAATATGGATAACAGTGAAGGTTGTAACGAAAAAGAAGAAAAACTGGAAAAAACCTTTGATTTAATTAGGGAGAGATTTGGGTCTGATAAAATTAAAAGGGCAGTAATTTTAAAAGACAATCATTCGTAGAGACTTATAATGTTTCTGTTATTGATGTTTTGGGCATGAGTACATATTTGGCTGGGTTTTATATTATGTGATAATAGGAGAAATATTATTATGACGGACAGGACTACGTCAAGGTGGAAGGGATTTAATCTTTTAAACTTATTTATTTCGAAAAAGGAAGCTGACATGAATGGAAAGTATGAAAGGCATTTAGGCGATTTTTCGGAAGAATATATAAAATGGATTGCGGATTGGGGTTTTAATTGTATTCGTATTCCGATGTGTTATAGGAATTGGGTTGGTGATGAAAAGGATTTTTATAAAATGGACGAAGTTGTCCTTGAAAAGATTGATAGGGTAATTGAGATGGGAAGCAGAAATGGGCTGCACGTATCGCTCAATATACACAGAGCACCTGGGTATTGTATAAACACCGAAATTCAGGAGCCGTTTGACCTCTGGAAGGACAGGGAGGCACAACAGCTTTTCTGCTTCTATTGGGAGACATTCTCCAAACGTTACAAGGGTATTTCCGGTGATAAACTTAGCTTTGACCTGCTAAATGAGCCCCCGTGCCCTGAGCAAGGCAAAATGACAGAGGCTGATTATGTCAGGATTATGAGAGAAGCTATTAATACTATCAGGGAAGTAGATAATAATAGGAAGATAGTAGTAGAGGGGCTGTGTGGTGGAAATGAACCTGTATTCGAATTAGTTGATACTGGTGCTATACAGAGCTGCAGGGCATATATTCCTTTTGGGCTTAGCCATTATATGGCAGAATGGGTTAGTGACCAGAAGTGGGAGACACCTGTCTGGCCGGGTGCAAAGCAGGATGAAAGGCCATGGGATCGAAAAATGCTGGAAGATCACTATGAAAAGTGGGTAAAGCTCACCAGAAAAGGAATTCCTGTAATTTGCGGAGAAGGCGGTGCATATATACATACTCCCCATGAAGTGATGCTAAAATGGATGGAAGATGTTTTAGATATATTGAAGTCAAACAATATTGGATTTTTGCTTTGGGAATTCTCGGGTGAATTTGGAATTATGGATTCTAAACGCAGAGATGTGACTTATGAAGACTGGCATGGACATGCACTAGACAGGAAGATGCTGGAATTGATGCGGAAATACTAATTGCGGTAAATTTGGTGCCTCTTTTTCTTAAGGAAAAAGGGGTGTTTTTTTGCACTTTTCAAGTTAAATGTAGAACAGATTTATTCAGCTAGATTATAAACTAATAATTTACCAGTTAACTTCTGCCTAAATATGATAGAATAGAGATGATTGGTTGGACCATTTTTGAGGAGATGAGGCTTAGTATGAAGGCTATTATAAGGTTTCTTTATAGAAGGGTTGTTCTGATATCTGTTGCTATAGCCCTACAATTAGCAGCAATTATTGGTGTTATTCTAAAATTCAATAACTACTTTGTTCATTTCTATTGGATAAGTATATTTATAAGTATACTTGCGGTCTTATGGATTATTAATGACAGGAGTAATCCGTCATATAAGATAGCATGGATTATACCGATACTTCTATTCCCCATTTTTGGAGGCCTGTTTTATATTTTCTTTGGTGGAAAAAGGGTAAGCAAGAGGGAAAAACGTAAAATGAAATTAATGGATGAGAAAGTTTTTAAGGTTTTAAAACCTCAAAAAGCCATTTTGAATGAGATTATAGAGCAAAGTGAGGACGCATCAATTCAGTCAAGATATATTCACAATAATGCGCATTATCCTCCGTATAACAACACGACTGGCGAATATCTGCCAATTGGAGAAAAGAAATTTGAGAGGCTTAAGGAAGAACTGAAGAAAGCAAAGCATTTCATTTTTATGGAGTACTTTATTATTCAGGAAGGAGTTATGTGGAACAATATATTAGATATACTAGTGGAAAAAGTTAAAGAAGGTGTAGATGTTCGTATTATATATGATGATGCCGGCTGTCTTCTTACTTTACCATATAATTATTCTAAAAAGCTTGAAAAGCTTGGGATTAAATGCTGTGTATTCAATCCAATGATTCCTATATTGTACATCAGGTTGAATAATAGGGATCACCGGAAAATCACAATTATAGACGGGCACACGGGATTTACCGGTGGAATAAATCTGGCGGATGAATACATCAATGAAATTGAGAAACATGGGCATTGGAAGGACACTGCAATTATGCTTAAAGGAGATGCTGTGTGGAGCATGACGGTTATGTTTTTATCGTTGTGGGAGTGCCTAAGAAATGTTGATGAGGATTTTAACAGGTACAAGGTCAAAAGTCGATTGGATAGGGAAGTAAGTATAAAAGGATATTATCAACCTTTTTCGGATAGTCCGTTAGATGATGAACATGTTGGGGAAATAGTTTATCTGAATTTAATAAATAAAGCAAAGAGGTATGTTTTTATAACTACTCCATATTTGGTTATTGATCACGACATGATAAAAGCTTTAACTTCAGCTGCTAAAGGGGGAGTTGATGTTCGTATTATTACGCCTCATTGTGCTGATAAGTGGTATGTGCACACAGTCACAAAATCGAATTATAAAATATTGGTTGAAAGTGGCGTGAAAATCTATGAATACACCCCTGGATTTATACATGCAAAAACCCTTGTCACAGATGATGAATTTGGGGTAGTTGGCACCATAAATATGGATTTCCGTAGCTTTTTTATGCATTATGAATGTGGTGTTTGGATGTACAAAAGTAGTGCCCTAAAAGATATCAGAGATGACTTTTTAAATACTTTGGAGGTCTGTAGAGAGGTTAAGATGGAGGATTTTAAAGACTTTAGGTGGTATAATGCTTTACTGGGTTCTGTGCTCAGGCTTTTGGCACCGCTTATGTAAAATATCATTTCATAGATTAAATTTTACCGTTTACATGAAAAAAACGACTGTTAGCAGTCGTTTTTTTACTTTTCACAAAGAATATATTACAGTTAGTGAAATTCAAATTATAATCAAGTTGTAAGTTGAGTTGAGATAATATGCAAGGGGAGATAGGGGAGTACTCAGATGGATTGTAAATTGTTATATAAAATTAAAAGATTTTATCAGGCAGTAGTTTGGATAGCTTTGTATCTGGTTTGGTTTTTAGCCATAATTGCATTAATTCAGAACATAAAGCCTTCTTATGCACTGGTAAACAATAGCATATCCATTGAGACAGGAGCTTTCAAAGTAGAGACAGATGTAAAAAATGAGCCCGAAACTGTAATGGGAGCAGTATATGGGGCGGCCGGAAATGTGGAAGGTGAGAAGAAAGTAAATGATCCATTAGAATTTCTGAGGGAGGACGAGTAATGTTAAAAGTGAAAATGGTTTTAGGAAAGGTTATTTTAGGTACAATTATTTTAACAACTATTTTTAGTTTGTGTTTTGTAATAGCAGCTAAAATGACTGGCAGTTCTCCAAACGTATTCGGGTATGAAATTCTCACAGTTCTTTCAGGTTCAATGGAGCCTTCCATAAAAACCGGTTCCATTATAGTAATCAAGGAGAAAAGTCCTATGGATACCTATGAGGCTGGAGAAGTTGTGACTTTCAGATCAAAAGATTACAATATGCTGGTAACACATAGAATTGTAAGTGAAAAGATTGTAAATGATACCTGTCAGTACGTAACCAAAGGCGATAATAACAATGCGGAGGACTTAAATTATATTACTCCGGAAGATATAGTAGGAAAATATATTGGGGTTCGTATACCTTTTGCAGGTTATATATTTAGCTTTCTGAAAACAAAAAGCGGGATTATATTCTTACTTCTGATATCCTTCATCGTTTTGGCAGTTCCCAATTTGATAAAATCTCTAAAAATTGCCTATAAGTGCAGTGTAGATTCAAAAATGTAAAAGTAGTTTTTAAAAACATGAACGTAATATCTTTAAAAGTAATTATCAAAGTATGGGCCCAATGATAATGAGCTTTTAAAGGGTTATATAAACAGCTCAAATTAAATGAGCAAATAAATTTAAAAGGGGAATATAACTATGAAAAAAAGTATATTTATCACAGCAATAATATCTACAGTAATTATATCAATGTTAGTTGGTGCAGGTACTATGGCACTGTTTACAAGCAACGCAGTCAATGCAAATAATCCGTTTACAGCAGGAACGGTAATTATTAAGGATATATCTGCTCAACCAGCAGTATCAACAACAAAGTTCTTTAGTAATTTAGCACCTGGTGACAGTGAGATTTTTGATGTTACTGTGCAAAACATGGGAACACTTGCAGCTAGAGTAAATATTAAAGAAATTCAAAAAAGCGGAACTATTTTTGAAGGTAAATATCCTTTGACATTAACTGTTCAGGATAATAACTGGCAGATAATTGAACCTGGTAAGACAGCGACATTCAAGGTTGTATATAACTTTTCGCTTGAAGCAGATAATTCATATCAGGGTGCAAAAGGTTCTGCAAATATAGTAGTGTATGCTGAACAGGTTAGAAATAACGTTCAAAAGACAGTTTTGACAGCTGATCTTACAAAAAGTCCAATAGCAGCAAGTGGCTTGAAGACTTCATGCACAGCATATTATGATTCCGGTTACGGTGTACATACTTTTGTCAACGGAGATAACTTTCAGGCAGAGTTTGATTTAACCAGCACACCATCAACAGCAGTACTTACTCTCAATCAGCTATCTTCAATGATACCAGGTGGTGGATATTCACCTATAAATTTAATTGTTAATGGCAAATATGTTTTAACCGAATACCAGCCTAAAGGGTCGGCTGGATATGTAGCAGAGGACTTTAGTATAAAAGATTATTTGGTAAAAGGAACTAATGTAATAAAGATTGAAGCAACAAGCAAAATGCGTTCAAAGTACTGGTTAAGAGATTTAACTTTGACTATGCAGTAAGTATTAATAGGTGCCGGACAACATATGTTCGGCACCTTAATTCCGCCTCTTTCGAACGAAGTGAAAGAGGCAAAAACGTAGGCGCTCGATGCCCCGGAGTTTTATTGCAATTTTGTGAAGCTAATGTTCTAAAGTTGATATAGGAAAAATGTGCTGGTTCTTTTTAATTTTGCTAATTTATTTGAAAACAATTGTACTATCAAAATAGAAATAGTAAAATGGTTTTACTGGCAGGTGGAGCATTACTATTAAAGACTAATTTAAGGAGAGGGTTAAGGTTATGACAGAGATAGATATAATGATTCTTGAACAGCAATTGTGGTATGCAGTTTATCAAAAGGCTTGTACAGATAAGGAATTTAGAAAAGAGATGCTGGAAGATGCTACAGCAGCAGTTGAAAAAGTTCTTATGGAAAACTGGGGGCTTACAAGAAAGGACTTACCTTTGCCTGAAGACTTTGTAATCAAAGCGATAGAGGCAAAGCCTGATACATATTATCAAATAGCGCCTTATATTGATAAAGGAAATGTTACAATTCCTCAGGATGTCAAAATTGAGCAGCTTGAAGAAACTGCAAGTGTGCGTTTTTTTGTTATGCCGTCGGAGTAGGTTTTTAATCCATAAGTTTGAAATATAAGAAGTATTAGTGTCTTTTGTTAAAAAGGGTGAGAGCTATGAAAAAAGAGTCAGCAATTTCGAAAATGCGTTTTTTGATTATGTTTTTTGTAATTCTGCCTGTTTGTATATTCCAGATGCAAAGCTTTGCAAGCCCTGATTTGGGTCTTGTTGGAATTGAAAAACAATGGGAGTATTACCCTGAGGATTTGCCATCTGAGTGTATTGATTTACCAAGGTGGACAAAGGAAGAGCAGGATAAAGTGCCGTGGAGAAAAGTCGATGCCAAAGAGGGTTTGTCGGGTCTGGATCAAAAGACTAAGGCTGTTTGGTTTAAAAATAGTATCCCGGAAGGGAATTTGCAAGGCAAATGTATATATTTTGAACTTGTTTATGGCCAATCAATTGAAGTTTATATTGATGGGAAAATAGTCTATGAAAAAAGCCGCAGATATTTATTTGATATAAACAGGTTTATAATACCTTTGGAGGCTGATAGTGGCGGAAAGACAATATATATTAGAACTCAGTCTATTTATGGAAAGTTTGGTCCTGCCGGGAAGATTTCAATAGGGAGTTACAATACTTTGTACCCTGAGTTTTTCTTTGAAGACTTTTTCAATATTCCGTTAGGATTGAGTTTTGTATTGATGGGGCTGATTCTATTTGTTTTTGCACTGTTCTTATTAAAAGACAGAAAAAAGGAGTTTCTTATATTAGGGCTAATAGTACTTATATTAGGTCTAATGGCTGCAATTTATCCTACGCTTATTATTCTTTTTAGCAATTTCGATCAGTACCTTACACTGACATTCAGTATATGTCTTTTACTGCTTGTCGTTTTTTTGATGTATTTTTTCCTTCAGATTTTTGGTCCGGGACGAAAAAATATATTAAAAAAGTCTTTTTACTTCCAAGCTACATATTCAGTTTTTTGTATTGCAGTGTATATTATTGATATTTTATCGGGATATAAAATTGTGGAATTTGAATATTTTATATCGATAAATCTTTTGGGCATAATTATGGTGATTCAGTTTGCAATGCTCATCGGAACTTCAATACTCTATGCATTTAAGGGAAATGCAGATGCAAAAATATTTACAGCAGGGTTTTCTCTTTTTGCACTGACGTGCGGGATAGAGTTAATTCTGTTTATAATTATCAAAGACTACGAATTCTTTTTATGGAAATGGGGGATTTTGCTTTTTATTCTTTCATTAGGGCTTATTTTAGGACGGAGGTCAGCAATAAACTTTACTAAAGTAATAACCTATTCAAAGGAGCTTGAATTGAAAAATATTGAGTTGGACAGCATGTGGAAAGAGATTAAAGAATCAAGGGATAAGCTGGCAGATCTTAATATTACTCTGGAAAAACGAGTATCTGAGAGAACGGAACAGCTTCAGGAGGCTAATGAGGAACTTTCTCTCTTAAATGAAGAATTGATTGCATCAAATAATGAACTTGGAAGTACACTTGAAACACTTAGAGAAACACAAGATTATCTAATAAAATCAGAAAAAATGGCAGCTTTGGGTCAACTTGTGTCAGGTGTTGCGCACGAAATCAATACTCCTCTCGGTGCAATACAGGCTTCTATAACAAATATTTCGGAATCATTGGATCAAGTTTATAAAAGTTTACCGGAGATTAACAGGTTTTTAAATGAGGAAAATAGCCCGTATTTTTTTGAAATTCTTAATATGGCAACTCAAAATCAAGTTTATATTTCTTCAAGGGAAGAGCGTGAATACCGACGCAGTATTATAAAGCAGCTGGAAGAATACAGGGTTGAAGATTCAGAGGGAATTGCTGAAAATCTTGTGACAATGGGAGTTTTTGATATTCAAGCTTTTAAAGGGGTATTCCGTTGTGAAAATTATGCTTTTATAATAAAAGTTGCATATTTGTTTTCAAGTATTCAAAAGAATTCTCACACAATATCAATAGCAACAGATAAAACGTCCAAAGTTGTTTTTGCGTTAAAATCATATGCACATCAAAGTGAACACACGCAAATGATTGAGGTTGATATAACTGACAACATTGAAATGACTCTTACATTGTACCATAATAGAATCAAACACAATGTAGAGGTAATAAGAAACTATGAAGAGGTTTCGCCTATTCTTGGATATCCGGATGAACTGAACCAGATTTGGGCTAATTTGATTCACAATGCGCTGCAGGCTATGGATTTCAAGGGGACACTTACAATTGATATTAACGGTAAAGGTGAGAATGTTATTGTTAGCATTACCGACAGCGGCAAAGGTATACCGGATGAAATTAAAGACAGGATATTTGAACCGTTCTTTACAACAAAGCCTCAGGGAGAAGGAAGTGGTATGGGGTTGGATATTGTTAAACGTATAGTTGAAAAACATAATGGCGAAATAACGGTTGAGAGTATGCCGGGGAAGACTACCTTTACTGTTTCAATACCAAAATGACCTGTAATGTAATAAGCAGAAAATGAAAAATAGACAAACCATTCTTGGATTTGTCTATTTTTATTTGAGATGTTTGCAAAGCAAATATCCTAATATTTAATTGGGTTAAATACACACAGAAATTTTATTACCAGCATCCAACAATAGGCTCTCTAGGATCGGTTGGATTAATGGCAGGGATTCTTATATAATATGTATCAGGAGTTTCTTCAATGACTTTGATCTTTAAATCCGATGGTAGTGCAAATGCCTGATCGCCATACAATTCTTTGGCTAATGCTTCTACTGTATCTTTAGGATCGGAAATTAATTTCTTTTTAAATTCAGGGTCTTCTAATGCCTTTTTTACTATTGTTGCCTCAAAATCTTTGTAATTTGTCATAAACATTCTCCCCTTTGGTATTATATTTTTATTAGAAAAGCTATACAATAATTATATTATCAAAAAAGAAAAAGGCAATAAATATTTGAAATTAATGTATATCAGGTATGTTCTTTTTTCTTATGATAATTATACATGTAATAGTTGAGCCCACCATTTACTAAAACGTTCCTATCTTCATTCAATTCAATATTGAGCTTTGAACTGTAATCTAAAAAGCTCTTATGAAAAGAAATCAAGTAAGGAAAAGCATCTTTTCCGAGGTCTGAAATTTTTAGGTGATTGCTATCGATAATAGAGAACAGATCAACCAAAACGTCGGAAAAAAACAAAGTTCTTTTGACATCAGCTTCGTTTAGCATAGAGTAAGAATGAATACCTTTTTTTGATAAAACTCCGCTTAAAATGTAGTTGCGATTTCCGGATATAAGGTCTTCCTGCCAATCAATCCAGTCATCCACGACCTGAAGACTTGTAAGGATCAAATCGACAGTATCAGAAATCGGTTTAATGAGTTCTTTTTTATCACCCAATAAACATGCTGCAACTGCAGCTACCTTTAAGGGGGCTGCTTTATATGCCATTATATTGAGATCTTCAGAAGTGAAAGCAGTTTGCGTACTATCAACGTCCGTATTTTCCCACAGCATGCTTTTTGACCAAATATATGTATACTCTTGCAGGTAGGTCCAGAATGGCGAACCAGCCGGAAATAATTCATGGTAGCAGTGCATAAAATCGAGCATAAAAAGGTTCCCAAGGGGAAGCAGAGTTCCTTTATTTTTGCAGGCCGGTTGATCTATAATATCATCTTGTATCAAAAAGTAGAGCATTAGAAAGGTATTGGCAATTGATATTTTTTTAGCAATTTCATTTTCAATGCCCAGTGAATCCTTGAGCCAGAACGGAAGGAGGTAACAGATGTAGTTTTTATTGCTCTCTTTCTTTAGTACATCATACTTGTCAAGAAAATTTATACCTTCACTTTGAAAGATTGGAGGATATTCGTTTATTCTTTTACGGCAGTGTTGAAATACATATGATAGGTCTTCTTTAAAATCTTCAAAAAAGTGCATAAATCCACCTGTTCCTATATTCGAAATTTACACTTATACTAACATTTATAAGGTGAAGAGTGCAACTTTTTTAAATCAAAATTTTGAAAAATCATAATTAATTAGTTATTCGTTATGTAATTTCTGATATAATATTGTCATAATATGAGATAGATATCATCCTGGGGGGATAACAATGGGAAAGAAAATAATTCTATGCGTCGATGATGAAAATATCATTCTACAGAGCCTCAGAAATTCAATAAAAAATACATTCACAGAGTTTGGTATTGAAATAGCCGAAAGCGGAGAGGAAGCCTTAGAATTATTTAAAGAAATAATTAATTCAGGGAACGAAGTTCCTGTTGTTATTATAGACTATATAATGCCGGGCATGAAAGGCGACGAGCTTCTGAAAAGGATTCATTCCATATCTGAAAGAACGCAGAAAATAATGCTGTCAGGGCAGGCAACCATTGAAGGAGTTACAAATGCGATAAACAACGCAAACCTTTATAAATATATTGAGAAACCGTGGAATAATGAGGAGTTGAAAGTATTAATTCAAGAGGCTGTTGAACGTTATGATGCCATTTCGTATCTGGATTTGGAGAACAGTGCTTTGATGGGAAAAAAAGAAATGTTAGAAAAGGAAATCAGAGAAAAAGTACTTAAGCTTGAAGATATGAGACAAGAGCTCAAGGAAAAGGGCAAAGATTTGGATCCAGATGAAGTGGAGAGAAATCTTAAATTACTTTGTAATTTATATGAGAAGATTACACTGATCAAGTCAAAAGTCGATTTGTCCGTAAGTGAAGATAATATAGGTATTGATGAAATTGAAGAAATTATTCAAACTCTTAACAATATCAGGACATGAGCTGCAGTTGAAAAATTTGTAGTATATTGAATCAAAAAATGCTTAGAGGGAGATAATTATGGGCAAATCTTACATCATTTGCGTTGACGATGAAATGATTATTCTTCGGAGTTTGAGAGAACAGTTGGAGCTTGAATTCGGTGGAAATTATAATATAGAAATAGCTGAAAGCGGAGAGGAAGCACTGGCGCTGATAGAAGAATTTCTTGAGGCGGGGGAAGAAATTCCGTTGGTCATCTCTGATTACATCATGCCTGGTATTAAAGGGGATAAGTTACTTGAAGAAATAATGAATATAAGCCCTAAGACGATATCGATTTTGCTTACGGGACAAGCTAGTATGACTGGTATAAAGAATGCTCTTAATAACGGTGGAATATTTAAGTACATACCAAAGCCATGGGAAAGAAAGGACCTTTATACGGCTGTTCATGAGGCTTTGAAAGTCTACCATGAAAATGAAAGAAGGCTGGATAAAAACAAAGAGCTCAAACAAGCGAACTTATTGCTTGCAAGAGAGGCCATGGAAAGCGATGAAGAAATTAAAAAGAGCACAGATGCTTTGGAGTCTTTAAGGAAAGTTTCAACAGTTAACCGTATAACGGAGGAGTTATCTGATGCGGTTGGAGTTTCTCTAAAATCTATAAAATCAGCAATTGAGTCAATAAGGACGCTTCGTGATAATATAAGTGATACTGATCCTGCAAGCGTTGAAGTATATATTAAAAGTGTTGACTCTTTTTATAATGATGCATCTTATACGATAAATCAGCTTGTTAGCGTATTTCAAAGCAATATGATCAAGTATTTGACAGAGCCTGCTGATAATATTGATGTAACGAAGCTTTTGAATAATATTTCTTTACTGAATAAAACAACTGTGCAGAGTACTGATTTGTTGCATAACGATAAAGCCCAGGCTGATATGGTGCCAAAGATGCGTATTGAAAAAATAGCTGCATGGGAAAATGAAGAAATGTATTTGTTTAACTATGATGAGATTTTATTTTTCTCCAAAGAAGAAAACTCTACAATTGTGGTAACAAGGGGTAGTGGGAGCATCCGTGTCACCAGGGGCAAAGTAAATGTTAATTTATGGCAATGTCTATTGGTATTCTTTCCTCCATATTCAAATCAAAGTTTCCGTATGGGTTTATATGTGTATAGATAAGTGGTGTGAGTGCTCGGAAGTCTTCTTGTGTCATAATATCATACCACTTGCTTTGTGTAAGAACTTTTTGAATCATTAAAGTATTAACGTACACAAGGCAATTTTGTAATAAATGTAATGTCAAAACTGCAATTTCTTGGTCTTCATACCTGTTGGTTGATATTTCTCCACCTTTTCCATAAAAAATAAATCCGTTAGCTGAATTCCAGTTTTCTATAACATTAAGACCTTCATGAATCTCAATTCTTAATTCCTCTGACCTTAAATATTCACAAAGAAAAATAGTTTTTATAGCTTTACCCAGTTCCATAAATGCAAGATATGTAGGATGTTTAATTTCATTATTTCTTTGAAATCTTTTCATAATGGCTTCGGTTTCAGCAGTTCCAAGACGTAAGGCAGTAGCATATTTAACCATTTGGTCATATTGCTGTCTTATAAGTTCCCAATTGATATTTCTTGTCAATATAGGTTGCAAATTTGGATACATATCTGATATACCAGCATCAGGGCGATATAGTTTTGCCTTTCCAATATTCTTTAATCTAGGCATCAAATTAAATCCTAAAAGATGACAAAAAGCAAAGGCAACTTCACTTTG